>JBBQHJ010000184.1:0-9536 GCA_038323865.1 Gemmatimonadales bacterium
CCACACTGCGCAGCAGCAACTACCCCATCAGCCAGCGCTCGGAGTTCGTTCTCCGCTAGGTGTCGCTGCACGCCACGCTGACCGCCAACGTCGACAGTCTCGTCAAACTGACGTTGACCATCACCAACTCTGCCGCCACCCAGGCGGTGATCGCGTTCACGAGTGGCAAGCACTTCGAATTCACCATCCTGGATTCCAGCACCGGTGAACTGATCTGGCGCTCGGGCGACGGAATGATGTACACGCAGGCGCTGAGCTCGCAGGCCCTCGCGCCCGGTGCAACGCTTACGTTCACCGCCGCCTGGCAGCCAGTAAACGAGGGCAGCTACGTGGCGACGGGCGCCCTCATGAGCGCATCACACACGGCACAGGCGAAAACGAGCATCCACGTTTCTCCTCCTGCCGCGTGAAGGTGGCGACAGGGCTTACGCGCTATTGCGCGATGCACTCGAAGAATCGGCGAAGGCAGAGAAACCAACGAAGGCCTAAAAGCAGCGCGCAAGCGCAAGACTGCATAAGCTTGTCGCCCGGAGCGGAGCCAAGGGGCACCGTACCTCAATGAGACCAATACCAGTCGCAATGCTCGCGTCGCCGGCGGGAACACTTCCGCCGCGTGCATCCTCGCAACGGGATCGATAAGGCGCACCAGTTTCCTGAGGTAACTGCGGCACTTGAGCCGCTTAAGGACATGGTGCTCGACGGCGAGTTGATCGCGCTTGATAGCGCAGGAAAGCCCCTGCGCTTCCAGGCACTTCAACAGGGCGGAAGCAGCGGCTTCGCCGTGTTCGACATTCTCTCGCTGGCTAAACGTGACTTGAAGAGCGAGCCGTGGACCGCTCGTCGCGCCATTCTCACCAAGCTCCTCCCGCGTTCAGCGCGCGCCCTCGTACGACTAAGCCCGTCGTACGTGCATGGCACCGCCGCAGCCAGGAGTCAGAGTAACGTTCCGTTTCCATCGCCGTAGCGGTCCTTCCACCGCATGCGTGAGATGTACGCGACTGGCAATCGACGTCCATCTTCGGCGTGTCACACGCCTCGGCCGGAGACCCTTCAGCCCTTCGTCGAACTGCTGTTTGACGAAGCGTCCTGTTCAGGGCTCATGTTGAATGAGCAACCGGCAGGCGACACGCCCCAAGAGCTTGGGCACGACGATCCGGTATCGGCGCGGACCTCCCTCCGGGAAGCACTGCCCATCGCGCTCCGCTGCGTGGCGGAGCAAAGGGATGTCCGGTTCTGCCATGACTCAGCGTGTACACAGGCAACAGGAGACCCGCCTGGTAATACGCTACGCAACGTATCCATACGCTGCTGGCGCTCATTCCATTAAAGGACAAGCGCAATGAAGAAGCTCTACATGGATGTGCACACCATCGCTGGTGCGACCGCTGATGCCGTCGCCGGCGCGCATGCCGAGGACCTCAAGGTCCAGCACAAGCACGGTGTCGAATTTGTGAAGTACTGGGTGGACGAAAAGGCCGGAAAGGTGTTCTGCCTCATTCGCGCTGATGACGCGCTATCGCCGGTCGAAGCACACCGCGAGGCACACGGTCTCGTGCCGGACGAGATCTACGAAGTCACGGAAGGCGAATAGCGCCGAGCGGACGAACCACCAGTAACACGACAACTCAACCACGAGCAAGGCAATGCAAACCCAACTTCGCATATTCTCCAGCCGAGCGTCGCGCATGGCGTTGCTCATGGCTGGGCTCGCGGCGTGCAGCAGCGACAGCTACGGCACGCTACCGATCGAGCAGCCACCCACCACCAGTCTGCAAGTCGATGCGACACCAGCACTCACCTTCACGCCACAGGCACTGACCGTGAAGGTCGGCGATACCGTTACGTTCGCCTTCGGCAGCGTACCGCATAACGTGTTTTTCGATCCAACCGCCGGCGCGCCGGCGGACATCGAAGGGCGGAACACGAACGCCGTCTTCAAGCGCAAGTTCACCACCTCGGGCACCTACCGGTACAACTGTCACGTACACCCGGGCATGACCGGTGTGGTGACCGTGACAGGCACGACACCAGCCGTTCCAGCGCAGATGGTCTTCGTATTGCGCACCGCCAATGGCGCGCCACCACCCGCCCTGATCGATCACTTCGGCCAAGGCGTGGAAACCATACTGGTCAACATTCTCGCGGACTCACTGGTCCTGGATGGCAAAGGTGGCTACCGGCAGGTTGCGCTCATCGAATCGAGACAAGCGGGAGTACCCGTGGGAGTCTTCCGCTACTTCGATCGCGGACACTACACCATCGAGGGCCTCAAGCTGCACGGTATCTCTGACTACCTCGAGGACGTCAGGCTCGAGGCGAACCTCGGAAACGATGGTTTCCTGCGCCTCATCCAGGCGCTCATTCCAACCGGGCTGGATGTGCTGTATGAGCTCAAGCCCCTGCCGGAGCAGGCTGTTGGCGGGACGGGTTCCGGCTACTAGGGCCTGCTTCTGCTGTTAGTCGGTCAAGCCTGCTGCACGCACAGCCATCATCGACTTGTATTCGTCCGTCGTAAACGCCGGCGGACCACCAGGCTTCACATTCATCACGACGCTGAACGTCGAGCCCACGCCGACCTCGCTCTGCACCTCGATTTCCCACCCCATCAGGTGCGCCAGCGATCGCGTGATCGTGAGACCCAACCCGGTGCCACCATACTTGCGCGACGTCGTCGCTTCTTCCTGCTGAAACGGCTGGAAAATCGCCTCCATCCGCTCCGGCGCGATGCCGATGCCCGTATCGATGACGTCGATGCGCATCGGCATCAGCGTCAACGGATCCGACACCGCGCGTAGCGTCACGCTGCCCTCGTGCGTGAACTTAATCGCGTTGCCGAGCAGGTTGAGCACGATCTGCTTGAGCCGCGCTCGGTCAGTGTGCGCCGGCGCCAGCTCGGGAATCTCACCGACCAGCCGTACACCACGCGCTTCAGCCTGTGGCTCCAGTTCGCCCAAGGTTTCGTGCAGGAGTGTACTCACGTCCACGTCCGTAAGGTCCAGCTGCATCTGCTGCGCATCGATCTTCGAGAGATCGAGCACACCATTGATCAACATCAACAAATGCGAGCCGTTCGTGGTGATGCGCTCGAGATAGTTCAACTCGCGCGTCGCGAGGGTTCCGCCCGCATTCTTCCTTAGGATATTCGCGAAGCCGATGATGGAGTTGAGCGGCGTGCGCAGCTCGTGACTCATATTCGCAAGGAAATTTCCCTTGGCCGCATTGGCCGCCTCGGCCAGATCGAGCGCATGTTCCAGTTCCGATCTCTTCTCCTCGATCTGCGCGGCCTGCTGGCGGATCTGGCGGCCGCGGTTGATCACGTCGCGCGACTGCGTGAACGTGTAATAGCTGAACACCGTCGTGAATGCCGCAATCACCGCAAAGCTGAGCGCCTGCGTCAGCAGTGAGGCGCCGAGCACCTCCACATGCAACCCGGCCACGAGCGTCATCAGCGCGGTGCCAAGCAGAAAGAGCACGATGCCCTTGAGGGACTGACGTAGTCCGCCATTCAGCACGTTGCCGGCATGGATTCCGAGGAATCCGGCCGCATTGGGCCAAAGGCAGAACCAGGTGAGCGGCACCGCCGTCCCAATAATGAACGAGTCGATGAGGAGATTGCGCAGCTCCGCGGCCTTGGAATCGGCGCTCCGCATGGCAATCCACCGCGCCACATGTGGCCAGGCCAGCAGGTACCAGAGAAACAGCGCCCACGTCCACGGCCCGGCACCTTCGGGCACCAAGCGGGTGCCGTACAGCAAAAGGTAGAGCGGGAACGTAGTCACCCTGACCACGTAGTCCACACGAACAATTCTGTGGGTGCGTGGACCGGCAGCTATGGGCAGTTCGGACGAAGTGTTCATGTTCTCATGGTCCGACGCCTAATATCGGTCGCGGGAAACTTCTCTGCAGCCCCGCCACGCGGTAACCTTCCTCGGTCTTCCATTGTCTCACGGTACGTCCCAGCCACTCCCACGTGTCGAGTTCTCTCAAAATCGGTTCCACGCGCGACGATAGCCGCGACCTCGAGCTCCTCGAGAAGCTTGCGATTGCCCGTAAGGCGCTTAACGAGCAGATCGCCATGCGCATCGTCGGCCAGCGCGAGGTGGTGGATAATCTCGTCGCCGCCATTCTTGCCGGTGGCCACGCGCTGCTCGTTGGTGTACCTGGCCTCGCCAAGACGCTCCTTGTCCAGACCGTCGCCGAGGCGCTCGATCTTCACTTCTCGCGTGTGCAGTTCACGCCGGATCTCATGCCCAGCGACATCACGGGCACCGAGCTCCTGGAAGAGGACCACACCACGGGTCGCCGGTTCTTCAAGTTCGTTCAGGGTCCTGTCTTCGCGAACATCGTTCTCGCCGATGAAATCAACCGGGCGCCACCGAAGACGCAGGCTGCCCTGCTTCAGGCCATGCAGGAGCACGCTGTCACGGCGGCGGGACAGACGCACAAGCTACCCGAGCCCTTCTTCGTGCTGGCCACGCAGAACCCCATCGAGCAGGAAGGCACGTATCCGCTGCCTGAAGCGCAGCTTGATCGCTTCATGCTCCAGCTCACGGTCGGCTATCCGAGCCGCGAAGAAGAAGAGCGGATCGTCCTCGAGACGACGAGCGATCGCACGGTTTCTGTAAAGCCTGTTCTTACGGGCCCTGAGCTTCAGGACCTTCTCCATCTCGTCCGCCGTTTGCCCGCGGCGCCGAGCATCGTTAGCCATGCTGTAAAGCTCGCAAGATCTACGCGTCCCGATTCGGCCGAAGCCTCACCAGCAGTGAAGAAGTACGTGAGCTGGGGCGCCGGCCCGCGCGCGTCGCAGTACCTCATACTCGGCGCCAAGGCTCGCGCGGCCATGGATGGGCGCGCAATGCCGGACATGGAGGATGTGAATGCGATGGCATCGTCAGTGCTTGCACACCGCGTGGTGCTCAACTTCCAGGCAGAGGCCGAGGGTGTTACGGCTGTGTCACTCGTGAAGGGACTGAGCAGCTGAGGCGGCAGAATTGAAGTAAGTGCCGGTCGCAGCGAAGCTCACCTCTGCCGACTTTACATTCAAATGTGCATGATGTCCGCTGCACGGTCTGCGACGTGCACTACGTTCGCTGCATGGCGTTGAGGGAGATCCGCGATAGTCGGGGCACCGCGTGGCAGGTCATTGAGATCAGGCCGAGCGTAATTCCGAAAGCGGCTTTGGATATCCGTGGCGAGTTTGCCGATGGATGGCTTTGCTTTATCAGCGCGCTTGAGCGTCGCAGGCTGGCGACGTATCCTGCCGATTGGCTAACGCTGACCGATAGCGAGCTCGAGGGACTTCTCAATTCTCCTCGCACGTTGACAGCGACGCCAGCCACGGCGCGCGCTGCTTCGCGCGACGGCTGATCACTCGCATCCGCGCGCGCTAATGCGCGCGTAGATTGCCCTCCAATTCGCGAAGTGCGCTGGAGCGGCGGGTGAGGTGCGCCAGTGTGACTTTTTTCCTGGCCGCCAAGGCACGCCAACACCAACTCGACGCGACCGGGCCTACGTCACGCGAAGCGCAGTCGCAAGACTGGCGCGCGTGCGCTCGCGGTCGAATAGTTGGGGTGCCTCTTAGGGCCGACGCCGGCCGTGTGACGCAGAAATGACGTGCCCCGGCAAGTATTGCGCATGCCAATGGGCACTCTCACGCAGGTCTCGATGATTCCGGTCACCCTGAACATCGTGGGCGATACCGCGGTCGAATGGCCGGGTCAGCGCCTTACGAGTGCTGCTTCGCGCCTGGTTGCCCTGATACTTCTCCTTACGTTTGATCGCGGCAAGCCCAAGTCGCGGCGCTCGCTCGAGTCCATGCTGTTCGAGGAGGACGTTCCCGATCAGGAGGCCGCACACAACTTGCGGCAGCTCCTGTATCGGCTGCGCCGTATGGGACTGGAGGTTACGGACACCGCGGGACTGCTGGCGCTCGACGGCGTGTCCGTTACGGACGCTCTTGATTCATTCAACGGTCTCTCCGCCGTTGAACGATCCGAGCTCAGTGTTGCCGGATCGTCCCCGGTCCCCGGCTGGCACCCCAAGCTTCCGACCACGTTTCTCGATTGGCTCGACGCCCAACGTATCGCGCTGAGCGCCAAGATTCGTCATGTGCTCTTGAATGACGCGCGCGCGCTCAGCGCGAGTGGCGATTGGGTGAACACCACCAAGACAGCGCAGCTGCTCGGCAACCTTGGCGCGCCCGACGGAGACTGGCGGCTGCTCCATGCCGAGGCGCTCTTCATGTTGGGCCGCAATACGGAGGCGACGGAGTCTCTCGATGTACTGCTAAGTCATGCGTCATCCGAGGCACAGGCGAGAGACGCGCGAGCGCTGAAAGCACGAATTGCCCGACCGGTTACCTCGTCCACGCCTCCTCGCATGCGAGGACGTGGGAAGCCACTCGCTGCGCTCAATCAAGCATGGATCGATGCGCAGAGCGGCGGGGCGCGATTGGCCTCCGTCATCGGCCCGCCTGGGATCGGCAAGACGCGTCTGTCGGACGAATTCGCGTCGGTCGTGCGGATGCGTGGCGGCACAGTGCTCACATATAGATGCGATCCACTCGCGAGGCCGTATCCGCTCGCCTTGTTCGCGCACATCCTCCCGGATCTGCGCAATCGCCGCGGGAGCCTCGGCACAAAGCCGAGCCATCTTGCGATTCTTGAGCGCCTGCGCCCCACCGGCGCCGGCGAAGAGCATGGTGAATTTGAACATTACACACCAGAGCAGCTGCGGTCCGAGATGCACGATGCCCTCGCCGACTTGGTCGAGGCGGTTTCGGAGGAAGCTCCGCTGCTGATTGTGGTTGATGACGCACACTTGCTCGACCGCAGTTCGACGGCGCTGCTTCGCGGACTGATCACGGCCAACAACAAGGCTCGCACGCTGGTTTTGGCCTGTTGTCGGCCTCAGGAGTCGGCGCGCGAACTCGTGTCGCCGAGTGATCGAGTCAGTTCGCAGACACTTTCTCCGTTAGGCGATGCGGAGAGTCGCGAATTGCTGCGGGACCTTACCCAACATCATCGATGGGATACTGCACAATTCGAGGGCTGCCTGGAACAGGCAGCGGGCAGTCCTTTCTACTTGTTCGCCCTTTCGCGGAAGGATCCGATGCCGGATGTGCCGCTTAGCGCTGCCATGGATATCGCCTCGTTGGCAGCGAGTTCGTACTACTCGCTGGACGGCGACGCCAAGACACTTCTCGAGGTTTCGATTCTGCTTGGCCCGCTTACAACGCTGGCTCGCGCGCAGGCTATTGCTGAACTCGACGAGTTAGCTCTACTTCGTTCCTTGCGTGCTCTTGAAGAACGTGGGCTTGTCGCGCTAAAGGGCAGCCACTTATCTCCACCACATTCTCTGTTAAGGGATGCGCTAGCTCGCCTTATCCCTGCTTCGGTCGCGCTGGTTCTAAACAAGCGGCTTGCTATGCGACTTGTCAACACCGGAATAGAATTGCGCACTTTCACCGGCGAGAATTGCACACTCGGTGGGGTGCGAGGTGGTTAGGTCGCAGTGGCCTCCTTCCCGCGTGATCGGGATGGCTTCCGGGTATCACGGGTGGTGGACTGGCGCTGGGTCCCGAGCGCGCGGTGCAGGTCGGTGTGGTGCCGCATTCGGAAGCTGTTGCCCCGGATGTTGACGATGTGACAGTGGTGGAGGAGCCGGTCGATCAGGGCCGCCGCCATCACGTCGTCGCCGAAAATCTCGCCCCACTCCTCAAATCCCTTGTTCGAGGTCAGGACGGTGGAGGCGTGTTCGTATCGCCGGGACATCAGCTGAAAGAAGAGCATCGCGCCCGTGCGACTGATCGGGAGATAGCCGATCTCATCGACGATCAGGAGCGACGGAAAGGTGAGTGTCTTCATGCGATGGAGCAGACGGCCCGCCTGACTCGCCTCTTCGAGCGACGTGATGAGATCGCCCAGCGTGCCGTAGTACACGCGGCGTCCACTCTCCGCCGCCGCGATGGCGAGGCTGATGGCGAGATGCGTCTTGCCGACGCCGGGCGGCCCGAGGAAGACGACATTCTCTTTGCGCTCGAGAAAGCCCAGGGTATGGAGGCTCTCGAGTTGCTCACGTTTCACGGACGGCTGAAAGGAGAAATCGAAGTCGGCAAGCGTCTTCACGGCGGGCAAGCGGGACGAGCGCATCGCGGCGTCGAGCCGCCGATGATTGCGGAGCGCGATCTGCGCGGCGAGCAACGCCGCCAACGCGGCCGGGGCTTTGAGGGTGCCGCCATCCAGGCCACTCAGGATCTCGTCGAGCGCTTCGAGCGCCCCCGGCATCTTGAGATCGGCGAGTTGCCCACGTAACTGATCGCGGAGCGAGGGAGTTCCCTTCATCCGGCCACCGCCTCGGCGAGCTGCTGATACGAAGCCAGCTCCCGCTGCTCGACGACCACACTGGGCACCGTCGGCGCGAGCAGGTGGGGCGTGGTGCGGCGCGTCGTGCGGTCCGCGGGCAGGACGAGCGGCCGATACGCGCGCGCAGCAAGCAGCTGGAGATGCGTCCGCTCGTCGGTTTCAAACCGCATGCGGGGCACCGCGTCGGTCGTGCGGTGCGTGCGGGCGTTTGCCACGTCCTCCAGCCAGCGCTGGCGCTGATCCTCGAGATCCGCATCGCCGATGAACTCGCGCCCGTAAAAGAAATTGCCCCGCACGTAGCGGATCGGGCGCTCGACCTTGCCTTTGGTCTTGGCGCGATAGGGCCGACAAGCACGAATCCGAAAGCCCCAGTGGGCGGCGAAGCGGAGGAACTCCGGATTTTCGAGCAGCCGCCCGCCATCCGCGCGCTGGTCCTCGAGGATGACGGCCTTCATCTGATCGAAGAGGAGCTCCGTCGGGACCCCACCGAAATACGCGAAGGCCTCTTCCAGGCCACTCACGACCGTGGCCATCGTCTGACGCGGATAGAACTTGATCCACAGCAGGCGCGAGTACCCAAGCACCACGACGAGGGCGTAGCGTTTGCCCCATGGCAATCGGAACTCGGCGAAATCCACTTGGGCCTGATGACCGGGCGCGGTCTCGTACCGCACGACCGGATCGGGGACCGGCTGCGGCCGAACGCGGGCGACATACTCCCGCACCTGGGTAATGCCGCCCGGATAGCCCGCGGCGCGGACTTCGTCAAAGAGCCGCACCGCCGAAAGCTCGGGATACGACGTGAGCCGTGCGGTGATGATCGCCTGATACGGATCGAGCTGCGTCGCGCGAGGCGAAGAGCGACGCGGAGTGGCTGCGCTGAGATCGCGGGTCAGCTGGCCGGTCGCGATCCAGTAGTGCACCACACGCCGGCTGACGCCGAGGCGCTGGGCGATGGCGAGTTTCGAGAGGCCATCATCGAGAAGATGTTGCAGTAACACGAGGGTATCCCATCCGTACACGGTGCCTCGCCTCTGAGCAGGAGGGAGGCGAATGTGCCAACGGGGCCGGACGGGTGCCCACTCCTGGGCTCAGAGCATCCGCCGGCAGGCGGGGGCTCCGAGTGTGCAATTCTCGCCGGTGAATCTGCGCAATTTCACGCCGGTGCTAACA
>JBBQHJ010000185.1:0-9475 GCA_038323865.1 Gemmatimonadales bacterium
ATGGCATGTGGCGGCGCTGAATTACGCGCGACGTCTCCCCGTGGCTTCGGAATCCGATCGCGCCGCAGCGCTTGCCTTGTTTCAGCGTCTACCCCGCGTCATTCGCGACGAGCGCGCGCTCCTGCAGCGTGGGCTCGATTCGGACTATACGATGTCGAAGGCGGTGGCGGCACGACTCGCAGAACAGATCGCGGAGCTCACGCCACCTGATGTTGAACACTCCGCGTTGTATCAGCCCGCACAGCGGGATACGTCGGCATCCTTCCGCGCGGCGTGGCGCGATCTGCTAGTGGACTCGATCTATCCCGCGGCCACCGCCTATCAGCGATTCCTTACGACTGACTACGCTCGGCGCGCGAGGCCCGATGGTGCAATGAGCCGCATGCCGTCCGGCGCGGCGTGCTATGAGTCCTCGTTGCGCGCGCAAGCGTCCATTGCCGTGAACGCGGATTCCATGATGATGGCGGCGCGCGAGGAGTTCGATCGGGTGGTTCGCCAGCTCGCGCCGCTCGCAATGAAAGTGACCGGCGCGGCGGATCCGGTGAGCGCCATCCGTGCGCTGCGTGTGGGCGATGGCTTCACGTTCACGTCGCGCGATACAATCCTGTCTGCCTATCGAGAGATGACGACTCGTGCATCGCATCTCATCGATCGAGTCGTGGCGGGGTTCGACCCGGAGTCGCTGGAAGTCGTCGCATATCCGACGGCGCAGGAGCGCAGCGGAGTTCCCCCGTCATACCTGCGCGCGAGCGCCGATGGCACGCGGCCGGCGCAGTTTCTCGTGAACCTCGGGCGGACGGACATGATGTCTGTCGCCGACGCGGTGGCGCACGAAGCGTATCCGGGGCATCACCTCCAGCATATCGCGGAGTTGCGTGCGCCTCTGGTACATCCGGTGTTGCGCTCGTTGTTCTTCGGGGGATTCGTTGAAGGATGGGGCATCTATTCGGAACAGCTTGCCGACGAAATGGGGTTGTACCGCACGGACCTCGAACGACTCGGCTACCTGGTCCACCTCGCCGATGTTGCGATGGCGTGCTACCTCGACATCGGCTTTCACAAGCACGGATGGACGCGCGCCATGCTGATCGACAGCATGATGACGCTGGCCGGACGTCCGCAGGGTGCGGCGGATGCGTACGCCGACCGCCACGCCGCCACACCAGGGCAACTGGCGACTTACTTCATCGGGTACAACGAATTCGTGGCGTCACGCGCGCAGGCGTCGCACGCACTCGCCGCCGCATTCGACGCGCGCACATTCAACCGCGAGGTCATTCGCGACGGCACCATCTCACTCGCATCCTATCGCGCCAAGATGGATCGATGGATTGCGACAGCGGGCGCTGCACCTCGCGCAACGCCGCCGATTCACATCGACTCAGCGGCGATCGACCGCGTGATGCACGAGGAGATGGCGACGTCCGGCGCACCGGGAGCATCGATCGCCGTTGTGCGCGACAACGAAATCGTATTCAGTCGTGGCTATGGTGTCGCCAGCATCGACGATGGTGGCGCGGTCACGCCGGCGACGCTGTTCCGCATCGGCTCCGTGACGAAAGTGTTTACCGGTCTCACAGCGTCGGCGTTGAGCCATCGTGGCGTACTCTCGCTGGACCGTCCCATCTCGAAGTACGTCCAGGGGCTGGCCGCGCCGATCGGCCGGCTCACGATGCGACAGTTGCTCGATCACACCGCGGGCATCGTTGCCGAGGCAGCGAACGATGGCCCACATGATGAAAGTGCGCTGGGAGCGCGAGTCCGTGGGTGGGGAAGCGAACATGTATTCGCGCCACCCGGTGACATCTACTCGTACTCCGGTCCAGGCTACTGGCTTGCCGGTCATGTGATCGAGCATGTGAGCGGCAGAAGGTACGCGGACGTCGTACAGTCGGAAGTAATCGGCCCGCTTGGTATGACGCGGTCGACCTTTCGTCCGCTGCTGGCAATGACGTACCCGTTCGCGCTCGATCATCGCGTTGTCGATGGAAAGGCGAGTGTGCTCCGTCCGTATCCTGATGACGCGAGTACATGGCCCTCCGGTTCGCTGTTCTCGAGCGCAACGGAACTGGCGCGGCTCGCAATGGCCGTGATGAATCAGGGGCGAATCGATGGGCGCCAGGCACTTGGCGAAGCAGCCGTGGGCGACGTCACTCACGCGCAGACTGGCGTACCGGGATCCGATGGTGATGCATGCGGCTACAGCTTTGGTCTCTCGATCTGCCGAGATCACGGTGTGATGCTCATGACGCACTACGGTTTCCGTGTTGGTTCCGGCGCCGTGCTGTCGATGGCTCCGGAGCAGCACGTTGCTGTCATCATTCTCGCCAATCGCAACGGCGCAATTTTTCGGCGTGCCGAGCGCCTCGTGCTGGAGTCGCTGGTGAAGTTTCAGGCTGAGGAGACTCCCAAGGGCACACCGCGCGTCAATGTGAAGCTCGCCGACGTGGTTGGCACCTTCGTGGCTGGGAGTGACACACTGCGCCTCTTTCAACGGGGCGATTCGCTCTTCTATAGATACGGAGGCCGTGCGGTACAGAGCGCTCAGGTGGTGGATGGGGCAGAGATCAGCGTACGCGACGCATCAGGCGAAGAAGATCAACGATTTCTGCTCACGCATGGCCGGTCGGGCGCGGCGTATCTGCACGACGGCCTGAATGCGTGGCGGCGTCACGTGGCCCCGTAACCCGTGTCGTCCGTGGAATCGCAGCAGTCGCAGGAGTTGGAGCGACTGTATCTGGAGCATGCGGCCTTCGTGCGACGGATTGCGTATCGGGTGCTCGGGCCTGACGACGCAGACGACGCGGTCCAGGAAGTGTTCCTCCGTTTCTCGGCGCGCGGTATCAGCTACGATGGGAGCGCCGCATTTCGCACGTGGCTTTACCGCGTGGCGACGAACACGTGCCTCAACATTGCCAAGTCGCGGGCGCGCAGCGAGAAGTTCGATCACCAGCACTATCTCGATGGAACGCTGCTGCATCACATGCAGGTTCACGTGGACGAGCAGATCGATATTCAGAATGCCGTCGCCGGCCTGAGTGCCGTGCAATGCACAACATTTCTGCTGCACGACCGCGATGGGTATCGTCATCACGAAATTGCCGCACGAATGGGCGTGCCCGTCGGCACGTCAAAGGCGCGTCTCTTCAAAGCGCGACTCCGGCTGCGGCGAGCGTTGCAACCGCCAACTGAGCGTTAGGCAACATCGTTCAAGAGACCGTGGTGGCATTTGGCGTACGTAAAGTCAAACTACAACCACCACGATTTCCATATGCCGGAACGGTCCACCGCCCTATTGCTCGCATGCATCCTCCACTCGGCGGCGTTGCGCGCGCAGGCGCCTCAGGAGGTGCCGACAACGGCGAGCGGGGGCGGCACACGCGCCGCCGCCGCCTTGTCGTACAACGGCCGCAGCGGCGAGTTGAAGGTTCGGCCGCCTCGCATCGACGCGGCCGTGGTGATTGACGGGAAGTTGGACGAGCCGGTCTGGTCCGAGGCCGCACATATCACGGGCTTCTCGCAATTTTCTCCGCAGGATGGAATTGCGGCGACTGACTCCACGGATGTCCTCATCTGGTATTCCCCAACCGCTATCCATCTTGGCATCCGCGCATACGAGGCGCACGGCGCCGTTCACGCAACGCATGCCGACCGAGACAAGATTTTCACGGACGACAACGTCCAGATATTTCTTGGCACATTCAACGACCGGCGTCAGGCGTTCGTGTTCGGCGTCAATCCGTTTGGCGTCCAGATGGACGGTGCGTTGACTGAGAGCGGGCAGTCGCTCACGAACGGGTGGAACGGTGCGGTGTCGGCACGCGCACAGCCCGACCTGAATCAGGACTTCGTCTTCGAGTCGAAGGGCCGCCTCACGGACTATGGATTCGAGGTCGAGATCCGTATTCCGCTCAAGAGCCTCAAGTATCAGGCGGCCGACGAGCAGCAGTGGGACTTCAACGTGGTGCGCGATATCCAGCATTCCGGTGCGGAAGACAGCTGGGCACCCGCGAAGCGCGCCAACCCATCATTCCTTGCGCAGGGCGGCACACTCGAAGGGCTGCACGGCTTCCGTCGCGAACTCGTGCTCGACGTGAATCCCGTCGTCACGCAAAAGACACTCGGCGGCGCCACCGGTGCCGGGTGGGCCTACGACAAGGCTCGGCCGCAACTCGGCGCGAGTGCACGCTGGGGGATCACGAACAACGTGACGCTGAGCGGCACGGCACATCCTGATTTTGCGGAGGTCGAGTCCGACGCAGGTCGCTTCATCCAGGATCCGCGGCTGGCGCTCTTCTTTCCCGAAAAGCGCCCGTTCTTTCTCGAGGGCGCCGAGCAGTTCAATGTGCCGAATGGATTGATCTATACTCGACGCATTGCGTCGCCGGTCGCCGCGGTCAAGCTCAGCGGCAAGGCCGCCGGCACTGCGATTGGATTTCTTTCCGCAATGGACGACGCATCGCTGTCCGTCTCCGGACGTGACAACGCGTATTACAACATCGTTCGCGCGCAGCGCGACATCGCGGGGCAATCGCGCTTAGGTCTCGCGGTGACTGACAAGGAGGTGGGCGGCAACTACAACCGGCTCGCCGACATCGACGGACGCCTTGTCTTCGCGGAGCTGTACGGCGCGAACGTGCAATACGCGGCGAGTACCACACGTCAAAATGGCAAGACGTTTGACGGCGCCCTCAAGAGCGTGAGTCTGAATAGAACCGGTAAGACGTTCGGCTTCCGTTATGCGCTTGGTGGTACCACACCCGACTTTCGCGCGCAGAGCGGCTTCGTGGCGCGAACGGGAACCACGCACGCGCTGTTCGACAATCACTGGACGTGGTTTGGCACACGCGGCGGCGCATTCGACAACGTCACGCTCGATCTGGTGTTGGACGACACGTGGCAGACGGCAAACTTCGAGCGGCGCGGGGATGTGCAGGACAAGAAGTATCACTTCAACCTGAGCACCGCACTGCGGGGTGGATGGCAGGTTGGGAGCGCGGTGTACTGGGAGACGTTCGGCTTCGACGATCAGCTCTACGCGGGCTACCAGATCGAGCGCACCACGCGCTCCATCGTCGATACGATTCCATTCATTGGCACACCGCGGATCATGAACCGCGACTACGTGGTGACGCTCGACACACCGCGTTTCTCGACGTTCAGCGGCTCGCTGCTGTATCTCTGGGGTCAGGACGAGAATTTCTTCGAGTGGGCGCAGGCGGACATTCGCTACCTCTCTGCGACCTTGAACCTGCGGCCGACGGCGCGACTTCGGCTCGATGTCTCGTACGACTTTCAGGACTTCAAGCGACGTACCAACGGCAGCGTCGTCGGTCGCGACGTCATTCCACGCGTGAAACTCGAGTATCAGGTTACGCCGTCGATCTTCGTGCGCACCGTCGGCGAGCTCGATATGTCCGAGCGTGACGATCTGCGAGACGAGACGCGCACGGGCTTTCCGCTCATCATCAATGGCCGAAAGGCTCTTGCATCACGCACCCGGTCGTTCTTCGGTGATTTGCTCTTCTCGTACCAGCCGGTACCGGGCACCGTGCTCTTCGTCGGCTATGGTGCCACAGCGGAGGGCAACACCCTGACGGACCGGCGCTTCGAGTTCCAGCCGATCATCCGTGACTCCGATCATTTCTTCGTGAAGTTCAGCCGATTGTTTCGGTTGTAAGGGCCTGCATCTTCAGCCAGATCTCGAACGTCGAGCCGTGCCCTTCGCTGCTGCTCACGGCAACGCGGCCACCCATGCCTTCAACGAATTGTTTCACGATGGCTAGGCCGAGTCCACGACCGCCGCCGGCGCGATCGCGCGAGGGATCGACCCGGTGGAATCGTTCCCAGACGAGCGGCAGATGTTCTGGCGGAATGCCGCGCCCGGTGTCGTGCACCAGGATGCCCACTTCGTCACCCCGCGTTTCAATATCGATGCGCACCTGGCCCCCCGCCGGCGTATAGGTGAGCGCATTCTTCAACACGTTGCGCAGCACCTGACGCAGTCGCCGTGCGTCGGCGGTGGCAAATACCGCTTCGCTCGTGGGGCCGATGAGCGTAACTCCGGTGGGTGCGTCGCGCATGGCGTCGATCGCGGCGGCGCATTCAGCGACGACGTCGACCGTGTCGAGTGCGAACGCGAGGTGGCCTGCTTCCGCGAGATGCAATTCCTGCAGCTCACCAACCAGCGAGGTGAGGAGGCCCGCTTCCGTGCGCAACGTTGCGAGCGTGACGTCGTCCGCGGTGCGAAGCCCGTCCTCGATTGCCTCGAGCATCCCAACGATGTTGGTGAGCGGCGTGCGCAATTCATGCGCAACGTCGTGCATCAGGTTCCGCTTGTGAACCTCGGCGCGCTCGAGCGTTGATGCCATGTCATTGAATGTCTGTTCGAGCCTGCCCAGTTCATCGCGACTCGTTACCGTGAGTCTTGCCGCAAGATCGCCCGCACTCACACGCGTAGCGGCGTCGGCAAGCCGGCTGACCTGCGCGACTAACGGCCGAGCAAGCAGAAGCGACAAGAGCGCCGCGAGTACGCTGGCCACGCCGGCCGCGATCCAGAGCGTACGTCGCGCATCAGCGCGCAATGCACCGGCGCCAAGGGGCGGTGCCTCCGCCATGGGCAGGATGTAGGCAACGGCGCGCGGAGTGCCCGTGTGATCGAGGATTCGCCATCCGGACACGGTGACCAACAACTGCGCCACCGTGCGGCCATTGTCGATAGTTCGGATGAACGGGAGTGGCGCGGGCCCAGGCAACGACTGGGTCGGGCTGCGTACCGTCAGGTGTGGGTCGCTCGACACGACCACCTGGCCGTGTGCGTCGATCAGCACGATGGCCATGGAATCCCGCGCAGCAATCGACCGCAGTTGCGCGCCCAATTCCGCATCCGTCAATTCGCCCGCAGCCCAGCGCGATGCGATGCTATCCGCCCGTTGTCGCATCTCTGCGCGCACCGGATCCGGTCCTTCGATCTGCCGGGATGTGAGACGGACATCGGTCCATCTGGCAAAGACGAGCGCGACGCCCGCAACCGCAACAACAATCAACGGCCAGGTCGTAAGAAAAAATCGGAGACGCAGGGAGCGAGTCACAGTGTTCACGCGTCAACGGCGAAACGATAGCCTGCGCCGAGCACTGTCTGTACGTAGCGGGGCTCGGCGGGGCTTAGCTCGATTTTTCGGCGAAGGTTTCGGATATGCACGTCGACGGTGCGGTCGAGGTTGTCTCCGCGCTCGCCCGGCAACACCTCGAGTAATTGCGCGCGTGAGCGCACGAGTCCGGGCCGGCTTGCCAATGCTTCGAGCAGTGCAAATTCACTTGGCGTTAGCTCGACCGCATCGCCGCG
The DNA here is from genome assembly GCA_038323865.1 of Gemmatimonadales bacterium. Classification (GTDB taxonomy): domain Bacteria; phylum Gemmatimonadota; class Gemmatimonadetes; order Gemmatimonadales; family Gemmatimonadaceae; genus AG11. Next base: position 7,346 of record JBBQHJ010000185.1, read on the forward strand.
CACAGTCACTACACGCGTGCGCCGATCGATGACGATGTCGCCGCGAGAAAGCGTCTGGCTGGATTCTGGTGGCCGCCGCCGCAACACCGCACGGACGCGCGCTACCAGCTCGCGCGGACTGAACGGCTTTGCCACATAGTCGTCGGCACCGAGGTCGAGTCCCTGCACGCGGTCCGCCTCGTCGGTGCGCGCGGTGAGCAGGATGATGCCGGTTCCATCGTGTTGCCGCACGTGCTGGCAGATCTCGAGGCCCGTCGCGCCGGGGAGCATGACGTCGAGCACCAGCACGTCGTACACGGTGTCGCGCAGACGCACGAGTGCGCGATCGCCAGCGTGCTCGACGTCGACGCGAAACCCGGCGTGGCGGAGGTACAACGCCACAAGGTCCGCCGTCGTTCGGTCGTCTTCGACGACGAGCACACGGGCGATCGCGTCGTCAGCCACCGGGCCCGCGTCCGCCGGCAGGCATTGGGGGTTGCACCAGCTGCGTAAACGAGCCGACAAGCGATTGCACCACGGGCAGTGACTCCGTGTTGGACATCATGAGGATCTGGTTGCCCTTGCCGTCATCAACACGCGCAAAGAGGAAGCCGCGCTCCGATCCGCCAATACTCACGCCTGCACGGAGCTTGGACGGCTTGTCGGCGTAAAGCGCACCGCTGGCGAGTCCATCGTAGTAGCGGCGGAGATCGCCGAGCGTGGAGAACATACCGCCACTCCCCATGGTGAGCCACGACGTGCGCCCCCAGTTGGGCGGGATGTTTGGTGTGCCTACCGACTTCATGCCGTAGCCAGTTGCGAACTGGTTAAGCGGAATGCCGAGCGTTTCGCCGTAAAACCCCGTTCGCGTCATCCCCAGGGGCTTGAGGATTTGCGTGCGGATGAACTCCGGGTAGGACTTTCCGCTCGCGGACTCGATGATCGCGGCGAGGAGCCCGAACGCCGCGTGGGAGTGTTCCTGCCGAGCGCCCGGCGCAAAGAGAAGCGGCATGGCCATGATGCGGCGCAATGCCGTTTCGCGATCGATGTAGGTCAGATCGGGGTCCGCGTCCTCGGCGGAGTGGATGAAATTCGGGAGACCACTTTGCAGGCGGAGAATCATCCCGATGGTCATGGTGGCCTTGTCCTGCGGTACGCCCTTGATGTATTTGCCGATGACGTCGTCCGGCGAGAGCACGCCGCGTTCGATGAGGAGGCGCGCCGCAGCCACGGTGAAGTCGATGGGAGTGGAGCCGATGCAGTAGACCTGATCCAGCGTCGTTGCGTGCTTCGCGTTCTTGTCGGCGAGCCCGTACGACGCCCGCAACACTTCGCGACCGTCGCGCCGCGCGAGGATTTGCCCCGAGAAGCCGGACGCTTCCGCCTCCTTCATGCGTGCGGCGAGGTCGTTCCACGCAAGCGGTGCCGGTGGTGCCGGTCGTGCGCCGGTGGAACCGCTCGTCACGCGAATGGACGCGATACCGAACGGCGCCTGAGGCTCGATGGTAAACGATACTTCTCGCGCGTCGAGATGCAGGTGCACGCCCGCATCGTCTTCCTGCGCGCGGATTAGACTGGCCGTCAAAGCTGCCTGCTGGATCGTCTTCATGAGCTCGAGCCGCTCAGCGTGATTTGTCTGCTTCATGTAGTCGGCGCTGAAGTGTTCGCGCTCGAATGCCGCGACGACAGCGTTGAGCTCCATGTTTCGTGATTCTACGAGTGCGCGCACGTGCCATGGGCGTGCCTGGTCGCGCACGGTCGGTGGCGTCGTTATCACCGGCGGCGGTGCGGGCCGGTTGTCCTGCGCTGTGGCGCTCCGCGCGGTGGCTGACAGCGCGACAAGGGCAAGTGTCACAAATATCCATCGTCTTGGCATCTCGAAACTCCGATCGTCAGGTGGAACTACGCGAGCATGCCCAAGAATGCGGGGCCTGTGTTAAGACGGTATGAAGAAGCCGTTGGCAGCGGTTCCGGAGGCGGAAGAGCAGGAAGGTGCAAGCGCCGCGTACGCGCGCGGGTCAGAATGCCCTGTGCGCTGATTCGGCGCCGCAGCTTCTGACCCTCAGGACATCTCCCATGAGCACCTCGCACTGCCGGCAGTGGCCTCGCGTTGCCGTCGCGATTGCCGCTTCATTTCTCATGCTACCCAGT
>JBBQHJ010000186.1:0-9459 GCA_038323865.1 Gemmatimonadales bacterium
TCACTGCACCTGCACACGGTGCCGGCGCTCAAGGAGTGGCAGCGCTTCCTCGCGCTGCTCGGCATTCCGTCAAATGATCTTCCCGCCGACCGGTTTGAACAACTCACGGGCAAACTCGCCGACCAGCAGCTCGGTGTATTCGAGATCGGTGAGCCACTGGCGCAGGCACCCGACGACAAGGATCGCGAGAAATCGAAGGAAGTCGCCAAGAAGACGTACGCACAGTCGGTCGCCGTGACGCGCGACCTGATGAGCTCCATGCGCATGGGTCGCACGCCGAACATCAAGAAGATCAAGCGCGTGGTGCAGGGCATCGTCGACCAGATTCTCAATGAAGAGAGTTCGCTCATCGGTTTGACGACCATTCGCGACTACGACGAATACACCTTCACGCACTCCGTGAACGTCTGCATCTTCGCCGTCGCCTTGGGCAAGCGACTCGGGCTTGGCAAAGTTCAGCTCTACGATCTCGGCATGGCGGCGCTGTTCCACGACATTGGCAAGTCGCGCGTGCCGGCGGAGATCCTGAACAAGACGACCGGCCTCACCGACGACGAGTGGCGTCTGGTTGCCGCACATCCTTGGCTTGGCGCGTTGGCCCTGTTTCAACTCCGTGGACACGACGTGCCTTATCGCTCGATCATCGTGGCGCACGAGCATCACATGAAGCTCGATTTGTCGGGCTACCCGCGTCCGATCCGTGAGCGCTCGCTGAGCATGTTCAGCAAGATCGTGGCTGTTGCCGATGGATTCGATGCCGCAACGTCGCGCCGCTCCTATCAGACGATTCCGTACACGCCCGCGCAGGTGATGCAGGAGATGCGCGACAATCCGCGGCGAGGCATGGACCCGGTTGTCGTGAAAGCCTTCATCAACCTCACCGGCATCTATCCTGTCGGCACGCTTGTCATTCTCGATACATTCGAGCTCGGGATCGTGCATGCGGTGAACCCCGTGCCTGAAATGTTGTCGCGTCCCATTGTGCGCATCATCAGCGACGAGCAGGGAAACCTGCTGCATCCGGGCAATCTGTCGGACCTCGCCGAACAGACGTCCGACGGCATGTTCCGTCGCACGATCATCAAGACTGAAAATCCAGAACGATACGGAATAAAAGTTGGCGACTATTTTGTCTGACCCAATCGCATCACGCTTTGCGGCGCTTCGAGAAATCCGCCGCAAGGCATTTGTTCCTTATGTCACGGCTGGACATCCCGATTCTGCGCGCAGCGTCGCCTTGCTCCAGGGGCTGGAAGCGGCTGGCGCGGATATCGTGGAAGTCGGCGTCCCATTCTCCGATCCGCTGGCCGACGGCGCCGTGATTCAAGCGAGCTCGCAGCAGGCGCTCGATCAGGGCATTCGATTCGATCAGGTGCTCGAGATCATTTCCAGCGCAAAGCTGGATATTCCCGTGGTGCTGTTCAGCTACCTGAATCCGCTGCTGCGGGGTGGTAGCGATGCGCTCCAGCGCGCCGCCGACGCCGGCGCTCACGGAGTACTCGTCACCGATCTCCCCCTCGGCGCCGATGTGGAGCGCGAAGACTGGCTGGCAAACAGTCCGCTGGATTTCATCAGGCTCGTTGCACCCACGACGCCCACCGACCGCATGGCGCAGATCGCGCGAACGGGGAGCGGCTTTGTGTATCTCATCAGTCGCTTGGGTGTCACGGGTGAGCAGGCGAATCTCTCGGCCGAACTTCCCGCCACTGCCGCGCGACTCCGCGCTGCGACAACGCTTCCCATCTGTGTCGGCTTTGGGATTGCGGGGCCGGAACAGGCACGCGCCGCGGCGCAACTCGCTGATGGAGTCGTCGTCGGAAGCGCCATTGTCCGCGCTGCTGATGAGAGTGTCGACGCAGCGCTGAAATTGGCGCACGAGATTCGCGCCGCAATCGACGCGGCGTAATGCGCACGTTTCTCACAGCGTACGCTCGCGCCGTCGGAGCGCTCGGTCTCGCGCTCCTCGTTGCCGCGCTGTACGCTGATGTGCACTGGCGTCACCAGCCGATCACGATCGGCATATTCGTGGCCATGACGTTCTTCGTGCGGATGAACCAGATCCCGCTCACGAAGTACGGCTCCCTCAATTTGGTGATGATCCCCGCCATTTCGGGTGCATTGCTGTCGGGAACGCCTGCGAGCGGTCTCGCGTTGTGGATCGGCATCTTTGCCGCCGACGCGCTCGCGCTGCGGAAGGGAGTGGAAATCGCGTGGATCAATGCCGGGCGCGAGATCGTTGCGTTGATCTCCGCATTCGGCATGTACGCATGGATCTCGTCGTTGCTTGGCGTTGAGACCACACGACTGAGCGCCGAGTCGCTGCCGACGATTGCGCTGTTTCTGTTCGCGTACTTCCTCGCGAGCAGAGGGCTGCTCTACTTCACGCTGTTGTTACGTGACAAACTCCTCGACGAGGAGAAGTCGGTCATTCTCCGGTATGAGGTGATTGGATTCGGTGCCGGCACGATTGCCGTGACTGTTATCCTGCTGGCGATCGGAAATCTCAGCCAGGTCGGCTGGATTATCGTCGCCGTCGTGCTTGGCGGCAGCGGCTTGTTGGTCAAGCGCATTCTCGAAGAGTCCATCGCTGCGGAAGAGTCCAACAAGATCCTCGCCATGGAGCAGATCATTGGCTCCACGAACGACATCGCCGAGGCGTTCCACCGCATCGAGGCACTCGCGCACCGGTTGGTGGATTGGCGCGAGCTGCGAATTGGGCGCATGGAAGGCCAGCGACTGCTGCACATCTTCCGCGGCACCGAAGGTTTCCTTGCCGCGCCGCGCGAGCCGGATGCGAACCTCGCACAGTTGCGGACCGAGGCGATCGGCACCGGCGATGTGATTTCCGTCGGCGACATTCTTCGCGACCCGCGAATATTGCCCGGACGTACCGACGCGAGAAGCGTCCTGATTCTTCCCCTGCGTTTTGGTGATCGCGTCATCGGCTTGATGGAGCTGGAGCATCACAAGGCGGACGCGTACACCACCAAGGAGATTTCCTTGATGAAGCGGTTCGCGAGCCAGCTCGCGACCACGATGCACATCTATGATCTGCGTCGTCCGCTGCTCGAAGCGATGACGCGAGTGAGCAGCCAGCTCGAGACCCTTACGGCATCAGCGCGCGCACTTCGCGGCGGCGGTGAGAGCGTCGCGCGGACCATGGCGGAGATCAGCCGCGGAATTGCCGAAGAAGGCGAACAGGTTGGCCGGTCAATCGAGGTGACGCAGCGGCTGCATCTCGCCGCCCAGGATGTTGTGCGCGAGGGAAGCGCTGCGGCCGAGGCGAGCCAGCGCGCAACGGAGATTGCGACAGAGCATCGTCACACCATTGCAACGGCCATCGAAAGACTGATCGGCGCAAAGACGTTCGTTGGTGAGAGCGGCGCACAGATCGAAGGGCTCGCATCGAGCGTTCGGCGCATTACGGAATTCATTGCCGTGATTCGAGAACTCGCCGATCAAACGAATCTGCTGGCGCTGAACGCGGCGATCGAAGCGGCGCGCGCTGGTGTGCAGGGGCAGGGATTCGCCGTTGTCGCCGACGAGGTGCGCAAACTTGCTGAGCAGAGCGGGCGAGCTTCCGATCAAGCCGGCGACATCGTTGTGGCGTTCGAGGAGCAGATGCGACGTGTCGCGTTCCAGATGTCGCGTGGCGAGTCCATCGTCCAGGACGCAGAAACGTTATCCGAACAGGCACGCCAAGCGCTTGATCTCATTGTTGAAGCCACGGAGAGCGCATCGACCGGTGCGCAGCGGATTGCGCTGACGTCGCGCGAGCAGGAGTTGGCGTTCGCACGACTCAGCGAGCGCGTGCGCCGCATTGCGAGCATTTCGGGACGCAATCGCGACGGCGCAGAACAGGTCACGCTGAGTGCCCGCGATCAGGCGAATGCGTTGCGCGAACTGGAGGGCGCCACACAGGAACTCCGCAACGTGGCCACGTACCTCGGCGAGCTCACGCGACGGATTACCGACGCGGCGTGATTGACCCGCCACTTTCCGCTGCGTAGGATGCGCGTTGTGCCGTCATCCAATCGTTCCGCGGAAACCGAAGTCGCCCTGATGGGAATGCAGTTCCACTTATGCGTGGGCATCCTGCCGCACGAGCGTGAACTGCCGCAACCGCTCGAGGTCGACCTGATCGTTCGCCACGGGAACGCCCAGGCGCTCGATTACCGCGAGTTGTATGCGCTCACGAAGGCCGTCCTCGAATCCGACGAGCGCACCTATCTCGAACCGATTGCAGAGCGAATCGCGGCGGGGGCGCTGGCATTCGAGCACGTACGCTGGTGCCGAGTGGTGATTCGAAAGCCGCACGTGGCGCTGGGTGGTCCGTTGGCGCATGCGCGAATCGCGATCGAGCGCACGCGTGGCTGAGCTGGCGTACATCGCCCTGGGCTCCAACCTCGGGAATCGTGCCGGCTTCCTCGCCTCGGCGCGCGCTGCGATGTCGTTGCTGGCAGGCAGCAGAATCACCGCGGCCACTGAGGTAATTGAGACTCTACCGTTCGGCCCGGTGGTTCAGGGGCCCTATCTGAATCAGATGGTGGCTTTGCAAACGGAGTTGAGGCCTCATGCACTGCTCGGTCGTCTACAAGGTGTCGAGCGCACGCTCGGTCGTGTACGAACAATTCGCTGGGGGCCTCGCACCATTGATCTCGACATTGTTCGCTTTGCCACCGAATCGGTGCAATCGCCAACGCTCACCCTTCCGCATCCCGGCCTCGTCGATCGTGAATTCTGGCAGCGCCAGCTTCGCGAGCTTGATGCACTCGTAGAGGCGGGCGCATGAAATGCGAGCTTCCCGAATGGGCGCAGGCCGGCGACAAACGCCGCGCGCACATCGAGCGCGTTACCGCATTGCTCGATACGTGGAGCAAGCGGATGTCGCTCGAGAAGGACGAGCGCCGAGAATGGCACGACGCCGGCTGCCTGCACGACGCCTTGCGTGATGCGCCGGAGTCGGAACTCCGGTCGCTCGCTGGCGACATGCCCGGATTTAATCTCGACATGTTGCATGGCCCTGCATCTGCTGCCTACCTGGAGTCGCACGGCGAGAAGCGCCGCGGACTGCTTGATGCAGTGCGCTATCACACCGTGGGCTGCGAACGATGGACTCGCACTGGGAAGGCGTTGTACATGGCCGACTATCTCGAGCCTGGCCGAAAATTCACGCGGGCTGATCGCGCATATCTCGCGGAACGTGTGCCCAACGACTTCGACGGGACGTTTCGCCAGGTCATTCGCGCGCGTCTCGAATGGTCACTACGAGAGGGGATGCAGCTCTACACGGAGACTGTTGCCCTCTGGAACACGGTACGCTGATGCGTGCAGTGCGGGTTGGCGTGTCGCTGTTGGCGTTCGTCGTGTTGTGCGGCGGTGCATGGGCCATGCGCGCTCGTCGCGTGGGCGCCACGACAACACTTTCGGCACAAGAGACCAACGCCGTGCGCGCGCCCGCTGGTGTTCGGATTCGCGTTGAAGTCGTAAACACCACAGGAATTCGCGGCCTTGGACAGCGGGCCACTCGCGTCTTGCGCGACCGCGGCTTCGATGTTGTCGAGGTGCATTCGTCGAAAGAGAAGCGCGATTCTACGCTCGTCCTCGATCGCTCACATCACGCCGAGTGGGCGTCCGCGGCTGCCAAGGTGCTCGGGCCTGCGGCGCGTGCGGAAGTGCGCCCCGACAGCTCACGCTACCTGGATATCACCGTGCTGCTCGGGCGTACGTGGCGCCCGCCGACCGAGCCGCTCGACCCGTAGCTGGCCACACGCCGCGGCGATGTCTATGCCTCGGCTCTTTCGTATGGCCACTTCGACGCCTTTGTCGCGGATGACGCGAGCGAACCGTGCGATGTCCTGCGGCGTTGTTGGCGTAAAGCCTTGTGATCCTCCCGGATGGAGCGGGATAAGATTCACGAACGCCTTGCAATCACGCGCAAGCGCTGCGAGCTGCACGGCCTGCACCGGTTTGTCATTCACTCCGCCAAGCATCACGTACTCGAATGTCACGCGACGATCGAACACTTTCGCGGCGTCGATGACGTCCGCGAGCGGAAACTTCGTGTTGATCGGCATGAGATCGGCGCGCAACTCATCCGACGGCGCGTGAATGGAGATGGCGAGGCGAAACTGCTCCTTTCGCTTGCCGAGCGCGATGATGCCGGGCAGGACTCCAACTGTGGAGATCGTGATGTGCCGAGCGCCAATGCCCAATGCGCGCTGGTCGTTCAAGAGCGTGAGCGTAGGATCGACCGCCTTCCAGTTCATCATCGGTTCGCCCATGCCCATGAACACGATGTTGGTGATCTCCAGTGGTTCGTCGATCAAGCGCATCTCGCGGACCTGGCCCGCGATCTCGTACACCTCGAGGTTGCGCGCGAAGCCCATGGCTCCGGTGGCGCAAAAGGCGCATCGTAGTGCACATCCCGCCTGCGATGAGATGCAGAGCGTGACACGATTCCCATCGGGAATCGAGACGGTCTCGATGGCCTCGCCGTCGTGGAGACGGAAGAGAAATTTCTGGGTACCGTCGGCGGACTTCTGACGCACGGTCAGCTCGAGTCGCGGCAGTACAAAACGTTCGTCGAGCGCGCGGCGAAGTTCCGCCGGCAACTCGGTCATCTCATCGAACGTTGCAACCGGCGCGTGCCATAAGCGGCGCAACACCTGGTTGGCGCGATACGACGGCTGCCCGAGTTCCGCCATTGCAGCGACGAGCCGCGCCTGTGCGTCGTCCGGTGTGAGGTTGAGGAGGTTCTCACGTTCTGTCATGGCGTGCCGACCTTGGGAACAACTGTCGAAAGAAAGAACTGGTAACTCGCAGCGAGTCCCGATGTGCCGTCCTCGCGGGACACGCCTACCAGATAGTGCGCATAGTGCACGCCGACGCCGAGTCGGAGACGCGTGCTGCTGTAGTGAAACGCGTTTTCACGAGCCAGACCTGCCTTGAGCTCGAGGACGCTCGCGCGTCCCGAAGCGAATACGAACCGTTCGTCGCCGCCGGCTTCGTCCAATTGATAGGATACGCCCGCACGGAGGTCGCGCTCCTGATGCCACGGAATGTACCCCTCAATGGCACCCACCGCCGATGCGCGCTCGCGGCTGCGAGACGGCGACAGCAGGAACGTGGAGAGGCCCGCGCGGAGCGGGAGGCTGAACGGATGATCGGTCGTCACACCGACGTCGACGGAGTTCGCGCTGGATCCCGTGGACACCAGCGACGCTGAGCGGTGACGAAGGGCGAGACCAAGCGTTGTTGATCCTCGCTGCGCCGCGAGAACACCGGAAATGATTGTCGAGCGGTAAGGAATCTCGCCGCTAATGGACTGCGGGTCGGTATCCGTGTTATGGAGGTCGCCGACTGACGCCATCGCGAGCGAGACGCCACCCGTGAGGCCAGGTCGCATCTGCAGCGCGATTGTCGCGACCTGTGCTGTGACCCCCTGATCGATTGGCGCATCGAAGGCGGCAAATGCCGCACGAAGCCGATCACCGCGTCCGAGAGCAATGGTCGCTGGATTCCAGAGCCCGCCTCCGCCAGTGTTGGCCAGCGCGGGCGCCTCGGCCATTGACCCAAGCGGAAAGCTGAACAACTCGCGACCCGGCACTTGCTGGGCTCCCAGCGGGCAGAGCGCCAGGCATGCCGCAGCGGCGGCGAACGTCTTGCGGCACATGAAGTTGAGGTTATCGGGACGGCGAGCGCCACGCAACGGGAGCGCTACCTTCCTCGGGGCCATTCCGGTAGATTCCTTAGACGAATGCGCTCTCTGCACACGCGTTGATGCTCCACGTGAAGCGACCGCCCCTGACGCGCCGGGGTGGGATCACGCGCGCTCCGTTCATCCCTCGACATCGGTAATGACCGCTCCGTCGCTCGCTACGAGCCTGCGCACACATCAGTGTGGTGCGCTGCGCGCTGAACACATTGGCCAAACCGTCCGCCTTGGTGGCTGGGCTCATCGCACCCGCGATCTCGGCGGGCTGGTGTTCGTGGATCTCCGCGATCGCGCTGGTCTCGTCCAGCTTTCGTTCGATCCGGCCACGGCCGGTGCCGACATGTGTGCTCGCGCTGCCTCACTGGGAGCGGAGACAGTCGTGCTCATCGAAGGAACAGTGGCCGAGCGCCCCGCGGCCATGCGCAACGCGGAGATGGGCTCAGGTGACATCGAAGTTCGTGCGACATCAATTCGAGTTGTCGGGCCCGCTGTGACTCCTGCGATTCCCGTCGCTCGCGGACGCACGGAACAACTTCCGGCCGAAGAGCTGCGCCTCAAGCATCGCCATCTCGATCTCCGCCGCGACGAGCTCCAGAAGAATCTCGTCCTGCGACATCGGTTGCTGCAGCGCACACGTCGCTTCCTGACGGACGAAGGTTTCCTCGAGATCGAGACACCCATTCTCACCAAGCCCACTCCGGAGGGTGCGCGCGACTATCTGGTGCCGAGTCGCGTGCATGCCGGTGAGTTCTATTCGTTGCCGCAGTCGCCGCAGATCTACAAGCAGTTGCTGATGGTCTCTGGTTTTGATCGGTACTTCCAGATCGCGCGGTGCTTTCGCGACGAGGACCTGCGCGCTGATCGTCAGCCGGAATTCACGCAGATTGACGTCGAAGCGTCGTTCGTCACGCAGGAAGATGTGATGACGGTGGCTGAAGCGATGATCAAGGCGTTGTGGGAGGAGGGCGGTGGCGCGGTTCCGTCCACATCCATGCGTCGCATGACGTATGCGGATGCGGTGGAGAAATACGGCATCGATCGCCCCGATCTTCGATATGGGCTGGAGATTCAGGATGTGACGTCGGCATTCACTGGCGTCGATTTCCCGTTCACCAGCGCCGCCATCGCGGCAGGAACGCGCGTGCGGGGCATTCGCATTCCGGGCGGCGCATCGTTGTCGAGAAAGCAGCTCGATGAAATCGACGCAGTCGCCAAGAGCGCGGGTGCACGCGGCGTGCTTCGGGTGAAAAAGCAGAATGGCGTCATCGAAGGCGGCGTCGGCAAGGTGCTGACGGAGCAGGGCGCGGCAACGCTCGGTCTCGCCGACGGCGATCTCGGTTTGTATGTCGCGGCCGAGGATCACATTGCCAATCCGTCGCTCGATCGCATTCGGCAGGACGTCGCGCAGCGCATGAATCTCGTGCCCGAAGGCGTGAACGAGTTCGTGTGGGTGGTGGATTTCCCAATGTTCGAGCGCGACGCGGCAACGGGGGCACTCGCGGCAATGCACCATCCCTTCACGTCTCCGCATCCGGACGACGTGGGTCTCCTCGAGCACGAGCCATGGAAGGCGCGCGCCGTCGCCTACGATCTCGTGCTCAACGGAACTGAGCTCGGCGGCGGGAGTATTCGTATCAGTGACCCCGCTGTGCAGAGCAGCGTGTTCACGTTGCTCGGCATCGATGAGCAAACGGCGCAGATGAGGTTCGGATTTCTGCTCGACGGTTTGCGCTCGGGTGCAC
>JBBQHJ010000187.1:0-9431 GCA_038323865.1 Gemmatimonadales bacterium
GGTCTCGAAGTGCATTCAGCGCGGATTCGGCGCCGACTGATGGACGAGCTGCCGTTCATGGCCACCGAGGAACTGATCGTTCGCGTGGTCCGTGCAGGTGGCGATCGTCAGGACGCGCACGAGCGCATCCGGCAATACTCAATCGCTGCCGCGCGAGCCATCAAGGACGGCGCAACGAGCAACGACCTGCTCGATCGCATCGCAGCGGATAGCACCTTCGCCATCAGCCGTGACGAGCTCGAACGCGCCATGGATCCGCGTCGCTTTGTCGGGCGCGCGCCCGAACAGGTCGACGAATTCCTCAACGAAGTCGTTGCGCCGCTGCTCGGCGCTGCCGACGAAGCGCCGGTGCACGAGGACCTCCGCGTATGAGCACCGCGACACTCGGCGCGCTTCCTCTCCCACTGCTGCGCAGCGGCAAGGTGCGCGAAGTCTACGAGGTGGATGATCAGCGGTTGCTACTCGTCGCGAGCGATCGCGTGAGTGCGTTCGACGTCGTCATGCACGAGCGCGTCCCGTACAAGGGAGCGGTGCTTACGCAGATGACGGCGTGGTGGCTCGGTCAGTTCGAGAACCTCGTGCCGCACCACATGATCGCGTCGTCTGCCGATGCAATCGTCGATGCAGTGCCATCGCTGGCAGCACATCATGCTGCGATTGCCGGGCGCGCCATGCTGTGTCGTCGCACGGAAGTATTTCCCGTGGAGTGCGTTGTCCGTGGTTACCTCAGTGGCTCCGCATGGAAGGAGTACAGAGCCGACGGTACGCTCGCCGGTGAGCCGTTGGATGCTGGCCTCGTCGAGAGCGCTCGCTTCGATCCACCGCGCTTCTCGCCCGCCACCAAGGCGGAATCAGGACACGACGAGAACATCACCATCGACACCGTGCGCGAACGACTCGGTGACGACGTCGCCGCCACACTCGAACACCTCAGCCGCACGGTGTATAGTCGCGGACGCGACATCGCCGCAAGCCGAGGCATCATCATCGCCGATACAAAGTTCGAATTCGGGCGCGATGGTGATGGCACGATTCGTCTCATTGATGAAGTGTTAACACCTGACAGCTCACGTTTCTGGCCGGCAGATCGTTATCAGCCTGGTGGCCCGCAGCCGAGCTTTGACAAGCAACCCTTGCGAGATTACCTCGACAGCGAGCGCCGTGCTGGCCGCTGGAATGGCGAGGCGCCGCCGCCGGCGCTTCCCGACGACGTCATCAACGCGACCAGTGCGCGATACCTCGACGCCTTTCAGCGCATCACTGGAACGCCGCTGGACCTGACAGACCTCTGAACCCACTGCCGTGAGCTTTGCCCGCGAAGGAATTGCTTTCATCGTCATCGCCGCACTGATTGCGGCGGGCGCATACCTGTGGGCCCTCAATCGGCGCTCATGGCCAATCTGGCTCCTGGCCGTCCTGCTCACAGTCATCGCCATTTGGGTCGCCTATTTCTTCCGCGATCCCGAACGTACGGGCGCGCGGAGCGATGACGTCGTCATCGCCCCCGCCGACGGCAAGGTCGTGCTCATCAATGAAGTGGACGAGCCGGCGTTCATGGGCGGAAAGGCGCTCCGCGTCTCCATCTTCATGAACGTTTTCAACGTTCATGTAAATCGCTATCCGTCCAGCGGCATCGTTCGCTATGTGCAGTACAATCCGGGTAAGTTCATGAACGCGGCCGCGGACAAGGCGAGCCTCGAGAACGAACAAAGCTCAGTCGGCATCGAGACGCCGCGCGGTCGCATCTTGTTCCGACAGATTGCTGGATTGATCGCACGACGCATCGTCACCTATAGCAAGGTTGGTGAGACGGTGAAGCAGGGAGACCGCATGGGGCTCATTCGCTTTGGCTCGCGGGTCGACGTGTTTCTCCCGACCGGCGCCAAGGTGCTCGTCAAGATTGGCGACAACACGGTCGCCGGTTCATCCGTCCTCGCTGAGTTCGCTCGGTGACGTCTCCTCAACTCCATCGCCCCCGACGACCCGCCATGCGCCGAGCCGTCATTCTGTTCCCGAGTGGACTCACGCTCGGCAACCTGTTCTTCGGTATTTTCGCGATCATCACCGCATCGCGCGGCGATTTCCGCCGTGCGGGCATCTACGTGATCATCGGCGGCATCTTCGACGCCCTCGATGGACGAGTGGCGCGCGCCGCAAACGCAGGCACCCAATTCGGCGAAGAGCTGGATTCGCTCGTGGACGCTGTGTCGTTCGGCCTCGCGCCGGCCATGATCATGTACTTCGCGATCCTCGATCGCGACGGCTGGGATTGGATTTTCGTCTTCTTCTTCGCGGCCATGGCCGTGATGCGGCTCGCGCGCTTCAACATTGAGCAGGCGGGCACATCGAAGTCGTATTTCCAGGGGCTGCCGAGTCCTGCCGCCGGTATTACGCTGGCGTCGTACTACTGGTTCAGCCAATCGTGGCTCTACACGTACGGCGCAATCGGGAACCTGCCGTGGCAGGAGCTGATGCGCTTCCTGATGGCGGTGCTGGCGTTCCTGATGATCAGCAACGTGCCCTACCCCGTGCTGCCGCGCGTGGGCTTCCGTAGCCTCAAGGCAATCGGCGCATCAGTCCTCGTGTTCGGCTCCATTGGATTGCTGCTCACGAAGCGCCTCGAGTTCTTCTTCCCGCTCTGTATCGGCTACGTGGCGTTCGGTCTTGTTCGAAACCTCGTCGGCCGACTGTTTGAACGCAGGCAGCCAACGCTGCCGTACGATTTGTCGGAGGGCGAAGATGACGAGGACGACGAGGATCTTTTCGAGTCCGACGGCTCGCAGGTTCACGCGTCGCGTCAGGGATATCTCGATCCGCGTGAAGTGCGTCGCCGGCAGCGCCACCATGCGGAGCCGACGGAGAGGACCGAGAAGGCGCCGCGAAGCGAGGACCGTCCCGCGCGTCCCGCGCGGCCGGAGCGGCCGGAGCGGCCGGAGCGCGGCGAACGTCCACAGCGAACCGAGGCCGAGCGCGCAGCGCGTCGAGAGAAGCGTGAGAAACGCGACAAACGGCAACGTTCGAAGGAGGAGCGCATCAACGCCGCGCCTGAAGTCGCCCCGGGTGCATCCGGAATGACTTTCGGCGAAACGCTGACGGATTCTGCACCCGACACCGAAATCGTCGGCAGCAGTCCCGGCGGCGCAGAGCCAACCACGCCGGCTGGTGGCGAGGGAGAAGCACCAACGAGGAAGCGCAAGCGTCGTCGACGCCGTGGCGAGCGTAAGGAGCGCGGCGGCCCGCCGTCCGCGAGTGATGAGGGTGGCGACGACGCATCGGGCGGTGCCAGCGACGCGGAGTCATTCGAGCCGACCGAGACACATCGTGAGCAGCCGTACCAGCCGGACGTAGCACCACCGCACCCACCTTCGAACGAACCGTCTGAATGAAGCGATATCGCGTTGCCGTTCACGTCGTGCCGCGGAAAGGCATCCTTGATCCACAGGGAAAGGCCGTCGCAGATGCACTTCACACCCTTGGCTTCGGTGCGGTGACCGACGTCCACGTCGGACGCCACCTCATCGTCGAGATCGACGCGACGGACGAAAGCGAAGCGCGCGACCAGACCGGCCGCATGTGCGCCCAGCTGCTCGCCAATCCCGTCACTGAAGACTTCGAGATCGCCTCGGTGACGTCATGAAGTTCGGCATCATCACCTTTCCGGGTTCGAACTGCGATTACGACGCGTACCGCGCTGTCGTCGACGCACTCGGTGAGGAGGCCACCTACATCTGGCATAAGGATCACGACCTCAAGGGCAGCGACGTCGTGATTCTCCCCGGTGGCTTCAGCTACGGTGACTACCTCCGAGCGGGCGCAATCGCGCGGTTCAGTCCCATCATGCGCGAGGTCGTAGCACACGCCGAGCGCGGCGCGCCGGTCATCGGCATCTGCAATGGTTTTCAGATTGCCTGCGAAGCGGGGCTTCTGCCCGGTGCCCTGCTCCGCAATGCCTCGTTGAAGTTCGTCTGCGCGCCGATTTCACTGCGCGTCGAAAACACCGATACGCAATTCACGGCTGGATACACGAAGGGACAGATCGTCACCATTCCAATAGCCCATGGTGACGGCCGGTACAGTGCAGATGACGCAACCCTCGACAGACTCGAAGGTGAGGGTCGCGTGCTGTTCCGTTACGCACCCGACGCACTGCAGGCGCTCGAGGCCTACAACCCGAACGGCTCCATGCGCGACATCGCGGGTATCGTCAATGACGGGGGAAATGTCCTCGGCATGATGCCCCATCCGGAACGTGCCGTAGATGCTCTGCTTGGCTCCGCCGACGGACTGCCACTGTTCGAATCCATTCTCAACCGCGTCGCCGCCTGACAGGAGGCCGCACTATGCGTCGATTATTCTCGCTCGTCGTCTTTGTACTTGTGGTTGGCTCAGTCACCGCCACCGCCCAAGCTGCACACACCATCTCGCCCGGCATGACGCGCGCACAAGTCGTTGCCGCGCTCGGCCAACCGCTCAAGGTGAGTGAAGCCGACGGCTTCACATACATCTTCTACAAGAACGAGTGCACGCGCGCGTGCGGCATGAATGATCTCGTCACGCTGCGCGCTGATAGCGTCGTGGACGCGATCTTCCGCTCTACGGGGCGGCACTACACCGGCAAGAGCAGCTCGCCCGAGATGATTCCAGCGCGCGTTGCCGCGCACAGCAAGTCTGCGCCGCCCAAGCCGCTTGTCGTCAAGGAGGCTCCGGCCAGGAAGCCGACGATGAAGCCAGCGCCCGCCAACGACACCAAGCCGTCGATTCCCGTGAATCCGCCCAAGCTCCAGCCTGCGCCAACCAAGAAACCGTGACCGTTACCGCACGTCCCGGCGATCCGGTCATTACACCGGCGCTCATCGCAGAACATGGCCTCACCACCGACGAGTACACCAAGCTCGTCGACATGCTGGGCCGCACGCCAACGTTTACAGAACTCGGCATCGTCAGCGCCTTGTGGAGTGAGCATTGCTCTTATAAGCACTCGCGTCCGCTGCTGAAGACGCTCCCGACCAAGGCGCCGTACGTCCTCCAGGGTCCTGGTGAGAACGCCGGTGTAATTGCGATTGGTGATGGCATTGCCATCGCGTTCAAGATCGAATCACACAACCATCCCTCTGCCGTCGAGCCCTACCAGGGCGCGGCGACAGGGGTTGGTGGAATCCTTCGCGACGTCTTCACCATGGGTGCGCGACCAATCGCGCTGCTCAACTCCCTGCGATTCGGTTCGCTCGATTCTGCGCGCGTGCGCTATCTGTTCGCCGGCTGCGTGAAAGGCATTGGCGACTATGGAAACTGCGTCGGCATCCCCACCGTCGCGGGTGAGGTGTCCTTCGACCCATCGTATGAAGGCAATCCACTCGTCAACGCGATGTGCGTGGGTGTATTGAAGGAAGAAGAATTGATGCTCGCTGTCGCGCAGGGCGTCGGTAATCCGATTATTGCCGTTGGCGCACGCACCGGTCGCGATGGCATTCACGGCGCATCGTTCGCCTCGGAAGATCTCTCGGAAGCGAGCGAGGCCAAGCGGCCGCGCGTGCAGGTCGGCGATCCCTTCACCGAAAAGCTGCTTCTCGAAGCGAGCCTCGAGCTGATTCATAGTGGGCACATTGTCGCCATTCAGGACATGGGCGCCGCAGGTCTCACGTCATCGTCCGCCGAGATGGCGGCGCGTGGCGACGTTGGCGTCGTCATCGACACGCTCAAAGTTCCGGCGCGCGAAGAAGGCATGACGCCCTACGAGCTGCTGCTCAGCGAATCGCAGGAGCGCATGCTCGTTGTCGCGAAAAAGGGACGAGAGGACAACGTGCGCGAGATCCTCGAGAAGTGGGATCTCACCGCAGCCGTCATCGGCGAAGTCATCGCCGAGCCGGTGTATCGCGTTGTCGAGGGCGACCGAGTCGTCGCGGAGTTCCCCGGCATCCGGCTCGTGACCGACTGCCCCTTCTATGAGCCCGAAGCGCGCGAGAGCGACGAGATTCGGCGCAAGCGCGACGAAGATGTGAGCGCCATCAAGGAACGCGAAGAAGAGCACGATCCCATGTGGACGCTCGAACAACTTCTTCGCTCTCCGACCATCGCCAGCAAGCGCTGGGTCTTCCAGCAGTACGATCACACCGTTCGCACGAGCACCGTGATCGGGCCCGGTGGCGACGCCGCAGTCGTCCGCATCCGCGGCAGCGACAAGGCCATTGCACTCAAGACGGATTGCAACGGTCGCTACGTCTATCTCGATCCACGCGAGGGCGCACGCATCGCCGTCGCCGAGGCCGCGCGCAACGTTGCATGCACCGGCGCGCGACCGATGGCCATCACCAACAATCTGAACTTCGGCAACCCGAAACGCCCCGAGGTCTATTTCCAGCTTCGCGAGGCCGTCGCCGGCATGCGCGAAGCCTGCGAAGCGCTCGGCACCCCCGTCACCGGCGGGAACGTTTCACTCTACAATGAGAACCCATCTGGCGCGGTGTATCCCACGCCGGTCATCGGCATGGTTGGCCTCATCGACTCGCTCGACCACATCACGCGCTCCGCGTTCTCCACCGACGGCGACTCCATTGTTCTCCTCGGCGACAACACCGACGAAATTGGCGGCTCCGAATATCTGTCGCGCATTCACGATGTGGTGGGCGGTCATCCGCCCAAGTGCGATCTCGTCGCTGAGCGAAAGCTTCTCGACGCACTGCACGACACCATCACCGAAGGAACCGTTCGCTCGGCACACGATTGTGCAGATGGCGGACTTGCCGTTGCTCTCGCCGAATGCGTGATGATGGATCGCGCGCGCACGTTCGGCGCGGATGTCGATCTCTCGGCGTGGAACGCGCTGCCGCTTCGCGCACTTCTCTTCGGTGAAGCGCAGAGCCGCGTAATCATCAGTACGCCTGATCCGACAGCAGTCCTGGCGACAGCCAAGCGTCACGGCGTTCCATCGGCGGTCATCGGAAAGATTTCGGCGCAATCCAAGACGCTGAGCATCACCGTGGGCGCCAGCAGGTATGCGGCACCCGTTAAGCTCCTGGCGGACGCGTATCACGACGCGATTCCCTCCATCATGCAACGCAGCGCCAGCGCGCAGGACGTTGCGCTCGAATCGGATTCGGTGGTCTGATACATGTGTGGCATTTTCGGCGTTCGCGGTCATGACGATGCAGTCGGGCTGACCAAGCTCGGTCTTTTCTCGTTGCAGCATCGCGGTCAGGAATCAGCAGGTATCGTCTCTGTCGACAACGGACTCGCGCGCGCGGTTCGCAGCATGGGCCTCGTCTCAGATATGCCGACGGCGCAGGTCGACCTGTTGCACGGTTCACTCGCCCTCGGTCACACGCGCTACAGCACGGCGGGTTCGTCCACCATCGAGAACGCGCAGCCCGTCCTCGTGAGTTCACGTGGCGGCCACATCGCGCTCGCACACAACGGCAATCTCGTGAACGCCGGCGAGCTGCGTGCTGATCTCGAAGACCTTGGCTCCATCTTCGCGTCGTCGATGGATTCTGAAGTCATTGTCCATCGGCTCGCTCGTTCCTCGGCCACAAAGCCCGAGGAGCGCGTCGCCGATGCCCTGCGCGATGTCGATGGTGCGTACAGCGTATTGATCGCACTAGGCGATGCACTCGTTGCGGCGCGCGATCCGCGCGGCTGGCGTCCGCTTGTGCTCGGCCGTCTGGATGGCGCACCGGTGTTCGCGTCGGAGACGTGTGCACTCGACATCGTCGGCGCCATGTACGAGCGCGAGATCGAGCCTGGCGAGGTCTTCGTCGTCGACGCTGAGGGCGAGCGTTCAATCTTTCCGTTCGAGAAGCGCGAATTGCACCGCTGCGTATTCGAGCATGTGTACTTCGCTCGACCCGACAGCAAGATCTTCGGCGGTTCGGTGGACCGCGCGCGCCGTGCGCTCGGCCGACAGCTCGCACGCGAGTGTCCAGCCCCGGGCGCCGATCTCGTGTTCAGTGTTCCCGACTCGTCGAACTCCGCAGCAATTGGTTTCTCCGAAGAGAGCGGAGTGCCGTACGAGCTCGCCCTCATTCGCAACCACTACGTCGGTCGAACCTTTATTCAGCCGTCTCAGGCGTCTCGCGTAGCGAAAGTGAGAATGAAGTTCAGCGCCGTGCGTGAGGTCATTGAAGGCAAGAGCGTCGTCATGATCGACGACTCGATCGTGCGCGGCACCACGACGAGGGCGCTCGTTGCACTCGTGCGTGCCTCAGGCGCACGCGAAGTGCACATGCGTGTGAGCTCGGCGCCAGTCACCGGCCCATGCTATTACGGCATCGACACACCAAGCCGAGAAGAACTCATTGCTGCAAATCACACCATCGAGGAAATGAGCGAGTCGCTTGGCACGGACTCACTCGGCTATCTCTCGCTCGACGGAATGCTGTCCGCCGTTCCCGGCGGGCCGCGCGGTTTCTGTCACGCCTGCTTTTCCGGCGACTATCCCACCCCGCCCCCCACCGACCCGGACAAGCTCCGTTTCGGTTGCGGGTGCTGACCACCACCAGCACACATCGTGAGCCAATCCGTCTACTTCTTCGGTAACGGAGCCGCCGAGGGCACCCGGGACATGAAGGCCGTCCTTGGCGGCAAGGGTGCCAATCTCGCAGAGATGACGAACCTCGGCGTGCCGGTTCCGCCAGGGTTCACCATCGCCTGCGACGTGTGCATCGCGTACCTACAGCGTGATGTCGCCCTGAGCGAACCGAAGGACCTGCTTTTATCACCCCTCCGCGACGAAGTCGCAAAGAACTTAGAACGCCTCGAGGAAGTCAGCGGTAAGAAGTTCGGCGATCCCGAGAATCCCCTGCTCGTCTCTGTTCGCAGCGGCGCGCCTGTCTCCATGCCGGGTATGATGGAGACCATTCTCAACCTCGGCCTCAACGATCGAACGGTCGCTGGCCTCGCACGCGCGAGCGGCAACGCACGCTTCGCCTACGACTCGTATCGCCGCTTCATCCAGATGTACGGCGACGTCGTGCTCGGTGTACCGCACCACAGTTTTGAACATCTGCTCTCGGCGAAGCGCATGACCGCCGGCGTCGAGAATGATTCGGATCTGTGCGAAGATGTGCTCCGCAATCTCGTCGAGGAGTACAAGGCACTGGTGCGCACCAGCACCGGCGCTGAATTCCCGATGGATCCCGTGACGCAACTCTGGGGCGCAATCGAAGCGGTCTGGAAATCATGGACGCTCAAGAAGGCCATCGACTATCGGCGTCACGCCAGTATCGCCGACGATCTCGGCACCGCCGTCAACATCGTCAGCATGGTGTTCGGCAATCTCGGTGACGATTCAGGTACTGGCGTCGCATTCACGCGTAACCCGAGCACCGGCGAGCGGCACTTCTACGGTGAGTTTCTCGTCAACGCACAGGGTGAAGACGTCGTCGCCGGCATCCGCACGACGCTTAGCATCGATCAGATGGCGGATCGTTTGCCCG
>JBBQHJ010000188.1:0-9416 GCA_038323865.1 Gemmatimonadales bacterium
GCCCGTGATGTAGTGCTCCTGCCATTTCGGATCTGTCCTATCCGGCACGGTGGCCTCGCGGTGCAACGAGAGGCCGCGCTCCGGGCTGCTCATGCTCACGAGATAGTCGAAGCGATCGCCAGAGTGGACGTCGAGATACCAACTGACCGGTCCGAGCCCGTGTGTGGGATAGAGATTCGAATTCGAACGCGTGTGCCAGGCGCGACGCCAGAGCCCTTCGTCGCGATTTTCGAACAGGATTTCGCGCAGGTCGTGCAGGTACGCCGCCTCGGCGTGGAGCACTTCACCGAATACGCCTTCGTGCACCATGCGGTTCACGAGCATCTCGTTATAGCCGTAGTTGCAGTTCTCGAGATGGATACAGTGTTTCTGTGCGGCTTCGCTCGCGTCAACGAGCGCCCAGAGATCTTTCAGCGTGCTGCCGATGGGGCATTCGCTCGCGCCATGCTTGCCGTGCGCGAGCGCCGCGAGCATAACGGGCACGTGCCATTCCCACGGCGTAGCGGTGTAGACGATGTCGATGTCGTCGCGCGCGACGAGTTGTTCGAATCCGTGATCGCTGTCGGTGTAAAGGGCGGGCGCGGCCATGCCCTTGTCGGTAACCATCTTCGCGCCCTTCTGTGCTTTGTCGGGAGCGACGTCACACAGTGCGACAATTTTCACGTTGTCGATGCCGAGGAGTTCGTTGAGGACGGAGCGTCCGCGCAATCCGGTGCCGACGATTCCGACGCGGACAATATCGTGTTTCTCAAACGGCACGGCGCGCATGGATTTTCGGTTCCGTGGCGCCGGCGGCGCTTCCGCCGGATGCGTGGCTGCCGTGATGTTCTCGGCGATGGCGCTCGAGAATGGAAGGGATACGCCGAGCCCGGCGAGGGCGGCTGACTTGAGGAGGTCGCGCCTGGAGAGATCTGACATAACGGGATTGTGACGGTGGGTTTCTAACTCTTCCAGAACCTGCAACTGCCTGCACGGAAACTTCAGGAAGCGGCGGAAAGGCCTGATGCGGCGGAATCGCAAACCATACTGAGGTGAACCATGTTCGAAGGCAAGTATTCTGAACTCAGTTCCCAACTCTCCGAATCCGAATCGCCTGTCCGCCGCCGGGCGCCATCACAATTCGCAGCTTTGACAAGGAGTTGACTGGCCGCGACAAGATCGTCACTGGCAGCGGGTTCGTCCGCCAGTCGGCCTTCGCGCCATCGGCATAGATCTCCGCCACGTACGCCCCTCCACGCGGCAGGAAGTCCAGCGAGACATCCAGCGTACGCGCCACCTCATCAGTGATCGCACCGATAAACCACTCGTCACGCCCACGAGTCTTTCGCGCCACCGCAACGTAGTCACCGACCTTTCCGGCAAGCACACGTGTGGTGTCCCAATCAACCGCGACATCGCGAATGAACTTGAACTCCGGTCGCCCAGCGTAGTTCTCAGGAAGATCCGCGGCCATCTGAACGGGCGAATACAGCACGACGTACAGCGCCAACTGCTTGGCCAGCGTCGTGCGCGGACGCGGTTCCTCGAGTGTATGCGCGTGACCGCTCGACGTGAGCAGAATGTCGAAGATGCCCGGAGTGAAATCCATGGGGCCCGAAAGCATGCGCGTGAAGAACAGAATCGATTCGTGCTCCGGCGGATTACCGCCGTCGCCACTCCAGGCATTGTACTCCTGCCCCCGCGAGCCTTCGCGACTCATCATGTTCGGCCACGTACGACGTTCACCCGTGTCATGAATCGGCTCGTGCGCATCCACCATCAAACCATACTTCGCAGCCGTCTCGATCACCGTGCGATGATGACGCACCGCGAATTGTCCGTAGTGTGAATGCCCGCCGCCGACCGTGTCGGCCACATAGCCGCTCTTGATGGCGTGAATGCCGAGCGATTGATACAGACGAAACGCGTCGTCCAGCTGGCGCTCATAGTTCGCGATGCCGCCCGACGTCTCGTTGTGCGCGATGATGCCCACACCCTTCGACGCCGCATACGACGTCACTCCCTTGAGATCGTAGTCGGGATACGGTTGCGTGAACGAGAATGCCTCCCGATTGGCAATCCAGTCGCCATCCCATCCGGTGTTCCAGCCTTCCACGAGCACACCCTTGAAGCCGTTCGCCGCCGCGAAGTCGATGTACTTCTTCGCGTTCTCCGTGGTCGCACCATGCTTCGCGCCCGAGGCCCACGTCTGAATGTTCAAATGCATGCCCCACCAGATACCGATGTACTTCTGCGGTGTGATGAACCTGGTGTCGGCAATCTTGTTCGGATCGTTCAGATTCAGCGTCAACACCTGCGGCTGCAAATCCTCGGCGCGATCAGCCAGTTGAATCGTCCGCCACGGCGTGAGCAGCGGCGTGCGGCCTCGCACCTTCACCCCATCGGCCCACGGCGCCAGCGCCGCGCGAAAGGTGCGCCCCTCCATCCTGGGACCCGCGAGGAACATGCGCGGATAGTCGATCAGGTTGGCTTCGTGAATCACCACGAACACGCCGTTCGTGAGCTCCATCGTCAGCGGTGTCTGCACGCTGTCGAGTGTGCTGACAGGACCTTCGGAATAGAGTTGCTCGGAGCGATCGAGACGCGGCCGATTCGACGCGATCCACCACGCGCGTCCGTTGTCCGCGAGCACAAACTCGGTCAGCTCATCCGAGATTTCATAGTCGGTGAGACTCGCTTGGTCGGGAATCTCGTACCGGAAGCCGACGCCATCGTTGAAGGCGCGTACCACGAACGCGAACCTTCGCTGGAGTGCCGATGTCTCCCGTACGTCCACGCGCAGTTCGTTGTGATGATCTCGCACATGCGACAGCTCGCCCCACGGCTGCGTCCAGATCGTGTCCACAGACACGCGCTGCTCGCCGACAAGGCGCAAGCTGTCGCGCAGAGGCGGCTTGGTCCGAAACGCGAAACCGAGCCGAGAGGAGAGGATGATCGGCTTCCCATTTCGCGTGACCGTGTAGCGAAGACCACTGTCGCCCGGCGAAACGGTAATGACATTTCTACCGTCGGGCGATGCAACACGCAGCGAACCTTGCGCGTGTATGGATGCAGGGCAAACGAGGAGCGCGATGACGAGCGTGCAAGCGGCGATCCGCATGATCCGGCGAGGTTCGAGGACCCTCGTAACCTACGGCGCAATCGTGTGCGTTGCGCTCACGCTTTTTGTTGCGGTAGGATTTGCGCAAAGACGCGTCATCAAGAACCGAACGCTGCCTACGACGGACGCTTCTGGTCAGGTCAGGGCTGGTACGCGGTGAATATCTCCAACGACGCGTACAAGTTCGCGACGAACTATGTCGTCCACGGACTGACCCACTAGTCGCGCGAGCGGCGCGCCGGCGCAGGTGGAACGCGCACCGCGCCAATCCACAACGCCTTCAGTTGCTCGAGCTCGCACGATTCCCAGCCGTCCGGAACAGGCGTGACACGCCGCTTGTCGCCCGCACTGCTCTGAAACGCCAGCCACGGCGTCCGGCGCTCGTCGCCACTTCCGGTGAGTCGCTTCAATGACACCGACATGTCCTGCGGAGCCACGCTCCACACAGTCCACGTCATGCCATCGGAATCGGTGAATTCTCTCGACGCCATGAACTGATTATGCTACGGAGCAGGCCACATGGCGAGGGATAGAGGACGATGAGCACACCGAAGACGGAAGTTGCAGTGCTGGCTGGAGGATGTTTCTGGGGCATCGAAGACATTCTCCGCGCCGTGCCCGGCGTGATCGATACGGACGTCGGCTACACCGGCGGCTGGCTCGAAAACCCAACGTACCACGACACGCATGACAGCAAATCTGGCCACGCCGAGTCGGTGCTGATCGAGTTCGACCCGTCGGTGCTGAGCTACGAAGATCTTCTGGAGCAATGGTTCTTCAAGCTCCACGATCCAACAACGCTCAACCGCCAAGGCAACGACCTCGGCACTCAATACCGTTCGGCGATCTTTCCGCAAACACCTGAACAGAAAGCCACCGCCGAACGCGTGATCGAACGCGTAAACGCATCAGGCAAGTGGAAGGGACGCGTAACCACGTCGATTGAGCCAGCCTCTAAATGGTATAGCGCCGAGGCGTATCACCAGGACTATCTAAGGAAGAATCCTGGTGGCTATACCTGTCATTTCATGCGCGACTAGAGACATACAGGGTCGTACGGCCGAGTCCGATACTAAGGGGTTGAAGGATCTGATCGGCCCCTTAGCCTCTCGCGTCATGCGCCTGCCAGCCGTTGCCGTCGTGAATCGCGTTCCAGCGAAAGCTGGGGAAGGTGAGTCGTGGCTTGCACGGACATCGGGTGAGCACGCGATCATCCCCGATTCGCCGGCCGCCGAGCCATACCACCGGCTCGCTCGGCTCGCTGCGCGTTCGTTGCGCGCTCCGGTCGCGATGGTGACGCTCATGGATGGCGAGCGTGAGCACGTGGCGGCGGCGGTCGGCATCGATCGGTATGCGACGTCGGAGTTGGACCTGCCCTGCGATTTCGTATTCGACGAATGCGGCATGGAGCGCGTGGACTGCATCGTCTTCGGCGATCCACTCGTTCCACCCAACTCGCTGTCGTCCTGGCGCGACAATGCTCGCCGCGCGCGCTCGTACGTTCGCGTCCCGCTCATCGGCAATGACGACAACGTGCTCGGCAGTGTGTGCGTGGTGGACTACGTGGCACGCCGTTGGGACGACGAAGACGTCGCATGCCTGCTTGATCTTGCCGACGCCGCCATGACGGATGCGGCGCTCCGGTTACAGGAGAGCGAAGAGCGGTATCAGCGACTTGTTGGACTCTCGCACGAAGCGATTCTCGTGCACGCGCAAGGACGAATCGTCTACGCGAATTCTTCGGCGGCGAAGCTGCTCGGCGTTGAAAGTCCGGCGGCGCTCGACCATCGCCCGATGCTTGATCTCGTGCATCCCGAAGATCGTGATGCCGTTCGCCAGCGCACGCGGTACGTGCTCGCGAATCACGCGCCGAGCTTGCGCACTGAATTTCGCTTTCTTCGTCCTGATGGCTCGACCATCGCGGCCGAAGTATCGGGGACGTGTATTCCCTACCGCGGCACCGACGCGGTATTGGTGGTGTGTCGCGACGTGAGCGAGAAGCGTGCGTCGGAACTGTTGCTTCGCATGACGGAAGAACAGATCCAGTCTGTCTTCGCCACTGCGGCTGGCGCCGAAGTGCGCAATGCGCCTCGCGACCCACTGACGGCAACATTCGAGGAGAGCCCGGACTTTGTTGGGCTGGCCGGTGCGGATGGTCGCATTCGCTATCTCAATCCCGCTGCGCGACGCATGCTTGGACTCGGCGTCGACGTGCCACTCGATCACCTGATCGATCACTCGTTCTATCCGCCAAAGACACTCGAGCACATCGAAGCTGTTGCGTTCCCCACGGCGCTGATTGCGGGATCGTGGACGGGCGACTCGGAACTGGTCTGTGGCGACGGAAGCATCTGCCCGGTGTGGCAGACGCTCATCGCCCATCGCGATGCATCAGGAACGCTTCAGATGATCTCTACGCTGATGCGCCCCGCCTGACTGTCTACTTTGCGGACTGCGCGTGTCGCCGCCGTTGGACAATCGTGGCTGCTCACAAAATCCTAAGCTGTTGCCACATCGTCGCTTGAGATGGTGACGGCCCGTGGCGCCGAAGCTGCTTTGCTCCGGCACATGATGTATCGCAGGTCCCTCCTTCGGGGATGTGTCGCCCTCCTCCCCTCCGGTCTCCTTGCCGGATGCGCTCAAGGATCACTCGGTGTTTCACCAGGCTCAGTGCTCTCCGCAGTCATTCTCGCCGGCGAGGCAATCGGCGCGCGCGATGGCGGAAGCAGTTCGCCCACTAGTAGTCGTGCGCGAATTCCTTCGTCGAAGGCACCCTCGGCAACCGCGTCCCGCGTACTGAACACGGCCGATCAGTATGTCGGCACGAAGTACACGTGGGGTGGCACCACGCCGCAGGGCGGTTTCGACTGCTCGGGCTTCACCAAGTACGTTTTCGCAAAGCAGGGCATCGCGCTTCCGCGCACGGCCAAGGAGCAGGCGCATGCAGGCGATCTGGTGCGTATCGACTTCAGTACAATGGCACCGGGCGATCTGTTGTTCTTCGCCGAGAAAGGCGAAGCCATTTCGCACGTGGCGATCTACGTCGGCAATGGAGAGATTATTCATTCGTCGTCCGGCTACGGCGGCGTGAATTATCTCGACTTGAATACCGGTCGCGGAGATTGGTACATACAGAATCTCGTCGCGGTGCGGCGGATGATTACGGCGTTAAAATCCTGAAAAGCAGATTCCTCGACTTCGCTCGGAATGACACCCGTGCAGATTCCTCGACGTCGCTCGGAATGACACCCGTGCAGATTCCTCGACTTCGCTCGGAATGACGCCTACGGCGTGAACGTGCCGCCACCGACTGCACCGCCCGCCGAGAAATTCGTGAAGAGCGTGAGGGTGTACGCCGTACCAGTCACCAGCGTGATTGGACCCGTCGACGTCGTGGCACCTGTGGGCGCGACGCCATACTTCACCGGCGGCGAAAAGCCAGCGGGAAGCCCAACGGCCCACTGCACATCGCCATTGTTGGCGTTTGCAATCGAAATGAACGCGACCCTGCAGCTCGGCGTCCACGTGATCGTGGGCGTTGTTCCGGCGGTGATGTCGGCGAACACGACGCTCGTGCACAACGCATTCGAATTAACGGACGACGTGCTGCCGCCACCGCATGCGGAAGCCGAAAGAACCGCGACGAGAACCGCGACGAGAACCGCTGAAAACCGCCGTGCAAAGTGAGCCATGCGCGGAGTGTCCATTGCGCGCAGGCGTTCGTCAAGCGGCGTCAGTGTGAATGTGCTGTACGTCGCTGCTCACCACCTCGGCTCGCCGGCGGCGGCGCCGGCCGACTCGGTGCCTGCTCGCGCCGAGGAGCCCACTGCGCCCGATAGCCCTGATCACGTTCGACCCTGGGCCGTGCAAAGCGATTTTCGTTTTCATATTGCGGGCGCGACGGGCGCACAACCACTACCGGCCGACGACTCGAGCCGTGATATGCGCTTCCGAATCCGTAGCCGATCCCGAACGGAACATACGCTACGGGACGATACGCATACGGATAGTATCCGAACGGCGCGTAGGCATATCCGTAGGGTGCGTATCCGAATCCGAACAGCGAGAAGCTGAAGCCAACAGGTGCATAGCCATACGCGTGACGATACCGCGCCACCGGATAGGCGGGGCGATACGCCGCTCCGTATCCCCACGGGTCGTACACGGCGACACTGCGCTCCTCACTCGCATACGAACGCGAGACACTCACCATGGCATCCGTCACCCGGCCGGGTACTCCGGCGTCGGCCAGTTCGCGTAGTGCGCGTGAATCGATGTCGTAGCGCTGGCCATTTTCCGCGAGCCATGCTTCAACAATTGCCGGATCCGCAGAGCGCGCGGCCTCGATGACGTCGCGCACACCGATTTGAGCCGTGCTCGCTAGACGCGCAGCGCGCACGGCCATACCACGATCACTCAGTGCAGCTGCGATGTCTGACGGAATGCCACTGTACAAACCAGCGTCGCGGTAACGAGCGACGCGTACCTCGGAGTTACCGCCTGCGCTGACACTGCGGACATCGATCCACTCGCCGCCATTCGTATTCGCCATGGCAAGAATTGCCGACGTCTCACTCTGCTGACCGCTGCAACTCACGGCGGAGTGCAGGAACACGCGGCGTTGATCGGCGCTCCATATCGAAGTCGTAGTGCCGGTGCATCCGCCCGCGTCAATCGTTTGTGCACGGCCACTCGCGTCGAGCTTGTCGCGCGAAACGATCTTGCCGTCGGTGACCGCCGAGATTTCGGCGACGTCGGGATCATTGGTGGGCGTAACGCAGAGCATTGGCGATGGTTGCGTCGACGACGATGAACCTGTCGTCACGGCGGACCAACAGCCGAGCCACGCCTGCCATCGCGGTCCGCTCTGCGCCTGCGCGCTGGATGCGTGAGCGAGGAGAGCAATGCCGAGGGCGGCAAGCAATCGCGGATGGGAGATTCGCATCATCGTGACCTCGTTGGTGGACACCAAATGCGTCGAACCGACACGGAGTTGTCCTCTTTTCGTGCCGCTATTGCCGCTGCTTTGGTGCTTCGGCATGAAGTGATGCAGTCGTCATGCCGCACCACCAGTCGTCCAGCTCAGCGTCACCGATGAGCCGAGGTACTTCGCATAGCGATCGATTGGATATGCAAAGGCCTTCTTGTCGCTGGCCGAGAAACGAGTGAAAGGCATCGCAGTGATCACGACTGACTTCGCTCGCGTTGTTCTCCGCCATGTGCCGCGCACTTGGCCGTCGAGTACGAGTGTGGAGAGGAACATGCCGTTTCCGCCGGGCACCACGCGCTCAGCGAACCGCGGTGCGAGCGCCGCACTGCGATCCCGATAGCCAAGCAAGTATTCGTCGAAACCGGGGAGCAGATGAGCGCGCTGCTCTGATGTGGTTTTGCTCGCGACTGGGGCCGAGTAGAAGTCGTGATCACCTTGCGTGATTCGCTCCAGCGCTGGCGACGCCATGTGCACTCCGAGCTTTGCGTCAGCGACAGTAAGGCCCGTCCACCAGATGAAATCGCGAACGGTCGCGGGGCCGTGGCTCGTGAAGAATCGCTCGGCCAGTGTGCGGAGTGCGTCGTCACGATCGAGTGTGCGCGACGTGGGAATCCACGCATCGAACATGGCGAACGTCGGCTGCTTCTCTGCGTGTGGTCCGTAGCACAGCGTGCACTCCATGGAGAGTTGCTGGAGGATGTGAATTCCTCGTTGGCCTGTTGTTGACACGCCGCCTTTCTCCAGCAATTCAAACAGCACGGGACGACTCAACACCGGTTCGCGCGCGAGTGCTTTCGAAATGAGCGTACGACTGCGACGAAACACCGCCGCATCGAGCTCGAGTTGCTTGTGTCTCCCCGCCGCGCCCTTGAGAATCCTCGGCGTCAGTGTCTCGAGCATCCATCGTGCGTCGACGGCGGGCACGAAGTGCAGCGTGCCGCGCATGGGCCACGTTCGAACGATCGTGCGTTCCTTGATTGCACGCTCGACGTCGGCCTTCGTCGCGCCAGTCAGTCGCAGAGCGATCGACCAGAGTGCGCCGGGATAGTCCTGCGCTTGAACGGCGCCGAGGTGCGTGATGAGTTCCGCGACCGTTCCTGAGCGCGGGTGCATTATTGCTTGCGCGTTCAGTCGACATGTTGCGACGTCCACGTCAGCGTTCGTGGACTCGGCCTTCCTTCGCGACGCGCCACCCTGCCCCGCTTTTCACGAGCTGGTACACCTTCTCGAAGCGCAGTGCCTCCGGTTTGTGGCCGGTCTGCGCGCCGTACTTTTCCGCCGCGAGATAGATCTCGTTCGTGTCGCGCGCGAGCGTGAAGACTGCGG
>JBBQHJ010000189.1:0-9399 GCA_038323865.1 Gemmatimonadales bacterium
GAACCAGAATCGGAGCTTTCGCGGGAGCACGCTCCGGAGCATTTGGGGATTCCGAACATGCCGTGGCGATCACGATTCCGGTGCAGACAGCAGCCGAAAGCAGTGCGTGGTATCTCATTGGGATCCTCCGAGGGATTGAGCGACGTCGGGGCCGCTGGTTCGGAGCCCACGCTAGGCGGACCAAGTGAATTGGCGGTAAAACGGGAGTAAATTCGGGCCGCCGTTACATACTTTCTCGTGAAAAAGTCTTTCAACGCATGCCTCCCGCTGCCTTGACCGCGATTTGGGTGGCCTGCTCCGGCGGTCTTGCACCCTCCATAGTGGAACCGTACCTCTAGGAATGTCCGAGGACTCCGCGCGACGACTCAATGTGCTGGGCGGCGCGATCATCCTCGGAGATGGCGCGCCACTGGGCGGCGCCGGTGCGCACCGCCATCGCATCGCGCTGCTCACACTCCTCGCGCGACACCAGCTCCCGGTCAGCCGCGACAAGCTGATCGCATTCCTCTGGCCTGAGCGCGACACGGAAGCCGCACGCAACCTGCTCAAGGTCGCGGTGCACGGGCTCCGCAAAGTGCTCGGCGAAGACGCCATTCGTTCCGTCGGTGACCAGCTCGCACTCGACCTCGCGCTTGTGTCGTGCGACGTCGCCGACTTCGACCGTGCAATTGCCGCGAAGGATCTCGCGACGGCAGCGAGTCTCTACGGTGGAGTCTTCCTCGACGGCTTCTTCCTCAAGGAAGCGCCGGAGTTCGACCAATGGGTCGAAACGGAACGCACACAACTCGCCGCGACCTACGCACGCGTCATCGAGCAGCTCGCGTCGGACGCGGATGCACGCGGCGACGCACATGAAGCCGCACGCTGGTATCGCGTGCTCGCCGCGCACGATCCTCTCCGCGCGGACGTCGCCATGCGACTGATGCGCGCACTCGCGGCAACGGGCGACTCACAATCAGCAATCCGCCACGCAACGGTCTTCGCCACGCTTCGTGAATCGGCGGAGCTCGACGTCGAACCTTCCGTTGCACAACTGGCGCACGAACTCAGCACAGCGCCGACGCCGGCACCGCGCGCCGCATCATATGACGAAGCACCAGTCGCAACTGCAGCCACATCCGAGCGCCGTGCAAAGCGACTTCCGTGGATGGGCATCGGTGCGTCACTTGCCATTGCAGTCATTGTCGTGGTTGGAGCAGCGCGAGCGCGGACCGCGAGCTCGCGCGCGGCCGCAACGAAGATCAATTCGAACGCCGTCGCGATCTTCCCGTTTCGCGTGAGTGGCGCAGACCCTTCACTCGCCTACCTCGGCGACGGCATGGCAGAGTTGCTCGCCGCCGAATTCACCGGTGACGGTGGACCGAGCGCGCTGGACCCCGCCACAGTCGCCCGTGCGGTTGGTCGCGAGGGCGACAGCACCGCCAATCGCGAACTCACGATGGCACTCGGCCGCCGACTCGGCGCCGGGCGCGTGCTAACGGGATCCGTGGTTGGTACGCCGCAGCGCATGACGGTGAACGCAACGCTGCTGGACGCCGAGAGCGGCGAGTTGCTCGCGAGTGCCATGTTGGTGGCAGGTTCGGCAGACAGTCTGCCGAAGATTATCGGTGCCGTTGCTGCGAAGTTGCTCTCACGTGACGCCGGCACCTGGCGCCTGAGCGCGAAGGACCCAGGCACTACGTCCACCGATGCGCTACGGTCGTTCATTGATGGGCGCGCGCAGTACCGCGCTGGTCGCGCCGATGACGCGTTCCGCTCGTTCGCGCACGCGCTCGACCTCGACTCCACGTTCGTGCTGGCCGCGTACTGGCTCACGGTGAACGCAAAGATACAGCGGCCGCTCTCCGAAACCACAGCGCGGCGTGCGTATGAACTCGCGTGGTCTGCACGTTCGCGGCTGGGCGCCGATCGTCGCGAGTTACTCGAGGCCATGCTCGGTGCCAAGGGCCCCGGCGTCTCGCAGAGCTACGCCGATTTTCTTCGCGCAATTGAGCGCACATCGGTCAACCAGCCGACGTCGCCCGAAGCATGGATTCTGCTTGGCGACTTGTACTTTCACCGCGGCTCGCTCGCAGGGTATCCCGACTGGGCCGCACGCGCGCGCGCGGCGTTCGAGCGTGGCGTGTCACTCGACACGTTGCTTGGCGCGGTGTCACACCTGGCGTCGCTGGCCTATCGCGATCACGACATGAAAACGCACGCGCGATGGCTGGCGCAACTCGAGCGAATCGGACCGGAGCACAGCCTGACGCTGCGTGAACAGTACGCCGCGGCAATTGTGGGATCGAATGCCGACGGCGTGCGCACGGCGCGCGAGCGCTGGGTACGAACGGGCGATGCGTATCGCGACTCGTACGATGGCTTTCCCTGGGCGGTTGGTATCATGCCGTCTTCCGAACTCGATTCACTGATCGCGACACTCACACAACTGGCGCGCACCGACGAGGAGCGGCGCCGCGCAATCTAATTTGGACGCTCCGCGGCACTAAATGAGGGACGTCCCGCTCGCGCACTGATGCTCTCAGGCGCCGCCACCGATAGTTCGCGCGACTTCGGACTCCTTACGTATGCGGAGAACGACAGCGCGCCGGCCGAGCGACTGTCTCGTCTCGCGATTGGGAATGTGCGCGAGTCGTATGAGCAGCGTTGCGAGATCGCATTGTCGCGGCTGCGCCGTGCCGACACGACTGGAGCGCGTCGCACAGCAGCAGGACTTCGCACAACAGGAGTTGCCAATTACGATGAGGCTCCGGTCTGTGCGTCGCTGATTGAGGGCATTGTCGTAGCACTCGCGCAGAACTCCCCTCGGGCAACGCGTGTGCGAGCGCTCGTGACCGTGGACTCGCTGCTCAAGACACAGCCCATGGGCACGCCGTCGATCTGGAACTACGATGTGGCTGTCGCATTCGCGCGGCTCGGCGAGTTTCACGCCGCGGCTTCCGCAGTGAATCGACGTTTGCTTCCGCGTTCCGCTCGACTGGCGATTTCGCTGCGCGATGAAGGAATATGGGCGCTTCAAGCTGGGGATACGACAGCAGCGCTTACGGCCTTCAAGCGGTACCTGCTTTTCCGCGACAAACCAGAACCTTCGTTGCAATCACAGACCACTAGGGTGAAGGCGATGGTCGCTCGACTGGAAGCGGCGAAACAACCGCGGTGACCGAGCGGCCGGGAATCCGGCTATCGTCGCACGATTCGCAATATCGTGACGGGCGTCGTCATGTACTGCCCACTTGCTGGCTGCGCCTGAATCTTCCGGATCACGTCCGAGCCACTCGTCACCCGCCCAAAGGCCGCAAAGCCCTGTCCGTCCTTGTTGCGCTTGCCGCCAAAATCGAGCGCCGGCTGGTCGCCAATCATGATGGAGAACTGATCGGTGCCGGTGTCGGGGCCGCTCCGCGCCATCGAGAGGGTTCCGTCGAGGTGCGTCAAGCCCGTCACGCTCGTGCGTTCCAGTGGGATGGGCGGGAAGCCTCGCATGCCTCGGGCTTTTCCTCCCTGAATCACCTGAATCCTTACCGAGTCGTTCGGTTGGTTCTGTAGTGTGACCGTGCGGAAGAAGCTGGCACTGTCGTACAGCCTCTCATCGACGTATCGGAGAAAGTTGGTGACCGTGACGGGGGCGCGCGCCGAGTCGAGGTATGCGTCGATATTGCCGAGCTGCGTCTCGATCCGAATCGGAACGGTTCCTTGTGCGTGCGAAGCTGTCGTGCCTGCACCAGTTGAGTGCAGCCGCGAGAAGCCTAGTGAGAAGAGCAGGACCGCGATGGATCGAGACGAAAAGAAAGTCAACTGACTCCTGTGGCCGTCAATGGCCCAGATGGAAACACGTGGAGAAGATGATGATGCGTCAGGACACTCGTACCTCTCGTGACATATGTCAATGCACGTCGAAGACCGAATGGTCTACCCGAGCCTTGACCTGCGAACTGAAGAATGACATCGGGCGGCGGTGGTACGCTGAGACAGAAACATTCCGGCAGATAGCGCCGACTTCTAGCCTTACATTCACGATGCATGCAACGGAGGAGAATCATGCGGTTCAAATGCTGGCGGTATGTAGGACTCGCAACTGTCGCACTTGCCCAGACAGTTCAGGGGCAGACGGTTGATTGGAAAGCTGTTGAGACAGCGATCGGACGCGCGGGCGCCGCGCAGGCCGGCGACGTCTACCGCTTCAACTTTCCACGAAGTGACCTGCGAGTCGTCGTCGACGGAGTAACACTTCGCCCGGCACTGG
The DNA here is from genome assembly GCA_038323865.1 of Gemmatimonadales bacterium. GTDB lineage: Bacteria > Gemmatimonadota > Gemmatimonadetes > Gemmatimonadales > Gemmatimonadaceae > AG11. The sequence goes on from JBBQHJ010000189.1 coordinate 4,241, forward strand.
CACTCGGCGGATGGATCGCCATGAAAGCCGCCCCTGGCGGCGTCATGGCAGTTGGCGATCTCGTGCTCACCGAGGCCGAGGTCGGACCGGTGCTCCGCGCGCTTCAGAAGGGTGGTGTTGAGCAGACTGCGATTCATCACCACGTACTCAACGAGTCGCCGCGCGTCATCTACGTGCACGTTCACGCACACGGCGATGCAGTCTCTATTGCGACGGCGGTTCGCGCAGCCGTTGCTACGACGCAGATTCCGCCGGCGGCGACGGCCACTCCAGTGCAACTCGATCTCGATACCCTCGCCGTCGCACGTGCCCTCGGCTACTCGGGACGCGCGAACGGTGGCGTGTATCAGGTGAGCGTTCCGCGCGCGGAAGCAATTCGCGAAGCGGGCTTCGAGTTTCCGCCATCGATGGGCGTTGCAACGGCAATCAACTTTCAGCCGACAGGATCAGGCCGCGCCGCAATTACGGGGGACTTCGTGTTGCTCGCAACTGAAGTGAATCAGGTGATCCGCGCGCTTCAGCAAGGCGGCATCGAGGTCACGTCGCTGCACAGTCACATGCTCGCCGAAGAACCTCGGCTTCTCTTTATGCACTTCTGGGCAAACGCCGATGCGGTGAGTCTCGCGAAGTCGCTGCGGTCAGCACTCGACCTGACCAATTCCAAGCGTCCGTCGCAGTAAGAATGCAATGAGACTCCCTGCGCTCCTCGGTCTTCTCGCGCTCGCCGCGTGCCAGACGCGTCGCGCTGAGTTGTCGCCGCGAGATCTTCCGCCACTCATTCCGCTCCCGGCCGCGTTCACGCACACGGGAGCGACGTGGACGCCCGATGCACGAGTCGCGGAGATGATGAGTGATCCAGCAAGTGCGGACTACGCGGAGCTCGGCCGACACGGTGTTTTACTCTCGCTCGCAAGTGGCGCGCCCGAGTCGTATCAACTTCGCGTGAGCGCGGAAGGCGCACGTATTTCCGCAGCAGATTCTGCGGGGCTGTTCTACGGACTTCAGACATTACGTCAGCTTGTTGAAGCGGAGCCTAAGGTGCGCGGCATCGAGATCACCGACGCACCACGCTTCCGCTACCGCGGCATGCACCTCGACGTCGCTCGGCACTTCATGCCCGCAGACTTCGTGAAGCGTTACATCGATCTGCTCGCTCAGTACAAGATGAACACGTTTCACTGGCATCTTACCGACGATCAGGGTTGGCGCATTCCAATCACTGCGTATCCGCGATTGACGGAGCTCGGGAGTTGTCGCAAGGAGACGATGGTTGCGCAGAACTTCACTCCATACGTGGGCGACGGAACTCCGCATTGCGGTTTCTACACGCGCGAGGAGATCCGTGATGTGATTAACTACGCGGCGCGTCGGCATGTCACCGTCATCCCGGAAATCGAGATGCCTGGTCACGCCAAGGCGGCGCTGGCGGCGTATCCGTCGCTCGCATGCACGCCCGGCCCGTTCGAAGTGCGCACGACATGGGGTGTCGACGACGACATCTTCTGCCCGAGTGAAGAGGCCTTCGCATTCATTGATACTGTGTTGACGGAAGTCGCAGCGCTGTTTCCGTCGCCGTACATCCATATCGGTGGCGACGAAGTTCCGAAAACACGCTGGAAAGCGAGCCCGCTCGCGCAGGACGTCATGCGTCGCGAGAACCTTGCGACACCCGAGGCGCTTCAGAGTTGGTTCATTCGCCGAGTGGAGCGGATGTTGGTGGCGAAGCAGAAGCGGCTGATTGGGTGGGACGAGATTCTCGAGGGCGGACTTGCTCCTGAAGCGACGGTGATGTCGTGGCGCGGTTCGTCGGGAGGCTTTGCAGCAGCGAAAGAGAATCACGACGTCATCATGTCGCCAAACTCGCATCTCTACTTCGATCAGTATCAAGGCGATCCGAAGCAGGAGCCGTTGAACATCGGTGGTTTTCAACCGATCGAGCACGTCTACGAGTTCGAGCCGATTCCCGATTCACTCTCGGCCGAGCAGGCGACGCATATTCTTGGTGCGCAGGCGAATATGTGGACGGAGTATCTCGGAACGCCGGCGTTGGTGGAGTACATGGCGTATCCGCGCGCGTTGGCGTTGGCGGAAGTTGTGTGGTCGCCGCGTGGAACACGCTCGTGGCCGAGCTTCGCCGCGCGTGTGCCGTATGCGCTGCGTTCGCTCGACAAGATGCACGTGGGTTATCGCATGCCTGATGTCACCGGGCTCGCGGGCGATCGGTTGAGCCTGAGAAATGCGGTGACGATCACGCTGTCGACGATGGTGCCGGATGGTGTGATCCGCTACACCACTGACGGCGGTGTGCCCACGGCGTCGAGCGCCCAATACAGCGCGCCGTTCACGGTGCCAGTTGATCAGCGCGGCGTGCGTGTGTCGGCAAAAGCATTCGCGACTGATGGACGCGCGAGTTCCACACGCTCAGCCATGTATGCGCGGACGTCGCTTGTCGCACCGGTAAAGGCAAACGTGAGTGCGGGGCTCAACTACTCGTACTATGAGCTCACCGCGCGCAGTGTCGCGATGCTCGATACGGCGCGTGTTGTTAAGAGTGGCGTTGTGAATGCCGTTGGCCGGCGTGGTGATGAGCGTGCCGAGAACTACGGCGTGCGCCTGGCGGGGTTCATTCGTGTGCCGAGTGATGGGCTGTATGAGTTCGCGCTTACGTCGGATGATGGGTCAACGCTCACCGTGGCTGATAGAGTGGTTGTGGATAACGACGGCTATCATGGCGCTGAGGAGAAGATGGGGATGATCGCGCTTGGTGGTGGCCTGCATCCGTTTGTGTTGCGGTATGCGCAGGCGACGGGTGGAGCGGAGCTGAGTCTTAGGGTGCGTAGGGATGGAGGGGAGTGGCGTGAGGTGCCGGGGGATTGGTTGTTCCACTGAGAGGGTTGCCCAGTGAATGTGTTGAGGTTTTGCGTTGTTCACCGCAGAGCATGCCCACGTTTCTCGACATGTCGGCACATATTACGGTGATCTCTGGCATCATGCGAGCACGCGGCATGGGCGATAGGCGCATACCATTGCTCCGCATTGACTTAACTGACGTATGATACTATCGTATCAACATGGATACGAACGTATCACCCACTTGGCTGCTGCTTCTCCCCCAGCTTCCCGCCAAACCCGACTACCTCCGGGTCAAGCTCCAGCGGCGACTTCAGAAGCTTGGTGCCGCTTCAATAAAGAATGGCGTATACGCGCTGCCGCTAAGCGACGCAAACTCGAAAGCCAGTGAGCGACTCCGGGCAGAGCTGACCGGGGACAAGGGCGATCTCATTGTGCTTGGCGCCGTGCTCCTTGCTGGCCTTACCGACCAGGAACTCGCTCAGCGATTCGAGTCCTCTGCGGTCGCGCCTCCAGAGAATCCGTCCGGCCAGACATGGGTCACGCGCGCGGATGTCTTTGTCGACCGCATGGGGTGCGCCTGGTTGATCCGAAAGTTCATCGATCCCGACGCCAGGTTCCGATTTATCGATGCGCGAGGACGCGTGCGTCCGTCTGAATTGGGATACGACATGCCGGGTGGCGCGTTCGCGCATCATGGCGACAGGTGCACGTTCGAAGCGCTCGTGGATCACTATCGCCTGAACGGCCCTGCGATCGACGCGATCGCCGAGATCATTCATGACATCGATTTGCAGGACGACAAGTTCGGTCGCGCGGAGGCGCCAGGAGTATTCGTGATGCTCAAGGGCATCCGCGAGAGTGAAGCGAGTGACGACAAGCGCGTCGCACGGGCGGGTGACCTGTTTGATGCGCTGTACGCACAGTTCTCCAACGCGGCGAGGGCGCGATGAAGTGGATCACGCGTGAGCGCCCGAAGATTGACCGCATTGCCTGTCCGTGGTTGATTGCGCGCTTTGTCGACAGGGATGCGGAGTTCCTGTTCGCCGCGGCGGATGACGTGCTGGGGATTGCCGCCGAGTCGGGAGCCATTCCCTACGATGTGGCGGGCGTTGAGCTGACGCATGTGGGGCCGCTCTGCAGCTTCGACGCACTTCTCGCGCAGTATGCGCTGGATGAAACGGCGCTGGGCGATCTCGCGGTGATTGTTCGCGGCGCGGATACGGCGCGCATGGATCTCGCCCCGCAGTGTGCCGGCCTGCTCGCTATTTCGCTCGGCCTTTCGCGTCTGTTCGACAACGACCACGAACAGTCGCGTTACGGCTTGGTAATGTACGACGCGTTGTACGCGTGGCTGCTCGAGGCGCGCGACGAGACTCACGCATGGAATCCTCAACGATCCCCCGTTTTGTCGTCCTGAGGAGCGATGACATGCACTTCTCTTCCGCTGAAGAAATCCGCCACCGCCTCGATATGCCGGCCTGTATTGCCGCAATCGAGGACATCATGCGCGCACACGCGCGGGGCGACACGATCGCCCCTGGCTTACTCGGCGCGCACGTCCCCCAGGGTAGCTTCCACGTAAAGACTGCCGGCACGAGTGGACCGGCCGGGAAGTTTGTCGCGAAGGTGAACGCAAACTTCCCAGGCAACCCGGGCACGAATGGCCTGCCAACCATTCAAGGCGTGCTCGCGCTATTCGATGCGAATGACGGCCGAGTACTGGCGCTCATGGATTCGGCGGAGATCACGAGCCTGCGCACGGCTGCTACGTCAGCGGTGGCGGCTCGTCACCTCTCGGCAACGGACGCGGAGACAATCGCGATCGTTGGATGCGGTGAGCAAGGACGAAGTCACCTGCGTGCGATGCGCTGCGTGCGTCCGTCGCTCACGCGCGTGCTCGTGTATGACCTCTCGGTTGACCGCGCGCACGCCTTTCAGCACACGATGACGAAGGAGACGGGTCTATCGATTCACGTGATGTCGTCGCTGCTCGAATGCGCACAGGCGCAGATCGTCTGTACGTGCACGACGTCAGAGCGGTGGTTCCTGGGGCGCCAGCACGTCGCGCCGGGCACGTTCATCGCAGCCGTTGGCGCGGACAATCCGCACAAACAGGAACTCGAGCCTGCGTTGGTGGCGTCGTCGCGGATTGTGTCCGATTCCATCGTGCAGGCGGCAAGTATCGGTGAGCTGCGCTACGCGTTGGAGGCGAAGTTGGTAAGAGCCATCGTTGAGCTCGATTTGTCGGACGTGGTCTCACGAGGGATAGTCGGAACGATCGACGCGAACACGTCAACGGTGTTCGA
>JBBQHJ010000190.1:0-9391 GCA_038323865.1 Gemmatimonadales bacterium
TGGCGGTGCGCGCGCTTGCTGGCCGCAATGGAAATGGCCCATGGCCGTGGCCGTGGCCGGAACCGCGACCGGTTCCGTGATCGATTGCTGAAGTGAAGCAGGGGAATCGGGCGCATATCGCGCCCATTCTTCACCACTCTAGTGCTGATTTTTCACCCATGATCGTTAAGAAGGGAGTCATCATGAAGGGATTACTTGGAGTTGTGGCGGCGGCGATGCTCGCGTCGACGAACGGCGGTGCATCAGCCGCCAGGAGTACGGTCACCGAAAGCACGGTCGACGTCTCTGCACTGTTGACGGCAGCGCGCGGTGCGCCGCCGATGATCTGTTCGCTCGCTGCACAAGCAGTGCGTGGTTGGGGTTGGGGCGACTACAGTGATATTCCGGCGACGCCGCTCAGCGTAGTTCTCGCCACGCCGGTTCGCACGCGCGAATTCAACGGCAACGTGAAGTTCACGAGCGAAGACGCCGACAAGCTGCTCACCGCGCTGTCCTCCGACGATCCATGTGTGCGCGAGCTCTCCGTACGCATGCTCGGCAGCCAGAAGACGCCGCAGGTCATCGACGCGCTCATAAGCAAACTTTCGGCGGCAGATGTACAGACTCGCGAAGTCGCGACACTCGGACTTGGCTTTCTGCAGCCGTCGGCGGCAATCGATCCGTTGATCGGTGCGCTGCGCGACGCCGCTCCGACTGTGCGGGCCAACTCAGCGTGGGCACTTGGTCACATCGACAATCGTCGCGCGCTTGCCAGCATCGTTCCGCTGTTCAACGATCGCGATGCCAGGGTACGCGAGGCGTCTGTCGTCGCCGCGGGGCGTATTGATTCCAACTCGACCGTTGCCGCGCTCACACGCGTGTTGCAGAACGACGAAGTGCCGAGCGTGCGCCGAGTGGCCGCGTGGGCGCTTGGTCAGCGGCATGCACGTGATGCATCGGATGTACTCGCCGCGCAGCTCGACCGTGAGAAGGACGCACGCGTTCGCGAGATGATTGCCTGGGCACTCGGCGAAGGTCACTCACGCACGAACACCGGCGCGCTTCGCAAGGCAATGCGGAATGACAGCGATGAGAGCGTGCGTGAGACGGCAGCGTGGGCGCTGGGCGAGATGAATGATCGCGAGTCGGCGGATGAACTCAGTGAGGTTGCAGCGAACGACAAGGACTCACGCGTGCGCGGCACAGCGGCGTGGGCGATTGGCCAGGTTGCGCGTCGCGGGCAGAAGGCACCGGCTGGTCTACTGCGCGTCCTCAAGGACGACAGCGACGACGCACGCACCAAGGCGGCATGGGCACTCGGTGAGGTGGCCGATCCGGCAACGCTTGGCGCCGTTCGCGACGCGCTCAAGAACGAGAAGAGCACGCAGGTTCGGCGCGCATTGATTCGTGCGATGATCAAGACCGGCGGTCGAAACGAAGAAGCACTCACGGAGCTGCTGACGTCGGGCGAGCCGTCAGTTCGCGAAGCGGCAATTCGTGGATTGGCGGGGCAGGATTCCTTCAATCCGTGGCCGTGGCCGTGGCCGCGCCCGCGTCCTTTCCCATGATCACTCTACGTCTGATGGTGGCGGCGCTGATGCTGAGCGCCGCGCCACTGAGCTCGGATGCGCAGGCGTGGATTCCTGATGTAGGAATGACTCCCGGTGATTGGAACGATTACGGCCATGCGCTCGTGGCGGCGAACAGGCATCGTGAGGCCATCGCCGCGTTCGAGCGTGCGATGCAGCTGCACGCCGAGCGCAGTCGTGAGTGTGCGTGGAGTATTGCGCGGTCGTATGCGCAGTTGGACAATCGCAAGCAGGCGTTGCGCTGGGTGGAGCGATCGATTGATCTCGGCTTTCAGGACCGGGAAGTCATTCGTCGCGCTCCGGAGTTTGCGAAGTATCGTGGAGATCCGCGTCTCGACGAACTCTTGAGGCTTTCAGACGTGTCCAAGAGTCGAGTGGCGATTCTGACGTCACACTTCTGAGTCCACGATCATGAACGCGCGCCCGGCGAGCTGGCTGTGTGCAACTGAATGCACAGAAACAGCGGAATACGATGGAAAGTGCGGATGAAAGCAGATCCTTCGCTCCGCTCAGGATGACAACTAGCGCTTGTCGACTACGACAGCGCCGCCCTTCATCACCCAGCGCACCTTTTCCATCACGACATTGATGTCCTTGAGCGGATCGCCCTCGACAGCCACGATATCCGCGAAGTAGCCGGGGGCAATTCGTCCAAGCTTGTTCGGCATGCGGAGCATCGCTGCCGGAATCGTGGTGGCCGAGGCCAATGCCTCGGCCGGTGACAGTCCCGCCTTCACGAGCTGCCCGAGCTCGCGCGTGTTTTCGCCGAACATCCAGTACACCGCATCCGAGCCCATCGCGATCTTGACGCCTGCTTTGTGCGCACGCCGAACGGTCTCGGTGTTCAGCAGGCGAAACGAGTCCAGCTCGGCGACCTGCACCGGCGTGTAGCCGAGTAGCTTGGCGTTTTCGGCGTAAAATCGGTTGTGATCAATTGTCGGGACGTAAACGGTACCGCTCTTAGCCCATTCTGCGAGTGTAGCATCGTCCATTGTCGCGGGATGCTCAACGGATTCAGCGCCCGCATGCATGGCCGCCCGACCGCCAGACTCCCCGTACGAATGAATAGCAATCGGCTTGTCGAAGCTGTGCGCCGCTGTCGCGGCGACGCGCATCTCCTCGTCGGTGAATGTCTGCACGCCGGTGACGTTCTGAAACGAACCGGTCGAGCCATACATCTTGATCCAGTCGGCACCAGCGTCGACCTGCGCGTTGATGGCTTCCTTGATCTCGAGCGTGTCCATCACGCGTCCGCGCGCCGGACCCGGTGGCGTGCCGGCGCGTGGAGGTGTCGTCGCCTTCTGAAGCCCGTAGCCCGCCACGAACATGCGTGGACCGACCATGGCGCCGTGATTGATGAAGTCGCGCATCATGATGTCGGCGTAGTTCGATGCGCCGAGATCGCGGACGGTTGTCACTCCGGTCTCGAGAGTGCGACGCGCATTCTCGGCAGCGAACATCACGACGGAATCGCGCGAACGAGCTGGCGTTGCCTGGAGATTGTTCTTGTCTCTCCAGTAGGTCATGTGGGTGTGAACGTCGATCAGACCGGGAATGGCCGTGTACTTCTTCAGGTCGACGGCGCGCGCGCCAGCCGGTATTTTCGCCGACTTGCCGACGGAGAGAATGGTGTCGCCTTGTACGACGATCTGCGCGTCGCGAATGAGTCGTCCCTGATCGACGACGGCGCCAAATCGATAGACAGTAACTTGAGCTTGCGCTGATGCTGCAAGCGAAAGGAGCGCGGCGAGGGCGACGAGTCGCATGTGTTAAGGAGCTCTCTTGATGGTCTGAAGACGGCCCTTCGCTTCGGCGTTGGTAGTGTCGCGGCGGACTGCCTCGCGGAATGCATCGGCGGCGGCGGTGGTGTCGCCGCGCATCAAGTGGATGTTGCCGCGAAACACCGACAGCCCCGATGACGAGGGAAACAATTCCTCATTCAGCGCCAGCACTCCCAACGCCTCATCGAACTTGTTCGCTCGTCCGAGGCGGAACGCTGCGGTATTCAGCGAGCCCTCCCCAAAATCGTAGGCGGCGCGGCCGTAGTACTTCGTGCGCAGCGCCTTGTACGCTCGCACCGCGGAATCTTTGCCCGACAACGTGGCGATTTCCGTGATCACCGTGGACAGCGGAGCAGGCCGGCTCACTCCGCGATGACAGGAATTGCAGGTCACCTGAAGCGCGGCGAATGATCCGCGCGGCAAGGTGTCGACACGGCGGTTGATCTCCTGCACCATGAGCATCATCTGTCGCGCAACGAGCTTGGTGCGCTTCTGATCGGACGCGAAATCAAACTGGTCCAGGGGCTGGCCTTCCTGCCCCACATGACAGAACTGGCAGCGCACCCCGAGGTCTCCGGCAAAATTGCGCATCTGCCCGATGACGTCGATGACAGGTGTCTTGTGCGGAATGACCTTGGTGTTGATCAGTGAATCGGGAGGAAACTTGGCTGCCTGTCCGTGTACGGGCGCCGCAGCAAACGCGACGCAGATGACGAAAAGGGCTTTCAGAGCAGTCACCGGACCTCCCTTGCTGAGCGTCACATGAAACGAAAGCCGACCATGAGTGGATAGAAGCTGCGACCCCTGCCGAGTCCTGAGCTACCGCCCTGAACAAGCATGGCATGTTGTTCGACGAGGAGCCACCGATATCGGACACCAACGCTACCAGTCAATAGAAAATTGGAGCCGTGACCGGAGTAGTACTGATACGGATTCTGGAGCGTGCCGTAGGACACGTCGCTGTGCGCGTAGGGAAGGTAACCGCCGCCGATACTGCCACTCACGAGAAGATCCCGCCAGAGACGAATGCCGATGTCGGCGGACGCCACGACCGCAATTTGCAGCTCCGAGTGCACGACCGAGTCGCGCCGAGCGGAGTTACTGTTGTCGTAGATGTTGTAGTAATAGGTACTGTGATTCTGCGAACCCCAGAGCGCGATTCGCAAGCCACCGCTTCCATCGGCATCCCAGCGAAGCGCTACCGATCCCGCGCCAGTCCTTCCAGCCATCTCGCCGGAGGTTGCATCGGACGGGCCCACGCCGCCGGATAGTTCGAATTGAAGCTTGCGCTCGGGATGGCCGACGCGCTCCGTGCTCTGTGCCTGTGACGCGCCGGCCCCAAGGACGAGCAGAACGACGAGTTGTCGTATCATGATCCACCAGCCGGGTGATGGTGCGCATCGTGAGGTGGCTCGAGCAATGGATCAACGCGTGGGCCGAGCCGTTCGTGCAACGCAGCGCGGAGCTCGCGCCACACCTCCTTCAACTGGGCGAGCGTCGCGCCCGACATGCCCGCTCCCACCGCCGTTTCAGCGTTTGCGCGGTGCCGAGCGATCACGGCGTCCACGGACGCCGCGTTCTCCGCCGATCGCAATCCGGCATCGCCCAACACATCGCGCAGATATCGATCGCCACCATCGAGCAATGCGAGCGCGCGCGCCGCGTCCGCGTCGACCCCCGGTGGCATTGCATAGCCCAGGCGCGCGAATGGCAGGGCCCAGTTGTCTGCGTGAAAGATGCCGTCGGGATTCGCGAGCTTCGTCCAGACGTGCAACACCCACACATGCGTACCGCTTCCCCGATTCGTGCTCGGCTTCACACCGCTTTCGTCTACCAGCAGGCCGCTGTGCTCGTGCCATGCATCCGGCCAGCCAGGCACGTCGGCTGATGTCCTGGATTGATCGGTAGTGGTGGCGAAGCCGGCGCCGAGCAGTCGCGGCTGATCGCCGATGTTTGCGTAGATGAGGAGCGTGGGCCGCGTGGCGTCGATGACGTTGTCGAGCAGCACGCCGATGTTGAGCCAGTGCTCACCCATGCCGGGGAACACCGGCCCGATGCGGTGATAACCCACTGCGACGGCTTCGCGGCGGTCTGCGTATCGCGTGATGCCAACGTCCACGGCGCGCGCGAGCGAGTCGAGCGACGGCGCATGTTGCGGCTGCGCATTCAGGAGGGCGGGAAGCGCGAGCAGGGCGATGGTTGCATATCGCATCACCGAAGCTCCTCCCGACTTGTTTGGCCCAGTCGAGCGAGAATCTCCGCCAGCAATTCGTCGGAGATACCCTGTGGAAAGCGGCTCAATAGTTTGAGACGTGCGCGCTTTTCGGCGTCGACCTGCTCGCCGCGACCGACGTCATAGTCCCTACCGAGCCTGTCGACGTCGAGCGCAACAAGACGCCGCCAGCTGATGCGCGCGATGTGCTTTTCGGACAACACGGTAATTCCAATCGAATCCACCGCTGCAAGTTCGCCGACGCGATCGGCCGTTTCGCCTTCGGCAAGAATGGCGATGCTCGCGCCCATGGGATGCGTGGCCGGATAGAAGTCTTCGGGGCGCATTCCGAAGTTGCACGCCGAAACGGTAGCGAGCAGTGCGGAGCCCGCGATGATACGCAGTGCGGAGTGTGTCATGTCAGCGCACCGGAATCCGGGAGGAATAGAACGCGCGCTCGAGCCCTTCGCGCTTGGAGCGCCAGCGTGAGAGCGCAATGGAAACTGCGGAATCGCCGGGCACCCAGGGTTCCGCGCGCGTGGGATGCGCGAGCCAGTCGCCGCGAATCCACTCACGATACCAACCTTGCCACGCAATGAGGTATGTGACGGCTGTATCGCCGCGCAGGCGCGCGTCCGGCTTGAACTCCAGCGTCATGCGCTGGCCCGGAACGGTCTGGAGGTATTTATCGTCGGCATCACGCAGCGCGCGAAGTGCCGCGCTGTCGACGGCAGCTGGGCCGCCACGTGCGGGCGTCGGCACGATGACACGTGCAACAGGAATCACACGCGACGAAGGACGAGCAACTCCGGCGGCAATGACGGCCCGATCGATGCGCCAATCGTCGGCCACGAAGCGCAACCGCACCTTGATGTGACGCGCATTGTGCGAGGAACGCGGCAGCATCACCGCAACTTCACGAAATGCAATTGGTCCAACGTCGCCGAGCCGTGCGTGCTCCGTATTCCCGGCGCCATCGACTGTGAGGTGCATGCCCATCGTGCGCGTGTACCAGCGCGAGACATCGAGCGCCGTGGCAATGTTCTGGAGCCCGCTTGTGAGCCAGTCTGCGGCATCGGCACCGCCGAGTATGCCGTCGTAGAGCAACACAGTGTTGAGAAGCGAATTCCGCAGCTTCATTACGACGGCGACTGAATCGCCCGGAGGCAGATTGTCGGCCTCGATGTCGAGCCAGTCGTCGAGATCGCCGACGTGTGCGCGATCGACGAGTGCCGGCGCGCTGGCGAACAGCTCTCCGTCGATTTTCGCGAGTGCAGCGCGTACATCACGTCCACTGCGATCATGCGCGGCACTCAGCTCACGAATGTCACTGAGCATTGCGATCGTCCCCGATTGATCGGGAATGACGAGTGCACCCGGCGTGCGCGAGACGGCGAGCAGCTCGATGTTGTTGATGAAGTGCGTCTCGAGCGCTTCGTTCCGCAGCTCGAGGCGGATGATGCCGTCGGCGTCCATATGTACGTTGAGCGCATCGATGTCGCGATGCTCGAGCAGCGGGGCGATCGCATACGAGAACCCTTCCGCCTGAAGCGTCGCGTTCGCGCCCGTGTCGGCGTAGATCGTGGGGCATGATCCGAAGATCGCGATGGCGAGGGCGGCCAAGCCAACCGCGCCAAGTGCCGTTCCGGCAATGGAGAGGGCCGTGGACTGTGCGAGGAGCGCCTTGCCCTCGAACGTTTCGACGCCGACGACGCTGTCGAGCGGCACGCGCTCGCGGAGCTTGAAGTTGACGTCGTCGAGGAGCGGATAGGCTTGCCCAATACCCAGGACCGCACCGTTGGACAGATGCGCGCCTCGAGTGAACACGACCGTGGAGCCGTCGCGCATGTGCACCTTGATCGGGCTGTTGATCGTGCCATCGGCGATGCCAACGCGCCGAGGCGCGGTGGTCCACACCCGGGTGACACACCCGGCTATGGTGGTGGCCAGCAGGAAGGAGAAGATGATCCGACTGGTTAACAGAGAGCGCATGTCGTTTGACGTTAGGGACGCGACAGGATGCGGCGGCGCGGTCAGTGGCTGGTCATCTCCCAGTCACCGGCGTGCCAATCGCCAACATTGCCGTGCGGTAGCCAAGTCTGGACCAGCTGCGAGCTAGTTCTTGACCAGGCGCTCGAAGCGTGGATTGCCGCGGAGGGCACGAAACACCGGCTCCAATCGCAGCCACGCAGGAGTGATGTCGGCATAGTTGGTGGTGAGCAGGGGCTCGATGATATCGAGCGCACGATCGTAGGCACCGGATTGAATGAACACACGCGCGGCCTGATAACGCACGTATGGTCCTGTGCTCGCATCGAGGGCCGTCTCGCGCATCTTGAGCGCGCGCTCTGCCTCTTGAATTGCCTCGGCCTTCTGGCCCATGAGCGCGAGTGAACGAGCACGAAGTTCGTGGAGTTGCGCATCCTCCGGATAGCTTGCCAATTGCGCTTCGGCCACGATGCGCGCGCTGTCGCCATAGGCGCGACCCTTGACGGAGTCGCCGAGGAGGATCCAGGTGGAGCCGAGCTTGAGGCCCCACTGCTGCCGGTTGTTGCGAAAGTTCGCCGGCGTCATGGTGGTGATGCGGCGGAGCAAGGGCTCATCGAGCACCCACTGCATTTCCTGGAAGAGCGCGAAGTAGGAAGCGAGCTCGGTGGAATCCGCTGTCTTGAGCGCCTCGTGCACGGCGTCCTTGGCGCGCGGCAGGTCGCCCATCGAGATGAAGTTGATGACGCGATCCTCCGTGTACTGAATATTTCCGGGCGAGAGCGCGAGCGCCTTGCCCATGTACTCATCACTTTCAGGAAACCGACGAGTTGCGTGAAGAATTCGCGCGACGGCGCTCGCTGCCGTGGGATTGCGCGGGTCGAGCTGATACGCGCGCTTGGCAAAGTCGACCGCTGCGTCCCATCGGGAGAGCAGTGCACTCAGTGACGATGCTGCCGCGAGGAGGTCCACATTGTTCGGCTCGCGGATCAATCCCGTATCGAGTTGTGCGAGCGCAGCGGAGTAGTTCTTCGGCACGACGCGCAGGTAGCGCGAGTACGCGCGGCGGACTTGTGCATTGTCGGGCTCCAGTCGCATCGCCCGTGCGATTGCATTGTCGGCGCGACGTGACAGCTCCTCAGTGGGGTTCACACCGAACGTCTGAATCGCCACGTACGCGACGCGACTCCACGCGAGGCCGAACGTGGTATCGAGTGCCGCCGCCCGAGAATAGTGAAGGTCGGCCTCGGCGAGTGACTTACCGTCGGCGCGAATCATGGATTCCGTCGCCTTCTCACCGAGCAGATACTCCTGGTACGCGTCGACATTCTTTGTGGAGCGCGTGGCGAGCTTCTGTTGCACCTGCGATGCGAGCGTGACGTCGAGTTCCTGTGCGACCTGTGCCGCAATAGTGCTCTGTACGGTGAACACGTCGCTCAGGACGGCATCAAACGGTTTTTGCCATTTGGCGGATCCGTCGGATGCCTTGATCAGCTCCGGCGTGACACGCACGTGTCGCTGTCCCTCGGCGTCCTTTTCCCAGCGAATAGTTCCGGTGAGCAAGTAGTCCACGCCCAGCTCACCGCCGATCTCTTCCAGCGACTTTTTTGTGCTCCGGTAAGCATTGGAGCTCGTGCGCGCAGTGACGCGAAGCCCGGGCACAGCCGCAAGCTTGCCGCGAATCTCTTCCGTGATACCGTCGGCGAAATACGCGTTCGACGTGTCGCCATCATTCTCGAACGGGAGTACCGCGAGCGCCGAGTCGCCGGCAATCGCAGCGGGATGCCGCGCGCGCGTCCACAAAAAGAGCCCGCCCGCGACGAGCACTGCCGCGAGCGCGATGA
>JBBQHJ010000191.1:0-9292 GCA_038323865.1 Gemmatimonadales bacterium
TGCAATGCAATCCCGGGTAGCGCCGTTGTGTCGGTTGGCGGCAAAGCCGTGCCAACCGTTCCATCGCGGCCGCAAGCTTTAAGATCGCGTCGCTAACATGTGCAGCAGCGCCGAGGACGAGCGGCAACGTCTGTCGCGGCGTTGCCACGCGGTGCCACGGTTTGCGCACTCCCGCGGGTCGTTCCGTGAAACTGCTAGCGGGGGCCTTCGCCGGACCCGAGCAAGCCTACACCGCGTTCGAACGCGATCGCGACGGTCTTCGAGCCGCTCGGACGGTGGTTTCGGGCATCTTTGCGGCGGCGGATACGACTAACCTACGTTAGGCCGAGCACCTTCTGAGCTGCAATCTTCGGATCCCCGTAAAACACCGGATCCACCTGCTCTACGATATCCGCGCTTACCTCGAGAAAGCTGCGCTTGTTCTCGATCGGCACGAGCGCTCGCCGCGCGCCGCTGTCCATCGCGATCTGCAACGGTTCGGTCAGCGAGCGAAGGGGCTTGATATTGCCCTGTACGCTCAAGTCACCAAGTACGACCAAAGCCGGGCTGACAGGCGTCCGGCGCAACGCGGATATGCAGGCGACCACGAATGCCACTCCGATTTCGGTCTCCACACGATTGGCCAACAGATCGATGGCCTCTAAGTGAAGGTCAGAGATATCGAGTTCACGAGCAATACCAAGCTCCGTCTTCTTTGCCTGGAGATAGCTGAATCCCCTGTTGACCGCCTCCTTCATCGCGCCCGAGACACCGCCAGCCATCTTCAACTTGCCGGTGCCGCTGGAAACTGACACTTCAATTCGATGCAGCCCGACCGTGCCCTCGCCTGTGACGCTCGCAGAGTAAACAGTACCCGGCGGCAGCGGCTCAGCGGATATCAGATTACGACCTCCTTGTTCAGGAACTCCGACGAAGTGCTCCTCGCCTGTGTCTTGATCGGTGTAGCTGAAGGATGTCTGGTAGTACTCGAATGAGCCGAGCTTCTTCAGTTGCTCCTTCACGCGACGACGTCCTTCAAGAGCGAACTCGAGGATCTCGGCAAGCTCGTCTCTTGTTACTTCTCCGTGAGGATGCACGATCTTCATGAGCCCGGAAACGGTTTTTCGCACAGCTTTACGATCGCGGGCGTTCAGGTGCGCACCAAGGGAATAATGCCGATCGATGACCTCGGTAAAGTTGTGCTTGCGCAGCTCGCGAAGCGCCTCCGCGAGGTAGTCCACCACGAAGCCGTAGTGATCGGTGAACATCTCGTTCCGCATCTTCGGTATCTCCCAACCAGGGAGGTAGAAGTGCAGCCGGTCGATGAAGGCCATATCGTCGCGGATCACCTCCGGCATTGGCTCGAACAGGTGACCTGTCTGCACCATGACGTCGATGGGGCGGTTGGTATTCCCGAACATCGCGATGCTCGCGTCGCCGGAGGCCGCTTCGTGACCGCGCTGGAAAGTTCCGGACTCGCAGTAGGTCTTCATCGTCGTGATGACTTCCTTCGGCATCTTCTGAAGGTCCGCCACTTCATCGAAGCCGACGACGTCCCAGAGCTGCACCATCCCCTTCTGCTTTCCGCCCATATGGCCGAAGAGGTTCGCTACCGTGGTCGGACCAGTCAGCAACGCCGCGTACGGAGAAATCTCCTGGATGGCGTAGCTCTTACCCGTGCCACGCGGGCCAAGCTCGACGAGATTGTAGTTCCGCTCGGTGAGGGGAATCAGGCGAGCGAGGAACAGAAGCTTGAGCCTGCGGCTCATGTCCGTCGGCTCGTACCCCATGCTGCGGACGATCAGATCGATCCATTCATCGGTGCTGAACTGCCCGCGCACTCGGCGGTATTCTTCCAGATCGAACGTGGCGATCTGAATGGGCGTCAGTTTGTCGATCCAGAATGGGTTCTTTCCCTTTCCCTCCTCGTCGTACTCGAAGCGAAGATCGAGCTGTGCCCAGATTCCTCCAGTGAGGAGCCGCTCGTAGTCCCGCACGTACTGCGTGGGCACGTGCAGGAACTTGCTGCCAAAGTTGACCGCTTCGGCCCAGTAGTCGGAATCCACCAGGCGCACCTTCACCTTGTCAATGAAGCTGTACCGGCCAGACTCCTTTACTTTGCTTTGCGCCTTCACCGACTCGTCCGGCCGGATGTAGTTGTTGGCCAGTGTGTCATTGACGACCTGAAGCCCCATCTGGATCGCGATCTCGTCGGACGAGGCGCAATACTTCCCGAGCAGGAACTCCAGCACGAACACGGGCACGTTCGCGCCCACCTTCACTTTCCGCACGAGGTCCTTGCGAACCACCTTGCCCGCGAACAGGCGATTTGCCTTGTCGTCGAGCGGGTCGCGGAGTGGGGTCACGCTGGTGCTCATATCAGACTCCGAGCCGAACGGGGATTTCCGCCGACCGATACAGCTCGGCGTCCGTGGATGGATCCTGAACCACCAGCCTGAGCGATGCGACGCTGTCGTCCTGGAGAAGCATCGCGACAGTAACGACCTTGCCAGCGTGAACGGTGAGGTTTCCGGACGTCTGATCCAAACCGCCTTCAACGCACCAACCGGCAACGCCGACTTCTTTTCCCGCAGCAACAAGGAGCGGACGTACCGTCATGGCACTCGAGAACAAGCCGAGCTCGGGGCCACCTAGCTGCAGCGTCGAGGTGAATATCCGGTTCGTGACAGCCTCCGGAACGCCCGCGACGGTGATCGGTCCCGACGCGGGTGCGATGCTGGCGCACGCCTTCAGACGAACGGTGAGCACAGGAACGATCAATTCCTGGAGCGATATTCCGCCGTGATGGTACGAGAGGTCGCCGCCCGCCCGAAAGACACCAGCGCCCGCATTGAAAACGAATTCCAGATCGGAGCGATAGCCGAGAGCGGCAGCCGCCACGCGAATGCAACCCGGCGGAGTAGTGCCTCCACGTCCGATCCAGCACCGACGGTGCAGCTCCAATTGCCGTCCGCCGGGGGAATCGGTCCGCATGGACTCGTCGCGATCGGTGGGGAAGAAGAGATGGCCGTGGTCTGCGGCTACCACCGCGTTCTCCACACCAGCTGCCGCCAGTTTCTTGATCGCGCGGGCTATGTTGTCGATGACCGTGTCCATCACATGGCGCGCCTGGATCGGCAGGCCCGCTTCGCCGATTAGATCGATCTCCTGGGAACGCACGATCACCACCTGCGCTCCGTTCAACTTCTTCACCAGCTTGGAGGGTGGAAGTCCGAGGACCTGGTCCAATGGGAGATCGACGAGATTGGGGACACGGGCGGCGGCGAACTTCCCGCGCGCGGCCCGATCGGGAAGGAATACGTCGTCGATCCGGGCCCCAAGCTTGTCCCCTTGTTCGACGACATCGAAGCTGGATGCTGCTCCTGGCTGAAGGGCCGCCATCCCGATCGGCGTAATGCTCGGTAGTGCGCCGACCGCAGGGCGAAGACTCACTTCGGCATCGGCAGGGAGCCGCGCAACAAGCTCAACGCCCATTTCATAACGCAGCGAGTCGACGAGAAAGTAGGCGACGGGCTTGGGGCGATCGGCGACGACTGTGCTGTAGACTTGCGTCTGATGCAACCGCGACTTGAGCGCCCAGTTGCCCGTCACGAGCGCCTTGGTGAAGCCGGTGGCGAGCGCGTTGCACGCATCGTCATAGCAGCGGCGGACGACGCCGAGCGCGCGCTCATCAGGCTCATCGTCGAGGGTACCGAGCCAGGATTCGAGCCGTCGCTGTGCCTGATCCATGCGGTACCAGCCGTCAGGGGACGTGTACGCATCGATCCATGCAGCGGCGTCTGTTCCGATGCCGCGAATGTCGACGAGCACAGTCGTCGTCGCCTTTCCCAACTCAGCCATCCGGCGACACGCTTCCCACTGTGCCTTTCGGCTGATGTCCCGGTCGACCCAGAAGCTGCGCTCACGCTCGACGACGATTGTGAGCGCCTCCTCGAACTGTTGCGCAGCAACGAGAGCCGTGCAGTGCGCGAGCAAAGCCCGCTCCTCGAAGCGGAAGGTGTCGATGGACCCGAGAGCCTCAGGGGGTATTGGCGCGGCACCGAGTCCGAGCTCCGCTTCCACGCGATCGGCGAGTGCCGGATAGAAATCTGCGAACATGGTTCGCAGCTTCGCCGCCACATCGCGCGTTGCCGTCTCCGCGCTTCCTTCAATCGGCTTCGGGACGCCGTCCAGGCTGTGGGGAGGTGGGCACCGCAAATCCAAGCGAAACTCCCCGGCGAGCACCGCCCGCAGAACCACGGCGCGGAGCTTTGCGAGTGCTGCATCTAAGGGCAGTTCGATGCCGAGCCGTGAGCAGACGAGCTTCACGAGCTCGGGGCGAGCACCTTTCTCTTCGAGCTCTGCGTCGCGGGAGGCGACGGCGAGCCACGTGGCCAGCAGGGAATCGGTGTCTCGCGCGTCGTGAAAAACGGTTCTAAGAATTGACGGCGGCTCCGACGAGGACGTGTCCGACGCGGCGCGGGCCAAGTCTTGATACGTCGCACGACCGAATGCGAGCAGGTCGTCTATGGCGCCGTCTGTGTAGCGGCGCCGGAGGCAGTTGCGAGCGAGGCGCTCGAGGTCTGGCTCCTCCGTGTGGCCCGCCTTTTCGATTTCCAAAAGGACTGACTCTCGGCGATCGGGGCGCGCCGCGGCGATGTAGACAAACAGAGTATTCGGTTCGTCACCGCTCACTAATGGCTCGATTGCAGCGCGCAGCTCGAAGAACGATCCGTCGTACTCGACGAGCTGCGCATCGATGCTATCGACGCTGACACGGACTACGGCGCCTGGCATTCGAGGCGCATTTCGAAGCTCGTTGACGAACGGAGCGAGCGAACGTTCGGCGTCGTACCAAACGACGATCCGGCGGTTGCGGAGGTGTTCAGCCAAGTGCTGAGCGACGTGGTCATGAAGGGGATGCACTAACGTCCTCCGCGGCCGCGGCCGTTCCGTGCGGATCGGCCTTGACCCCCAGCGGCGCCAGTCAGCGGGGCGTCCATGAGATTCTTCAAGGCGGCCATTACCTCCGCTGAGGTTCTCTCTCGAACAAGCTCTTCGACGGCATGTGTTGGTGCGGCCCTCCGATTCCACTTGCCGTTTGTGTTCTCTTCCCAGAATACATCTTCGAGTCCATGCGCTATGGCTAGACTTCGGTCCTCGGCGCACTTGGGGACCACGCGCTCCGGCCAGAGGTGCATCGCAAGGTGCGCCCAATCATACTTGCCGGCGGCGAGCGCATCCCAGGCTGCCTTTAGTTCGCGTTGCCACGCGCGGTTTTGCGGTACAAGGCGCCAAAGGGGCGCCATGGTGATCACCACGCCGTCATCGAGATCCGGGTTCCACAACGGCGCGACGCGCGCGACCTCGTCTCGCAGCGAGCGGAGTTCCTCGACGAACGATTCTTGCTCGGCGAGGTCGCTGCGCTGGCGCAGCGCTGGATTGATGCCGGCATCCTGAGTGAGCGACAGAAGCCTCCGTTCTTCAAGAGCGAGCTTTGGGACAAGAACTTCGTTCTGAAGGTGGAAGAACGTATCGTGCGTGAGGCGAAGGGCGTACAGCCAGATCGCGTACCGTGTCGATGGCGTCGCCAGCTGCCACAGGATAGGCGCCTTCCGGCGGCTCTTCGAGTACCGTTTGATGTGGAACTCGAACAGGCCGGACGCGAGCCAACTCCGAAGGTCATGATTTGCCGGATCTAGCAGTGTGGCGATTTCCCGCCACCGGGCGTCCGAGTCCTCGAACAGGAGATCGAATACTCTGCGGACACTCGCCGTTAGGTCACTCGCGTGACCCGAGTCATCGACGAAGATCCAGTTAGACGGGAACAACACTGGATAGTCGATGACGTTCGAAGAGAGAGCAAAGCCGTCGCCACTTGCAAGCATGCCCGGCGCGCAACCGGGAAGGGGGTCGAAGGGCTCCGGCTCTACGGGAATGACACGCCCCCCCAGTGCAAGTCGGATGTCGAACCGGCCAAGAGCAACACCAACTACCCATGAGATCAGTTCCGTCGCGAGCACTACTGCATCGGCGTTCGAACGCTCCGTGCCATGGTTTCCCAAGTCGATATCAGAGTCTTCTTGTGTAACCAGCGGTTCAACGCCCGTGTCGCTGCTTCTAAATCCCTCGATAATCCCAATCCTTTCGTCCGCTTCGATTCCGTATAGCTCGAAGAAAATCCCATCGACGATGCTCTGAATTGCGTCAATTTCAGCTTCGAGACCGCGCATGCGCTGAAGCCACGAATCCGCACGATCGAAAAAACTACCGCCTGTGACCTGAAGCAATGCCGGAAGGCTAAACGCATGCGATGTCTCCGTAACCGTGTCGAGCTGGTACTTCAGCGACCATGCTCGGTTCGCGAGCTGGGCAATGCCCGCTGCAGCGTCAGGTGACACGACCGGCACAGGAACCGACTGGATCAATCCCACTTCGTACTGGACGCCGCCGACATTCCCAGCAAAGACGGCGATCAACCGGTCAAATGGCGTGGAGTTGAACAATGCCAGCAGCCACGGAAGATCGGCGACATCCGCAAATGCCATTTTTCCGCCGACACTGAAAATGCATCCCGGCGGCACCGCTTGCGCAGAAAAGCGAGCGCCTCGCAATGGCCAGGTGAGACCTGGCCGCAGATAATACTCCGAACTGGCGATGCGGCGCGACCAGTGAGTAGTGCCCGTTGTGGTCTCCGCAAACGCCTTGAGCTCATGCCCTTCCTCTATGCCATGAGTCCATCGAACGACGAGCGACACATCAGTGTAGTACGGGGAGAAGCGACCGCCCTTGGTGAATGGCGTCCATGTCGCACCGACGTCACGAGGATGGACGGCCCACCACGCGCGGACAAACCGGAAATCATCGGCAGTCGCGAGGCCCTGCTTTGCAGTACGCCCTCCGCCCTCGAAAGGGCCGAGATCGAGAAAGGTCCGCCTGACTCTGTCGCTAATCCAGTACGCGAATGGGGAACGCGGCACAGCGCTGAAAGTCCGTGGGTCAACCTCAAAACGCGCCTTACCATGTGCTGTCGAGGGACCGCCAATCATAGCGCGCAGAGCGGTCGCTTTGTCGCTGTAGTCGAGGAGCCGCAGGAATACCGTCCTCATCTTGTCGCCTGCGCTTGTTTTTCTAGGCAGAACGCGGCCGCTTCCACCATGGCAGCATCCATGACTCCGAGCCCAAGATCTGCGAAGACCACTGGCGGCGCCTCCTTCAAAAGCACCTCCTCTCGCCATTGTTGGAAGGTCGACAGGAAGAACCCGGTACGCGACGTAATCGCGCCGAGCATGCCACGCCTATGTAGGAGCTCAATTCCGCGCTCGACGAAAGCGGCGAAGATGTCGTTCCGGGTACGTGGGTAGCTCGCGTCGAATTCCTTCTTGGCGCGCAGGCTAGCGTCACCGAACGGCGGATTCATCCAAACAACGTCGAAGCGCGTTCGCAGGAGGTCGATGAATGCAATTCCTTGGGCTGCGTCCCCCGCGAAAAGCGCACGGCGTGCATTGGTCGCGCCGCCAGCCGACTCGGCAAACTCGCGCAAGGTTTCGATAATCCGCCCCTCAGCCTCGTGGAAGAATCGGTCGTCGTCGATTCCCGAGAGGTCAAGTTCGCTTTGTCTCTGCGCCGGTTCGAACCCGGGAAGCGACGACTGCGCCTTCCGTCGTGTGACGAACTCCTCGCGCGCGTGATGAACTATGTCCGCGATCGCTACCTCGACGCGCAGCAGCGTCCCAAGCTCGCCAGCGAGGCGCATCTCGGTCACCATTTTCCTAAAGAGATCGCCGAGCAGCGGAGGGTCAAGACGAGCGGCGAACTCATCGACCATCGCGATGTTTCCTGGCATCGGCTCGGCCACTACCACATTCGTGCGTTTCAAACGCGGGCGCTCTGCGCGTGGTATGTCAAAGTCTCGCCATGCACGTTGGGCGCGCATCCAGAGGGCAAGAGCAGCGATCTGCGCCGGGCGAGCGTCGATGTCCACGCCGTGCAGGTTCCGCTCGACGATAAGCGCGGGAACTGCTCGCCGAAGCGAATCGAGATCGGGAAAGTCTGCGCGCAGCGTCCTACCGCCAGCAACGCATGGTGCGTCAGCGTCGGACCATGCTTCTTCGTAGATCGCCAGCAACAGATCGAACGCGTAGAGGAGAAAATGCCCCGACCCGCATGCGGGGTCGAGCAGTTTGAAATCGCGCGGATCCTTCTTGGATCGCTGTCGTAACTCTGTTCCTTCGCGCACGAGATACTCACATCGCTCGGGAAGGCGCGTGGCGTCTCCCATCATCTCGAGCCAAGTGCGGCCAAGGGTGTTCTCGACGAGGAACTGCACCACGTAGCGCGGCGTGAAGAACTGGTTTCGCACCGCCAACTCGCGTCCGTTACGAGGCGCCTGGCTGGCGTCGCGCATCGCACGCCGCTCATCCTGTGAGTTGAAGTACTGATACACCCAACCGATCGTCTCGTCCTCGCCCCAGACGTCCGTCAACTCCGACCCGTTCAGTACATCGAGCAGTGCTTCGAACGTCGCGCGTCCGGGCCACAGCACAGAAGCTGGGTCACGGCGGTCGAAGAGCACCTTGACTTCGGTTGAGAGCTCATCGAATAGACATTCGATGTACAAACGGTAGCCGGCGCTGTCGGATAGGAGCGGCAGCGCGGGAGCCAGCCCGTAAAACTCTCTGTAGCCGCTCGACTCTTCTCCCCGCGAAACGCACTCCTGGACGAGATCGCGCGCCTCCAGCATCTTGAGCGCCACGAAGCTGTTGAGTGCGGTGAACGCAGCGTCGCGGATGTAGTCCGCCACCGCCTCGGCCTGCGTCATTCCCGCGGCGCGTTTGTGCTCGATAGCCGCTACGATGCGCCCGCGCTGGCTGTGTTGTCGCACGGAGAGGTGGACGCCACCGGCCGCCGCAACCTCCGCCAGCCGGATGTCGAAGGTGCCGTCGAGCTGCCCCGTGAAGTCGGCTTCGAGCAGTACTCGGGCTCGCTGGGTAGCGCGTTCGATCGCCCGCCGGATCTCGTCGTTCACGCGCGCTCCTCGCACGGATTGGTACCAGGTGCCAAACCAGTTCCAAAGATCGAAGGCCTCCCGAGCACGCGGCCAGGGCCCCGTTTGGTACCGTTTGGTACCGTTTGGTACTCGTGCGCCCCTCCGGTCACTGGGCCCCTCCTTCCGTCTCGCCGAGATGCCACTTCGCGGCGCGCTTGATTCCCCGCACATTGGCCCGGCCGGCCGCTCGCAGCTCGCGCAAGAGAACCTTGATCTCATCTCGACTTGCCTCCGGGAGCACCTGCGCCAACTCCCCAAATGGTG
>JBBQHJ010000192.1:0-9263 GCA_038323865.1 Gemmatimonadales bacterium
CGGCGGCGACGAGGATTCGCATGGGTGTCGATGAAATGTGCCTTTGTTCTTCTGGCAAACAAACTATACAATCTACGTGTAGTTTGGCCAGTTCCGTTGCTGGAGACGGCGGATCGAACATGCAGAACAGCGTCAAACGGAAAGCGCAGCGAAAGGCCTGCTTTTTTGCGCCTTACCCGCCACAACAGCCGCCGCGCAGGAACTTGTCGCTACGCCCGACCATGGCACGGGCATCTATTGCGTAAACGATACAGCCGGCTGGGCAATCACAGTTGCCGCGGGACTACAGGCGTCGCGCGGGGAATGTCGATACGTCATCCCCCGTGACGGGTTCGTTCCAGTTGGCCGAGGCACGCAGGACTTGTCGAGCGGGCGGGCACGCATTCACACCAACTCTGATCGGCAGGCTCAGGCAGCGCACGTCTATGGACAGCTTTCGTGGCCGAGTCGTGTGGGAAAGTTTCCTGCGATGCTGCTCATGCGGTACGCTGGCGTGTATCCGCTTCAGAATCAGTGTGCCACCGACCGCGCGGGGCTGGCTCGTGCTCAACGTCGAAGCGCACGACTTTCCCGGAGACATGCCGAAGGCGTTCTCCGCCGCTCTCCCGACGATGTTCCAGAACTACAGCTCGATCTACGACTTCGACCGCGACCGCAACTATTTCACCGCATGTATCTGACTATTGCGTTCCTTGACGAAGTGACTCCACCCACTGGCCAATGGATTGCCTTCAACCAAATTCCGGGAGTGAAGGAAGTCGTTCCGATGATCAATTCGAATCACGGGCAGCTCGCCAGGCCTGAGCATTTGGCGCCGTGGCGAAAGCGATCATAGGAATGGCTCGACGCCCTGCTACATGGCGAAACAGTTCCACCTCGCGGGATGTAGGAGACACCCATGCTCGTTCGCAACTTTCTCGACGAATACGGCCGCTATCGCATTCACGCCGAGCGTGCCATCGCGCAAATCAGTGATGACGCGCTCAATCACGTACCGGTCGCGGAGGGGAATTCCATTGGAATGATCATCCGCCACGTCGTGGGCAATCTTCGCTCTCGCTTCACGGACTTCATGACGGTGGACGGTGAGAAGCCGTGGCGTGATCGCGAAGGCGAGTTCGATGGCGGCACCTGGACCAAGGAGGAGATCCTCACCATGTGGCGCGAGGCCTTCGAATTGCTCGAGCGAGAACTCGGGCCACTCACCGACGAAGATTGCTCACGGTCCGTGACGATTCGCGGCGTCAGCCTCACTGTGCACGAAGCGCTCTGTCGTTCCATTGCGCACGTCGCCATGCACGTTGGCCAGGTCGTGCTACTCTCGAAGATCGCCGCGGGGAGCGAGTGGAAGTCGATCAGTATTCCACGCGGCGGTTCAAAGGATTACAACGCCAATCCGACAATGGAAAAGGCGGCAGCCTACAACACCACGTTTCGCTGACTTGGCGCTCATGCGAGTACCGTTCGCCGGCGTCTTGATGCTCGGATTGCTCGGCTGCCATAGTCGAGGGGAGCGCCCGCGACTCCTCGCCGGTAAACGACCAACGAGCGCCGTTCTCCAGATACGGCATGGTGAATTTCTCGCGCTCGAACAGTCAGGCCGGCCAGCAGATCTACATGGCCGTGAGCGTGGGCAACGATCCCACTGGCGAGGTGCTCCTGCGCGGCGTCGGAGGATATCTGGTGTCGGGGTACGAGGCCAACGCGAGTGGCAAGCAGACGGTGACCGTGTCCTACACGGTCGTCGACCACACGAGAACCAGTGCGTTCAACGTCGTTGTTCGCTGATGCGGCACGCTCGCTCGCCGCTGAGCGCGTGGCTCAGAGTGCGAGATTCTTCTGGAGCGGCAGCCGCCGGATACGCTTCCCCGCAATGGCGTAGATCGCATTCGCCAGCGCTGGCGCAACTGGCGGCACCGCCGGCTCTCCCAGTCCTCTCGGTTCGCTCGTGCTCTTGATGAGGCGAATATCGATCGCTGGCGCTTCATCGATTCGTAGCAGGCGGTAGTCGTTGAAGTTGTGTTGACGCACGATGCCGGCGTCCACGAGGATTTCGCCAAAGAGCGCGGAGCTCAACCCCTCCATGATCCCGCTCTGCACCTGAGCTTCCGCGCCGAGCGCGTTCACCACGGTGCCGCAATCCACCGATGCTGTTACCCGATGCACCTTGATCATGCCGCGCGTCACCGATACGTCGGCCACGAGCGCGACGTACGTGCCGAAAGTGAAGTGTGACGCAAAGCCGAGTGCCCTGCCCGCTGTTTTCTTTCCAGGCCATCCGGAACGCTGTGCTGCATCGGTGATCACAGCAGCAAGCCGGCCTGTGTCGAATGTCGGGCCACCATGATCGGCGTACGGCATCGCTCGCGCATCGCCGAGTAGTTCGAGTCGAAATTGAACGGGATCTCGTTGTGCCGCGTGCGCGAGCTCGTCGATGAAACTCTCCACGGCGAACGCATTGGCCGAGTGCAACGTGGAGCGCCATGCTCCAATGCGGATGGAGGTGGCGACCGACGAATATTCCAGGCGCGCATTGGGAACGCAGCCAACAGGAAAGTCCTGCGGATACAGCTCGGAATTTTCCGGTGGCCGTCCGTTCTGCGCAAACGCGTAGCGTGAGGTGTTTGCGAGATGTTGCGCCCATGCTGTGACCCGGCCGTTGGACGAGAGACCCGCACGAATGCGGTGATGTCCCGCAGGCCGATAGAAGTCGTGCTGTACGTCGTCTTCGCGAGTCCACACAACTTTGACGGGGCAGCCGGCAGCTTTCGATAGAAAGGCAGCCTCGCACGCATAGTCGTCTGCGAGCCGTCGCCCAAAGCCGCCGCCCATGCGGTCCATGTGCACCGTAACCGCGGAGGGTTTAATGCCGGCGATTGAGGCGACGCGCCTCGCCACATTGCCTGGCACCTGAGTGGAGCCCCACACCTCGGCGCGATCGGCACGCACGTCGGCAAGGTAGTGCATTGGCTCCATCGGCACGTGCGCGAGAAAGGGCAGCTCGTACACGGCTTCGACGACCTTTGCGGCCGACGTCAGTGCGTTGTCGACGTCGCCATCGTTGCGAATCACCGTGCCTGTTCCGGCGAGTGCTTCGCGAAAACGCCGCTCGAGGGTTGCAGAGCTGGCATCATCCGGCGCGGGCGACCACGTGACACGCAACGCGTTTCGGCCTTTCATCGCCGCCCACGTGGTACTCGCGAGCACCGCGACGCCTTCGGCCTGAGCACTCGCGTCGCCCGTACTCGTCACCTGAACGACGCGAACGACCCCCTGCACGGCCCTCGCAGCGGTCGCGTCGAACGACACGACCTTCGATCCGAACGGCGCTCTCGCAATGCACGCGATGAGCATGTTCGGCACCGATGCATCAAGCCCATAGTGCGCTCGGCCCGTGATAATCTCATGCGCATCGACGACTGGCACACGCTTGCCGATGATGCGAAATGCCGACGGATCCTTGAGTTTCAGTTCCGTTGGCGGCGCCGTGAGTCTTGCAGCATCGCCCGCGATGTCTCCGTAGGCCAGACGCCGCTGCGACGCCGCGTGAATTACGACGCCGCTCGCAGTAGTGCAGTCGGATGCGTCCACCTGCCAGCGCGTCGCGGCGGCAGCAACAAGCATGTATCGCGCGGCCGCGCCGGCTTGCCGTAACGGCAGAAAGTTGTCCCAGATCGCGGTGCTCCCACCCGTGAATTGATCGCCGTACTTGCTCGCAAAATCGGCCTGCACCACGCGCACCATTCGCCAGTCGACGTCGAGTTCCTCGGCAATGAGCATCGGAAGTGACGTCTTGACGCCCGTTCCGATCTCCGGATTCTTGGCAAAGATGCTTACCCGTCCGTCAGTGTCGATTTCGATGAATGCCGATAGCGCGGCACTCGACGCGTGGCGGCTTCCCGCGCGTGCGACGTCACTTGCGCTCAGCACGCCGACGGCCAGAGCGCCTGTCGTGGTTGCGACAACGCGAATGAACGAACGTCGATCGACTGTGTCAGCCATGCTTCGCTTGCGCGGCACGATGAATGGCCGCACGAATTCTTACATACGTTCCGCAGCGGCACAGGTTGCCGCGCATGGCGGTGTCGATCTCGGCGTCTGTTGGTTGCGGCGTGCGCGCGAGTAACGCGCTCGCCGACATCACCTGGCCCGCCTGGCAGTATCCGCATTGCGCGACATCTTCCGCAATCCACGCCTGCTGTACCGGGTGTGCTCCGTTCGGGGAGAGTCCTTCGATCGTCGTGACGGCGGCCGTTCCGACAGCGGCGATTGGCGTCACACACGCTCGCGTCGCGACGCCGTTGAGGTGGACGGTGCACGCGCCACATTGTGCGATGCCACATCCGAACTTTGTGCCTGTGAGACCGAGTGTCTCGCGCAGTACCCAGAGGAGCGGCGTATCGGCCGGCACGTCGACGCTATGTCGCTTGCCGTTGACGTGAAGGAGGGTCGCCATGCTTCAATGTGCAGCCGAGTCAGCGGAATGCCAACGAATGTCGCCGGTCGGGCGGGCGGTTTCACAATTCGCTGACGTTAGTGCCTCACCGTCCAGGTGAACTGCGCGCCGTCATGCCCACCGGGCTCCGGCCCTCGGCCATCGGCGACCAATTCGAGCTTGGGATCGACTCGGAGGTAGCGACTCGTTGTAAGTGACAGGAACATCGTCTTCCCGTAGATGGTCTCGATCCATTGGAAGACGTCAGCACTTTTCGCCGACTTGCTGAGGTGCGTGGCGCCAGACGTCGCCGTCGAGAGATAGCAATCGTTGCTGCGCAACGTCACTCGGCCCTTCTCGCGTGACTGAATGGTGAAGTCGCCGCTGAAGTGATCGCCGGCTATGTGAATTGTGGCGCCGAGCGGTATTGCACGCGCCAAACCTCGTGGTGCCGGCTCGTTCACCAGCATTTCGTCGAAGTCGGCATAGCCACCCGGTACGCTCGCTGTCGTGTAGTTGAAGAGCGAATAGCGCACACCCTGAAAGGTCTTGAGCTGAAAGACCATCGCGAACTCGTCGCCGAGCATTTCAAAGTGGGCGCCGTCGGTGCTGAAGGTGAGGCGCGCTTTCTCGGTCAGGAAATCGCAGTCCGCGCGCAGCCACACGCGGTTGGACTCCAGACGACGGGAGTAGACAATTTCATTCCTCGTGTCGATCTCCTCGATGACTGTGCCGGCGGCATCGCGACGGACACCGATCCACGCGATCGGAGCGTTCAGCAAGGCGAGACCAGCGACGTCGCCGACGCGCATCCCCGCTGTCTCGAGTATTGTCGTCGGCGACGAACGCGGTCCAATGGCGCGCTGCGTAAGTGTGTTCCGTGCGTCGAGCAATCCAGTCGCCGGAAGCGCATGCAATCGCAGGTAGCCTCGTCGCTCGTTCAGCGACCACATCGAGTCGACCGGCACGTGATTCCACTGCCAGACGTTGCTGAATGCCGGACCATCGAAGCGATCACCGCGCGTGTACGGGGCAGTTGGAGGCGACGACGTGCCGCTCGGCTTCACCCACATGCGCGGCGTGCGTCCGAGGTTGCCGCGCAATCCGAAATACGGCCAGCCATCCTGCAACGTAACTGGTGAGAGCGCGGTGAGTCGGCCGACTGAGTTGTAGTCCATCATCGAAAATCCCCACCATTCGCCAGACGGCGTTTCTACAATGCCGCCTTGATGCAGCGAGATTTGTCCGCGCGCCAGCGAGTCCGGTGGATTGAGGTCGAACGGTGGTTCCTTGTTCTGCTTGAGGCGATAACCCTTCACGAGACCAAAGTCTTCGTCTGCGCTGATCTCCTTGTTCACCTCGTACGGACCTTGGGGATGATCCGCCCGCGCAGCCGGCATGCGCATGCGTCCCGCGTACCAGGCACTCGTGATGTAGTACTTGCCGCGAATCTTGTAGAAGTGGCTGCCCTCGCCCATGCCGGCATCGCGATCGAACAGCACGCGCTCGGTACTCGGCACGATGTCGGTCAGGTCGTCGTTCAGATGCGCGAAATGAATGTCTCGATAGCCCCAGATGACGTATGCCTTGCCGTCGTCATCGAACAGCACAGACAGATCGTGCAGCGATTTCTTCATTTCGACGCGCGTCCACGGACCACGCGGGCTCTTCGCGGAAAAACGCTGCGTGCTGTGGCCGTTGATGTTCGTGAAGATGTAGAACGTTCCGTTTCGATACCGGAACGAGGGCGCCCAGATGCCCTGCCCGTACATCTGCTTGCCATTCTCGAGACTAAACTCGGGACCGAGGTCGAGTCGGTTGAACGCGTAGCCGAGCAGCGCCCAGTTGACGAGATCGCGCGAGTGGAGAATCGGCAGACCGGGCATCACATGCATCGTGGTGCCGGTCAGAAGAGCGGATTGGCATAAGTGCCGTTTCCATTGTCTGCCGACCAACTCTGCGCGTTCGCAGCATGCGCGCCGAACAACAACGCAACGGCGAGAAGGCGTGCGCGCATTTACGCGGCGCCGAGTCCGGCCATCATGCGCAGGAGGAGATCCTGCGTGGCGTCAGCGCGGCGAACTTCACCCGCAGTGCGCCCGTCGCGGAGAACGATGATGCGGTCCGCCAGCGTGAGCAGCTCGGGCAACTCGCTCGAGATCACGAGCAACGCCGTTCCTTGTGAGGCAAGCTCGCCGATCAATGCGTGAATTTCGGCCTTCGCGCCGACGTCAACGCCGCGCGTTGGCTCATCGAGAATGAGCAGCTTGGGCTTCGCAGCGAGCCACTTCGCGAGCACGACTTTCTGCTGATTGCCGCCGGAGAGTCCGGCCACGACCGCATTCAGTCCGGGCGTCCGAACACGGAGACGTTGGAACAACTCCGCTGCCTGTGCACGTTCGCGCGCGCGATCGATCCAGCTCATGCGCGACAGTCGTTCGAGCGTCGGCAGCGACTCGTTGTGCAGACAACTCTCGGAGAGCACGAGGCCCTGCTTCTTTCGATCCTCCGGCACGAGTCCAATGCCGGCGCGAATGGCGTGGCGCGGACCGGTGAAGCGCGTCTGCTGTCCACGAAACTGCATTGTACCAGTCGCCTTCGCGTCCAGGCCGAAAATGGCCTCGGCAATTTCGGAACGACCCGCGCCCATCAATCCAGCCAGTCCAACGACCTCGCCCGCGCGGAGATTCAACGAGATGTCGGTAAAGCGGCCTCGCGAGCTGAAGCCGGCGATGGACAACACGTCGTCGCCAACATTCACAGCCTTGTGCGCCGGCAAATACTCGGCGAGCGGACGACCGATCATCATCTGCACGAGTTCACCTTCGGTCAGCTCCGACGTTGGACGCGTGCCAACGTGCTTTCCATCGCGCAGCACACTCACGGTGTCGCACAGCGCGAAGATCTCGGGCATGCGATGCGACACGTAGATGCACGTGACGCCGCGCTCCTTCAGGCGGCCGAGCAGCGCGTAGAGACGCTCAGCGTCGGTCTGCGTAAGGCTGCTGGTTGGCTCGTCGAACACGATGATGCGCGCGCCGCCGCCAACTGCCGCCGCGATCTGCACCATCTGGCGATTGCCGATGGAGAGATCACCAAATCGTCCGCTGACGTCGAGCACCGTTCCCGTTTCCGCGAGCAGTGTGGTCGCGCGACGCCGTGTCTCGTCGCGGTCAGTAAACATCCCCCGACGCGGCAAGTTCCCGAGACACAAATTCTCGGCGACGGAAAGGTTGTCGCAGAACGCGAGCTCTTGATGCACCATCGCTACACCGGCAGCGAGTGCATCATGCGGTCCGCTGAAATGCACTTCCTTGCCGGACACGAACATCCGCCCGTCGTCGGCCGAGTGGATGCCCGCGACGAGCTTGCCGAGTGTGCTCTTGCCCGCTCCGTTCTCCCCGCAAAGTGCATGACATGAGCCCTCAGCGATGTCGATGCTGACATCACTGAGGGCTTGAACGCCTGGAAAGCGCTTACTGACGCCTTCGAGCCGAACCGCTGCCGTCATCATTCCGGGCGAAGTTCTCGTGTCATTCCGGGCGAAGTTCTCGTGTCATTCCGGGCGAAGTTCTCGTGTCATTCCGGGCGAAGTTCTCGTGTCATTCCGAGCGAAGTTCTCGTGTCATTCCGAGCGAAGTTCTCGTGTCATTCCGAGCGAAGTCGAGGAATCTGCACCCACGCCATTACATCTTCAGATATTTCGCATCGAGGTCAGTGAAACCCCATGCCTTGAGCTGACGTGCCCACTCACCGAGATTCGCCTTGGTTACGCGCACGAGCTGCATCTCCATCATCGCGCTCGGCGGATCCTTCTTGTCGTGCAGCTTCTCGACGATCGTGGTGACGCCGACCTCGCCCCACTTGTAGACCGACTGCGCGAGGAGCACCGGCACCACGCCCTTCTCGACATACGCCAACTCGGCGGGCAGCGCATCGACCGACACGATCTTCTGCTTTGCGACGGTTGCGTCATTGAGCAGTGCCGTGGCGAACAGCGGCCAGCCGCCGATGAGCGCCCAGCCCTGGATATCCGGATACGCGTTGTTGACGCGAATCATCTCGGCCGAGGCATCCTGTGGTGTCTCGATGTGGTTGAACACGCCCACCACCGTCATGCCGTGCTTGGCTGCTTCGTCTTTTGCGCCTTGCACACGATGCTGAAGGTTCGGCGCGTTCTGGTTTCCTGCGAGAATCGCAACCTTGCCCTTGTTATTCATCAGCGTCGCCAACTCGGCCATGGTCTGCTGGCCGGTCTTGGCATCATCGACACCGTAGAATGCAAAGCGCTTGGACTGCGGCGCATCGCTGTCGAACGTCATGACGATGACACCACGATCGACGGCATCATTGATTGCGCCGGTGACCTTGCCAGCGTCGGAGCACGAGATGAGAATGGCATCGGCACCGTCATTCACCGCCTGCCGAACGCGCTGCGCCTGCATCTCAGCGTCTTCCTGCGGTGGCGTGAGCCAGTTAACGATGACTTCAATGCCGTCCTTTGCGGAGAGCGCCTTCGCCGCAGCGTCCGCACCCGTGCGCGCTGCGAGGAAGACCGGATTCGTCGAGCTCTTCGCGATCATGGCGATCGTGATCTTCTTGCCGTCCCCCTTGGGCGCGGCCGCGACCGGCTTGGCGGTGTCAGCGGCCTTGTCGGCTCCCTTCGAGCATGCCGCAAGAGCCAGAACGAGGGAGAGAAATATGCGCTTGGTCATTGTGGGAGCCGTTTGAAGTTGCGAAAAGGCGTTGATCGGGATTGCACTACCATCAGGGCGAATTGAAAGAACAATCAAGGCGACTTCTTTCTACAAAGACAAACAGTCTGAGC
>JBBQHJ010000193.1:0-9225 GCA_038323865.1 Gemmatimonadales bacterium
TGGCCGACTGGCCGACTGGCCGACTGGGAAAGACTTATTTCCTTCGCAAAACCATTACGGACAAGTTCGACGGCAACGCACCACCGCCGGATTTTGCAACAGACACCGTCGAAAATACCGACGCACCGACACCCAAGCGGACGTATCCGACGCCATTTGCAGCCAGTGTCAGCGACTGTCCGACACCACTTGTTGGGTCCGCGGTCTTGAGCGCGTACACGAAGCCAGAGCCATAGTTCAGGTGCGGGTAGATGTCGCGGAAGTTCCAGCTCGGCATCAAGTACGTGGAGCCGGCACTGATGCCTGCATCATCGGCGTAGGCCGCAACCACGAAATCCTTGAGCCACGTGTCCATGCTGGTGCCGAGACGGTTCGTCAGATTGGTGCGACCGATATCGGGCCCGCCCGCCAGGGCCGCGAGCAGCGTATTCTCGGTGCCGCCTTTTCTGTCGAGCGCATAGCGGAGAAATGCCCACGCCGACCCGCGCTGCGCGAGACTTGCGCTCGCGTCCGTGGCGGCGTTCGCATCCGGCGCAGCAAGCCAGGAGTACAGGCGCCCGATGTTGTTGGAGCTGTAGTCGTTGTATGACTGCGTGAACGAACCGCCGGGATGAATATCCGCGTACGCGATGTTTCCACCCGGATTCGTGCTCGTCGCGGCGTAGTAAATCTTTTCCTCGGCAATGTGCGACATGCCTTCGTTCAGCCACGAGTCCTCATTCGTCGGCAAGTTACGACGAGAGGCATTGATGAGATGCTGGAACTCGTGTCCCATGGTGCCAACGCTCTGACTCTTGATGAGCGACGAGCTGCGCACATTGCCGTGCGCGCCAAGAGAATCCATGGCGAGCATGTAGAACATTTCGCCAACATTGCTTCCCGCGCACACACCTGCGGTGTACAGATCGCGCGAGTAGAAGTAGCCTCCGACGTATGAAGAACTTGGTGACGGGGTCAGGTCATTCACCGCCGCAGTGAACACCGCAATCACACGGCCGCCGTTGTTGTCGATGTCATTCGGAGTTCCGAATGCCGCCGTCACCGCTGGATACACGAGGTTGTCGAACGTCGCCGCCATGGCGTCGTATTCTGACGTCAGTGGCTGGTTCGGCGGATTCGTGTTGTCTTCCATGATGATGATGTGCGTCCCGACCGACTTCACCGTCGCCGTTGTGGATGACGTTGAGCATGCATTCTGAAGCATGTTGAGCGACATGGTTGCGCCAACCAGCGGCACGCCGGGCGTGATTGCGCCCGTTGCACCGGGCAGGCGCGAACGCGAACGCGCGGGCTGTCCGCCCAGTTGCCGCGCGAGCGCGATCTCTTCATTCCGCAGCTTCTTCTCGAACGAATAGTCGCGCGTTGGCTGGAACAAGCTCGCAACGGTAATGGCATCGCCCGGCGCCATTGACGGACTTGGGTTGCCGGACACCGCAGTGAGATTCGAGGCTGTTACGCTGAGCGCGACCGAGGCTGCGTTGTCGCCGTTGTACGGAATGACGACGTACTCCTGCCCCGCGCCCATTCCACCAAGGCAGAACGACGCCGCTGCAGTTCCAGTGAATTCGTAGACGCCGCCAAGCGCGAGCGTCGGGCAGACGTTGATCGCCGCGGTGCCGCTGCGCGTCGTTGAGGTTGCGGTGATGGTTGCCGTGCCGGGCCCAACGCCCGTGACCGTGCCATCACTTGCAACAGTCGCCACTGCCGCGTCGCTTGTACCGAAGGACACAGTCTGTCCCACGATTGTGTTGCCCACTGCGCTTTTCACGGTTGCGCTGAGCGCCTGAGAGGCCGCCGCCATCATCGAGGGCGAAGAGGTCAGCGTGATGTATCCGTTCGGTGCCGCCACATTCGCAGAGACGTACACGCTGAACGAGAACGTCGTCACACTGGCCGGAACATTGAACTGCCAATTGAGTGTGGAGCTCGTCTCGCCCTGGCTGAGGATGTTGTCGCCGCCGAGCTTGTTGCCCGGATATGTATAGAAGGTCTGGTTGGCCTGGAGGAACGTGCCGTTGGTTCCGGTGGCGTTCGTGACGGTGACCGCGCCGCTTCCGGAAGTGAGAACTGGAAGCTGCTGAAAGAAGACGTTGATGCCCGTGCCATCTCCTGTCGTTCCGTCCGAAGTTCCCATCGCCTGCGGGGCGAGATTCTGCACGGTGACGTCGAACGCGAACGAACCCGTTCCAGAATTGTAGACGAGGTTGCTCGACGTGAGCTTCACGTAGACGTTCTGTCCGCCGACGATGATTGGACTGCGCGATACGTTTCCTGCCTGCGCATCCATGCACGACACCGTGCGCGCGGGGACATTCGCCGAGCAGTTCAGCGTTTGCGAGGCGAGCGCGACTGGCGATGTTGCGGGAGTGCTGACGTCGACGGGGACAATGTTGGTAGCGCTGTCGGAGCAGGCGGCGAGTATCACGCCAGCGATCACGACAGAGAAAGGCGACCGACGAGTCGGCATGTGGGTGGGCTTGAGGGTAGCTGAATCTCGGTGCTGTTGGAGCTACCGTAAAGACGACCCCGACGCCTTGCTCGTAAACTATTGTTTCGCCGGGGCTCGAGCCCCCCCTTTCGGCGCGAGGCCGGAGACAAGCATCGCACGTGCTCACGGCGGCGACGTTGACGTCACTGGTCAGAGTGAGTTGCTGTGACCGCGCGGTCGTTGGCCTTCGAGACAAACGATGACAGGTGATGGTCCGGGTACGTTCGTCAGCAATCATCTTCCCACGAGCGACGATCAGACTTGTCCTCGAGCATTCGCGCGCGCCGGTATGCGCGTGCCGCCGCCCGAACTCGGTGGAGAGAATGAAGAAGTACTGCTCCGTTTCGAGCACCCAGTACGACTCCGCTACGCTCGGCTCCTGCGGCTCATCCGCCTCTTCGAAATACTGCGTGAGACGGTTCATGAACCCTGTAGATGTGAATGTGAATGTGATGCGAACACCATGTAGGTGCGCGCACGACGCGCACACCTACACGATGAAATCGCTGATAACTGCCGGCGTCGCCGTGTCGAAACCAACGACGTCGAGCATGCCCGCGTCGCCCGGATCAGCGATGCTGAATCCATTCGACGTCATCGCAACGACCACCAGCTTCGCTGCGATGCCCATGCGCTCCCGGTAATTGCGGAGCGCCTGCACGGGGTGAATGTCGCCCGACCACGTCTCGGAATCGGTGTAGATCACGAAGACGTCGACAGGCCAACGCCGCTTCAACGCCTCGACCATCGGCAGGGCGCAGTCAGTGCCGCCGAATCGCATGTTGCCGATCGACTTCACGACGTCGTCCAGACGCTGGCGCGGCGAAATGGCGAGCGGTGTGATGCCGCTGGTCATGCTGCCGTGCATGGAGCGATACGAACCCGCAGTGCGCTGCCCATCGATCCCGACACGCCGAGCGCCAGCATGATCCGCTTGCCGCTCGGCGACACATTGCCGAACGACAGGTAAAACGCCTGATCGAGCGCGTCCACCACAGAAGCAACAGGCGACCACTTGCCCTGTCCCTTCATGCCTCGGCCCTGTGCATATGTCTTGCGCGCAGCGAGCACAGTGAGCGGGTGAACGCGCGCGCGCGTGATCGCGTTGCTGTCAATGAGCCGAGCCTTGACGCGATGCTCTGCGTCCGATCCGACGGTGAGCAGACCCACCTTGCTCATCACGCCGAGATTTCGGATGAGTGCCGTGAGGGGCATCGAGTCGAGCAATGCCTCCCATACCACGGGCTGCGTGAGCAACTGCGTGGGCACCATTTCGCGCGTGAGCTTGTAGATGCGGATGGCACGTGCTGCATCGACAGCGCTCATTTCCCGAATGGCCTGTACGGCCTCGAGCCGACCACCGATATCTGTTCGCACTGCGTTCGAGTTGGCGAATTCATTCCAGCCGCGTGTGGCGAACTGGAACAGAATCTCGTGCTCGTACGACGGCGCCTTCGGGTGAGCAAGACGCAGTGCGTCGCGGTGCGACCATCCGTCGCGCGACTGGTACTTGAGCATCTGGTATGCGAGGTCCGCGGCGGACTTCGCCGTATACCACGAACCAACGGCTCGACGCACACCTCGGCCCCAGCCTCGGAATGCACCGACGTACTCGAGCCAGTGAAAGAGTTGCGTTCCCGTTCGAGCAACCTTGGGAAGTGCAGTCAGTGCGGCGGCACGCGTAGCATCGTCGCCGAGTCCAGCGGCCATCGCGAGTACGAAGAGTGCGGGATCATTCTTCGGTGCGCGCTCGCTCTCGCTGATCTCAATCACGCGCTCGACAACGCGCGTGCCATTCTCGGTGAGACATGCAACGACAGTGCTCGCCTTTTCTTGCGTGAGCTCACGCTCACCGATGTAGAATGTTCCACTCTCAGTGCCGAGGATGAGGAAGCGATCGAGTCGCGTCCAGTTATCGACAAGCCAGGTGAACCCGCCCGCCGCGTTGGCGACCTGATCTGAATCGGGGATTTCGTCCTCCTTTGGATGAGTGGTGGATTGATTGAATGCTTGGCTGACGCAACACAGTCGGGATTCGAACCCGTTAGTACCCAGATAACCCTCGATCTTCGGCCCACTGATGTGGGCGAGTTGTGATGAGGGATGCGTGCGTTGCGCAGCCAGTGTGGTGCCCGGGCCGGTGAGGTTTGCGCTCACATCTCGCTGTCGGGTGTCCGCACGTTCCGGCCTTCGTCAGGCAATGGGAGGTCGTGCGGCGACAGTGCGCTCTGATTGAGCTACGGATCCCGGCGGCGCGCGGCAACGGCCCATACGCGCCGTTCTGGAAACATCCAGATGACGTGGAAATGACGCTGTTCGTGGAGCGTTCGGCGTAATGCGAAACAGCGGGAACTGAATGCACAGAAACAACTGGAAACTGCGGAAACGGCGGATCAACTACGGAACTTGCATATGACAGCCGACAAACTTCGTGACGGCAAGTTTGCTGAACTCACCGAAGCAGTGATTGGGTGTTTTTACATCGTGTATAACGAGCTTGGGTTCGGATACAACGAGTCGGTGTACTCCGCCGCACTCGACGTCATGTTTCGCGAGGCCGGTATCAGCGCCCGACGCGAGCATCCCGTTGATGTGCTCTTTCATGGCGAGCGCATCGCCTCGTTCCGGCTCGATTTTCTCATACAGGATTCCGTGATTCTTGAGCTAAAGGCGGGCCCTGAGCTAAGTGCTGGAGCAAAGTCTCAGCTCGTGACCTATCTGCGCAGTACCAAAAAGGAAGTCGGCTTGCTTTTGTATTTTGGGCCGGAACCAGAAGTGCGTCGCGTTTCCATATAGTTCCGCTTGGAGATCCGCACTTTCCGCAGTTTCCAGTTCTTTCTGTGCATTCAGTTCGCCTTTCCTACGCAGAATTGGCCTCCGTGTACGAACAGTGCCGCTGGAGAGATTCGAACTCCCAACCCTCTGGGTCGAAGCCAGTTGCTCTTGTCCATTGAGCTACAGCGGCAGGTGACGGGCATGCTCGCTGGTCCTAGACCCTCGCAGCTTAGCCGCGCTCATTACGCGACGCGCACCCCATCGTGACTCCCGGCGATGCTGACATTTCCCGTCCATTCGCCGAGAGAATCATCGGCGCGACGCAACAGCGGATGCGCCGAGTAGTGGGAGTCGCGTGATCCTCTACTCGTGCATCATGCCGCGCCGGCCGTTAACATGATTGTGTTTCTTTCCCCAGACCATCACTTGTCAAACAGCAGTAGTGCTGAATGCCTGATATGGCAAACGCCCCACCTGGCACTTGGCGCAGGTGGGGCGTTGTACTAACGCTCCGGTTCGGGGCGGTGTGACCGCTACCGCGTGTCACCTCTCGCAACGAACCCTGCACCACATCGATCGGCCGTCGGCTGCGCGCTAACGCGCGCGTCCCAACGCGCAGCGCACTGGCCTGTGCCAGCTCGCTGCTGCATGCCGAGGTAAGTAGAAATGGAGATCACGTGGTGAATATGCGGTTGAGTGGTCCTGCTAAGACAAACACCCTGAAAACGAAAATCGCGTCACCGATGTTTCCCGACGACGTTTGTCGGGGTTAGGCCGGCGCTCGCCATACGGGCGTGCAACACCAGCTTCATGAACATCGGGACGCGACTCCCAGGTCAGCCAACCTAAAACTTTTATGCATGTTCTGTCAAGGGGTGATTAAGACAAGCAGATCCTTCGCTGCGCTCAGGATGACAGCAAATGCAGATTCCTCGACTTCGCTCGGAATGACACACTACGGATTCGCGTGCAGCAACACGAGGCGCTGCGCGACCAGCGCAACATCAGCGCGGCTTGAAAGATCGAGAATGCCCGAGTGCGTGCGCACAATCCGAAATTGCTCGCCGAGTTCCGTGATCGCGATTCGCACAGCATCCTGGATCTCGAGCTCACCGCGCGACGACGGCTGAACACGTGAACACGCCTCAAAGATCATCGGCGTGAACGACCACAGATTCATCGAGACCCATCGTTCACGGCGTTGCGCGAGCGGATGATCTTCGGAGGGTTTCTCGATGAGATCCATGAGATACTCGTCTGCGATGTCGAGCAACGCGAAATTCAGCACGCGCTCGGCCTCAATGCCGCTCTCGCGAATCAACGCATCGGCCTCGAATGCTGCGAGCCCGCTGCCGCCGATCGCTGTGAGCGCATGAATCACGTCGACGGGATAGTAGTTGTCGGCATTCAGGGTGAGAAACGCCGAATTACCAACAGTGCCGCGCACCGCGAGCACAGCATCCGCTGTCCCACGCGGCTCATCCTGCACCGCAAAGTCCACGGCCACGCGTGACGGCCTGTTCGTCGCGTAATAGGTGCGGATGACCTTCTCTCCAGGCGCGACCACGAATATCACTCGCTTGATGCCGGCGTCGGCAAGCGCCGATATGACATAGTCGAGAAAGGGGCGACCGAACGGCATCATCCCCTTCGCGCCGGTATCGGCCGCGGCGCGCTGTTCACGCGTCAACGCCGCATCAGTCTCTCGTCGCATGCGTGAGCCCACACCGCGCGCGAGAATCACGGCCTGCGTTGTCGTCATTCTACCGACCAGAATCCTCGCAACACACGCGTGAGTCCGAAGCCGCTGAGCACGAGCACCACCATCCACATGCCGAACTGC
The DNA here is from genome assembly GCA_038323865.1 of Gemmatimonadales bacterium. Classification (GTDB taxonomy): domain Bacteria; phylum Gemmatimonadota; class Gemmatimonadetes; order Gemmatimonadales; family Gemmatimonadaceae; genus AG11. The sequence goes on from JBBQHJ010000193.1 coordinate 7,107, forward strand.
GGCATGCGTCCATAGAGGAAACTGCCGGTGCCGAACAGCGCCGCATACACGAATGCGCAGCCGAGTACCCAGCCGAGCAGGGACTGTGCGAGCGAGTCGGGTGAGGGTCCGAGTCCGACGCGCGCGGCGATGTGCTTCCAGCCCGGGCCCGGTGGACGAACGAGTATGTAGAACTTCGTGAGCGTTGCGTCGTCGGCCGGCGGCGCAATCAATGTCGTCGCCATCCAGACGACGGTAGTTGTCGCAACCGTCACGAGCAATGACACATGCGAGGCGACGTCAACGCCGGACTTCCGCGCAATGAAGAAGCCGAGCGCAACGAGAAAGGAGCTGCCCATTGCCGCAATCTCACTCCATGCGCTCACACGCCACCAGAACCAGCGGAGCAAATAGAGCAGTCCCGTTCCCGCGCCAATTGAGAGAATGAGATCGAACGCTTCCTTTGCGGTGCCGAGCGCATACGTCATGAGGGCAGCGGCAATCATGAGGCCCGCCGTAGTGAGACGTCCCATCATGACGTAGTGCTTCTCCGTTTCGCCGGGCTTGAGGAATCGGCGATAGAAATCATGCACGAGATAGCTCGTGCCCCAGTTGAGATGCGTTTCAATTGTGGATCGATACGCAGCGAGTGTTCCAGCGACCACAAGGCCGAGAAATCCCGCCGGGAGAAAGCGCATCATCGCCGGATATGCGATGTCATTGCCGAGCAGCGCGCGATCGAGCTGCGGGAACGTCGCCGAGATGTCGCTGAGCTGCGGATAGATGATCGTTGAGGCGAGTGCGACGATGATCCACGGCCACGGACGCAGCGCATAGTGCATCGCATTGAACAACAGCGTGCCGATGACGGCGTCCTTCTCTGTCTTAGACGCGAGCATCCGTTGCGCGATGTAGCTCCCACCGCCGGGCTCGGCGCCAGGATACCACACCGACCACCATTGTACGGTGATAGGCAGAATGAACACCGTTGCGGCGATGCCCCAGTCACCGAAGTCCGGCAGCAGGGTAAGCGTCTTTGCCGGGACTTTCGCGAGCAGTCCGCTCATACCACCGACTGCGGGCTGCGCGAGCGCGTAGTACGCCATCGCAAAGGTGCCCGTCATGGTGATGCCGAACTGGATGGTGTCGGTGACGAGCACGCCCCACAGCCCACTTACTGATGCGAAGAAGATCGTCATCACGGCGCACACGACGAGTGTGCGTCCCATTGGCCAGCCGAGTACGATGTTGCCGATCTTGGCGGCCGCGAGATTCACGGTCGCCATGATGACGCAGTTGAAAAACAGGCCGAGGTAGATGGCGCGAAACCCTCTCAACAGCTTCGCGGGCTCACCTGAGTAGCGGATCTCGTAGAATTCGAGATCCGTGAGCACACCGCTCCGACGCCAAAGGCGCGCGTAGAAGAACACCGTGAGCATGCCGGTGAGCAGGAAGCTCCACCACAGCCAGTTCTCGGAGACGCCGCGCTCGCGCACCATGTTGGTGACGAGGTTGGGCGTGTCAGTGCTGAATGTCGTGGCCACCATCGAGATGCCGACGAGCCACCACGGTGCTGCGCGGCCAGCCGTGAAGAATTCTCCAGTACCGGAGCTCGCGCGTTTCCAGAAGAACAGCGCGGGAAGAAAACTGATCGCGATGCTGAGCCCGATGATGACCCAGTCGATTGTCGCGAAGTGGAAGGGAGAGCTCATGAGCGCTTCGTCTTCCAATCACCTCGCGTAAAGTCCGGAAATTCCATCGGTGCGCTACCCTTGGCGACCGACATTTCCGTCAGCGGTAGCGGAGCACTCCATGCGGCCGCGTCATACACGTCATAGTCCGGTGCAATGCCTTCGCGCATACATTCGATGAGGCGATACGCCATGATGTAGTCCATGCCGCCGTGTCCTGCTCCGCGTGCCTTGTCGCCGAGCTTGGTCCAGAGCGGGTGTTCGAATTGCGTTTTCCATTCGTCGATGGGCCCGAAGCGCTCGCCGCCCTTCTGTCCTTCTATATAGATGCGTGGCGGGTAGTCCTCGAAGGTGCCCTTCGTGCCTAACACGCGATTGTGCCGCGTATACGGCCGCGCGTTGGAGACGTCGTGCTGGAGCATGACCGTCTTGCCGTTCACCGTGCGAAT
>JBBQHJ010000194.1:0-9203 GCA_038323865.1 Gemmatimonadales bacterium
TGCGCCGTTCGATGCAGCCAGCCCGCTCGCCGTGAGCAAGCGGAATACGTCGTACGTCTCGGCTTGACCTTCGGACACAAGCGCATCCGCCGTTACTTCCGCGAATGGCGCTTCGGCGCGAAGAATTCCGAATGCCGCGTCGGTGAGCTCGCGAGGATCAAGACCACCAAAGAAAAAGCTCGTCACCTGCTCGGCCGCGGCAAGTGCACCGTCGCCGTGCACGTGACGCGTGACGTCGCGCGCGAGGGTACGCTGGGCAATGCGCTGCTCCGGCGCTGCGGTCACACCCTCCTCCAGCGTGCCGATGTCGTCCTTCGTCATCAGCGTGAAATACTTGAGGTAGCGGATGACGTCCTTGTCCTCGGTGCCAAGCCAGAACTGGTAGAACGCGTACGGCGATGTGCGTTCCGGATCGAGCCACACCGCGCCAGATTCCGTTTTTCCGAACTTCGTGCCCGACGTATTCGTCACCAGAGGCACCGTCAGTCCCTGGACCTCTGCACCTTCAACGCGACGAACGAGTTCAATGCCCGCCGTGATATTGCCCCACTGGTCACTGCCGCCAAGCTGAAGCGAGACGCCATCCCGCCTGTGCAGCTGTAGGTAGTCGTACGCCTGCAGCAGCATGTACGAGAACTCCGTGAATGAAATGCCGGCATCCATGCGCGACTTCACGGAATCCTTCTGGAGCATGTAGTTCACCGTGAAGTGCTTCCCGGTGTCCCGCAGGAACTCCACGAGGTTCAGCTGCGTCAGCCACTCGGCGTTGTCGCGCATGCGCGCTGCCGCGGGGCCCTCGAAATCGAGGAAGCGCTCGAGCTGGCCGCGGATCGCCGCGGTGTTGGCCGCGACGAGCTCCGCCGTCAGCAACTGCCGCTCCACCGTCTTCCCGCTCGGGTCGCCGATCATGCCGGTGCCGCCGCCCACCAACGCAACAGGCCGGTGCCCGTGGCGCTGAAGATGGACCAGGATCATGATCACCAGCAAGCTGCCAACATGCAGGCTCGAGCCCGTCGGGTCGAAGCCGATATAGGCCGACGCTCCGCCCTTCTCGAACAATTCGGCGGCCCCGTCTGTGCGTTGGTAGACCAAGCCTCGCCATTCCAGCTCTTCGAGCAGTCCCGCAGTGTTGTGCATGGCACAAAACTAGACGGCGCAGCCCCCGATGGGCAGTTTGGTCGCCCCTGCGAACTCGGTTAACCTTCAGCGCAGCAACAACCGCAGACCCGATAGATGAATTTTCCGTTCTCCAGGAAGTGGCGTCACGACCACCCGCGGATCTCTCGCATCCTCGGTCTGCTCACCGTGTTCATCCTCTCGTTCATGCTCGGTGGCTTTTACTCGAGCTGGGCGTTGGTGTGCCGCGCTGGCGCATGCCCATCGGTCGATGTTCTCGAGGAATACCAGCCACGGCAGACATCAAAGCTCTACGCGGCCGACGGACGGTTCATCGCCGAACTCGGGCTCGAGCGCCGTACGCTGCTCAAGATCGACGAGATTTCGCCGCTGCTCAAGAACGCCTTCATCGCCGTTGAGGACAAGCGCTTCTACAGTCACCGGGGCGTCGACTTCATGCGCGTACCTGGCGCAATCATCGTCGATCTCCGCAAGCGCAACTTCGCGGAAGGTTTCTCCACGATCACCATGCAGCTGGCGCGCAACATTTTTCCCGAGCGACTTTCACGGGAGAAATCGGTCGTCCGCAAGTTGAAGGAAATCAAGGTCGCGCGCGCGATCGAGGCGAAGTACTCGAAAGACAAGATTCTCGAGCTCTATCTCAACCAGATCTCGCTCGGCAACGGTTCGTTCGGCGTCGAAACGGCGTCGCAACGCTACTTCGGCAAGTCGGCGAAAGACCTGAATCTCGCAGAGGTCTCGCTCCTTGCTGGATTGCCAAAGGCGCCCGAGCGCTACAACCCGCGCCGTTTTCCTGATCGTGCCCTGCAGCGGAGAACCACGGTTATCGAGTTGATGCGCTCGGAAGGATTCATCAGCGATGCCGACGCGAGCCTCGCACGCGCCTATCCACTTCAGCTCGCGCGGAAGTCGGAAGCGGGCGACGTTGCACCGTACTTCGTCGAATGGGTTCGGCAGCAGCTCGAGAGCCAATTCGGCCAGCGGCTTTACGAGCAGGGACTCAAGGTCTATACGACACTCGACGTCGATCTCCAGTCGGCTGCCGAACGCGCGATGGAGACGCAGCTGCGTGCGATCGAGTCCGGACGTTACGGTGCGTACAAGCATCCGACGTTCGAGAACTATCTCTCGCGCATTGCCGAACGGGAAAGCGAGGGCGGCGCCGCGAATTCTCCATATCTGCAGGGCGCATTCGTCGCGATGGATCCACGCACGGGCGGGGTGCGCGCACTCGTGGGCGGACGTGACTTCGACGACTCCAAGTTCAACCGCGCGGTGCAGGCACTGCGTCAGCCAGGGTCGACGTTCAAGCCGATCGTGTACGCCGACGCGGTGCAGAACGGCCGCTCGCCGGCGTATATGGTCGACGATTCACCGGTCGATGTTCCGCTGGCCGGTGGCGGGAGTTGGACGCCGCAGAACTACGACGGCAAGTTCGACGGTCCGATACCGATGCGGCGTGGACTCTACCAGTCGCGCAATATCGTCGCGATCAAGGTCGGCATGGAACTCGGGGAGCAGAGCGTCATCGACATGGCGCGCAAATTCGGGCTCACCACGCCGATTCCTCCATACCCGTCTATCAACATTGGTGCAGCCGATGTCTATCCCATCGAGCTGATCGCCGCGTACTCCGCCTTTGCCACGCTCGGAACGCGCACGTCGGCAACGCCGATTGTCCGCGTCGAAAACGCAAAGGGGGATGTGCTGTGGGAACCCACGGTCAATCGCGTGCCCGTGATGTCGCAGGAAGAGGCGTGGCTGATGGTGAGCATGATGAAGGACGTCGTTCGCAAGGGAACGGCTGCAGGATCGGTCGGCAGTCAGTTCAGCTATCCGGCCGGCGGGAAAACAGGAACGACCAATGACGGGGCGGACGTGTGGTTCGTGGGATATACCGCAGATCTTGTGGCAGGCGTGTGGATGGGATTGGACAAGCCGCAGAAGATCAAAGGCAATGCGCAAGGCGGTCAGCTTGCGGCCCCCGCGTGGACCGCATTCATGCGCGAGGTCTACCGACGCAAGCCTGCGCCGCCTGATTGGCCGCGTCCCGATGGCATCGTGGCTCGCGAGGTGGATCCGGTGTCTGGACTTCTCGCTGGCCCGGGCTGCGCCTCGTACACGGAATACTTCATCGCGGGCACCGATCCCATTCAGACCTGCATGCCCTCTGGAGCGGGAGTCAACGGCGCCACCGTCGACACGTCCTTCGGCTTTCCGCCTGCGGGATCGACGTCGCGGCCGCCCGTTGCAACACCGTATCCGGCCGACACCATGCGCCGGCCGTTCGATACCGCGAGGGTTCGTCCTCCCACGGCCACCCCAGGGTCCGTGGTCATTCCCGGTGCCGCGCCGATTCCGCGCGCAACGCGCCCCGTGCGTCCAACCATTGATTCCATACGTCCCGCTCGCGACACGACGCGTGTGCGGCGCGATACGACCAACCCATTCAAGATCCCACCATCCTAACCAGCTGGCAGCCCACCGACTGTCACGCACACACCACGCATTCCGACGGCGCGCTGAACGTCGGCGAACTCGTGGCGCGCGGCATATCGCTCGGCGTGCGTGTCAGCGTGAGCGATCACATCTCGCGCGACGCACCAACCACGGTCGATTCAGTTGCGCTCGTCGAGGAGTATCTCGACGATCTCGACAACTATCCCGTGTTGCGCGGCGGCGAGTTCTGTTGGCACGATGCTCTTTGGCGAGAGCTATCCGCTTCCGTCGTGCGCCGCTTCACACATCGTCTTGGCTCCTTGCACTCGATTCGGCTGACAAACGGTGGCGGATCTTGTCGAGCGTTCGTCAGCGTGCTGCCCGCCGGACTCACGCCCGACCGCTATGTGGAATCGCACGTAGCGTCGCTCGAATCGCTCGCGGAAGAAATGCCCGTGGATATTCTTGCGCATCCGACGTTGCTGCCGCCGCCGTTGCGTACCATCGATCCGCATGAGCTGTGGACCGAGCAACGCGAAGAACGCATGATTGCGGCGCTGCACGCAGCTGGCATCGCATTCGAGATCTCCAATCGCTACACGCCGCACGAGCGCATCGTGCGCCGCGCTATTGATGCGGGCGTCCGCATTTCGCTCGGTTCCGACGGACATTCGCGAACGCAGGTCGCAGACGTCGCCGCGCCGCTCGCCACCGCGCGCAGGCTCGGCGTGCGAGACGAAGATCTCTATGATCCCGAGCGACACGGTTCGCGCACCGGTGCATTCGGCCAATGACGCGGTACCACGCGCGTTGGATCTGCCCTGTTTCGTCGCCCCCAATCGAGAACGGAACACTCGTTGTTCACGAGGGTCGCATCGCGTTCGTCGGGAAGCGAAGCAACGCACCCGCGGATCCGCAGGACGTCGACCTCGGCGACGCCATTCTGATTCCAGGGCTCGTCAACACGCATTGCCACCTCGAGCTCACGGCGATGCGTGGGTTCCTCGAAGGGCTCGACTTCCGGACGTGGATACTGCGACTGACCGCGGCGCGTCGTGCAGTGATGACGCCCGACATGATGCTGGATGCGGCGCGACTCGGTGTCGAAGAGGGCATTCGGTCCGGCGTCACCACGTTTGCCGATACTGGCGACAGCGGCGCCGGTTTCGATGCCATGCTCGAGTATGGCGTACGAGGCATCTGCTATCGCGAAGTATTTGGTCCCGATCCGAGCCAGTGCGGCGGATCCATCGCCGAGCTCGAGGCCAAGGTCGAGGAGATGGTGTCGCGCAAAACGGCGCTCGTGCGCGTTGGCGTGTCACCGCATGCACCCTACTCGGTCTCCGACGATCTATTTGCCGCCACGGCCGAACTCGCGCGGCGGCGCGATCTTCCCGTCGCCGTGCACATCGCCGAGAGCCAGATCGAAAGCGATTTGGTGGTGCGTGGCGAAGGCCAGTTCGCCGACGGCCTGCGCAAGCGCGACATCGCCGTCGCTCCTCGCGCCAGGTCGCCCATCGCATTGTTGAGGCGACTGCGCGTGCTCGACCGCCGCCCACTGCTCATTCACTGTATTCGCGTTGACGAGCAGGACATCAGCGACATCGTCGCCCACGATTGCAGTGTGGCGCATTGTCCGGCGTCGAATGCCAAGCTCGCACATGGCATTGCTCCGTTGGTGGCGTTGCTTGACGCTGGCGTTCGTGTCGGCATTGGCACCGATTCCGTGGCGAGCAACGATTCCATGTCTCTTCTCGGAGAGGCGCGATTGGCTGCACTCATGGCTACGGCGCGCGAGCTGCGGCCGAACGTCGTCACTGCCGCACAGGCCCTCGAACTTGCGACGCTCGGTGGTGCTCGCGCGCTCGGGCTCGACGGCGAAGTCGGTAGTCTCGAGGCAGGGAAGGCCGCAGACTTCGCGGTATTTCCAATGCCGGCGCACCGCGCGCCGGTTCACGAGCCTGTCGGCGCATTGATCTATTCCATGTCCGATGTGCCGCCGTCCCACGTGATGATCGCGGGTGTCATGCAGCTCGATGGCGGTGTGCTCCGCCGCGTCGCCAGCGGCGTTTCCGAGCGAGTTTGCCGAATTGCGGCTCAGTTGCACGCATGGCACCAGCGGTCCTCCTGAGCGCAGTGAAGAATCTGCTTCTCTTGTTCAGACCGTCGCACCGGCCTAGCTTTAAAAAAGTTCGCCGGAGGTGCGATTGATCCTCGGATGTCTGGCTCTGAACGCGTCTTTCGAGCCCCTGACCATGGTTCCCATGCGTCGGGCGTTGCGGCTCGTCATCGACGGCAAGGCGGAAATCGTCGAAGCGGATACCGATCGTGTGGTCCGCTCCGAGCGAATGTCCATGCCTCGGCCCGCCGTTATTCGGCTGACCAAGTTCATTCACGTACCGCGCCGTTTTCGCCGTCAGGTCACCAACACGTTCCTGTTTGCGCGCGATCACTATCGCTGCCAGTACTGCGGACGTCCCGCCGCTGAGCTGCGGCCGCGCGAAGCACTCACGCGCGACCACGTGATTCCCATGTCACGCGGCGGGCGGAACGACTGGAGCAACGTCGTCACGGCCTGCTCGCCCTGCAACACGCGCAAGGGAAATCGGTTGCCGCATGAAATCGGAATGCATCCGCTCACCCATCCGGTCGAGCCGCATTTCGTGCACTTGTCATGGGCAGTGCGGCGTCTCACGCAGACGCAGGCGAAATACATTCGCACCTTCTACGGCGACGCCATGCTCCACCAGCTCGAAGCGCTCGAGCATCGCGTGCATCCTGACTCCCGCAAGCAGGTGCACGGTCACGAGCATACGGAGCAAGCGGCGGCAGCGGAGAGCTAGCCGCTTTTTTGTCGGCTGGAGTGTGGAGAAAGTTTATCATCCCGAGCGCAGCGAAGGATCTGCTTTCTCACTTCTCCGCAACAAACGATGCACTCTTTGCAGTGTACCGCCGTTTCTCGCCGCCCAGCATGCGCAGCATCAACGTGCGCAATCCTGACCCAACGGCAGATGCCGCATTTTCATTGCGCACGCCGCGCAGCCAGCGCGAGAGCTGGTCCATGTCGCTGAGCGAAAGCGCTTCCATCTCGAGCGTGAACGAGTAGTAGTAGCGCGAACCGGCGCGATCTGGCGCGAGCAGTGTGCGCACCGGCCGCTCGAGCACAGTCTGCGCGGTCGCCAGTGTGACGAAGCTGCCGGCATCCTCGAGCTTGCTGCCCAGCCGCCGGATTACGCCGTAGCGCTGCGCCGAGGGATCATATTGCACGATGAGCTCCCACTCGTTGCGACCCTCGAGGTTGTCGAACAGCCCGCCCGTTCGCCACAACTCCACACGATAGCGAATGAGCACAGGGAACGCCGCGCGCACGAGATCGCGCATCTCCGCTTCTGCAAAGAGATTCGTTGCCGTCACCACCGCACCCACGCCGGCCGCATCCGGCGCAGCGACGCTGAGCGTTGGCGAACGCGGTTGTGCGAGTGCTGGCGAGCCGCCGACGGACAACATCAACAGCAGGAGTCCAACGACGCGCGCAAGCCGCACGGGTCGGCTAGAAGCGATGACGTACACGCAGGAAGATGTTCAGTGGCTCCCGCGGAACGGACAGCGCCTTCGCTGCATAAATGCCGAGCGCACCGAAGTCGACGCCGCCACCGATATCCGTACGATACGTGGAAAGAGGTGGAAGCTCTCTTCGTGAGTAGTTCAGCGAGCTCGCGGGCGCGTTGACAGTCCAGCCACGGCCGGCATCGGCGAAGAACACCCACGCGCCATCGAGCCGAAATACGTTCACGCGTTCGCCGTCTTCACGACGGCTCATCGAGACGTGCAGATCGTTGCGCAATTCCAGCTGTGCGAGTGCAATGCGCTCGCACTCCGTCGGCCGCCCCATCGCCGGTACGCCCATCGCGCACGTACCGACATCGTGCCCGCCCGTGACGCGAAAGTCGAATCCTGGCACAGTGCCCGGGCCATCAATCGAAAGGCGGCGCTCGAGCGGTAGCGGATCGCCGCTCATCCAGCCGCCAATCACACCTCTCACGTTGAGCGCGGAGCTCGGCCCAAGCCTGTTGTAACGGCGCAAATCCAGGAAGCCACGAATGTATCGAGTCGGTCCCGTTCCTACCGGAATTGGATTCGACGTTGGCCCATACGCGCTGATCGCGCCCACGCCGCGCTCGTAGTCGGCAAGGATGTACCACCCTGCCAATGGATTGAACGCGTCGTTTCGCGTGTCCACACGCAGCGTGAGATTCGCCACATGGAACCGCCCTTCATCGACGCGCGGATTGTCGCGCCAGGCACGCCCATTTAACGCGAGCGAGAATGGATCGCGCGTCGCCCGCGAGCTCCATCGCTCATCACTGTAGGAGAGCGTGAGATCCGCATCGTCCGTCGCCCGCAGCGCCGCGCTGATACGCCCACCGTGACGCGAGAAATAATCCCGGTAGTCGCGATGAAATACAAAACTGGCGAGTCCAACCTCGGCATCGCTGAGCTGCCACTGTTCCACACCTTCTACAACGTCGAACAGCCGCGCACCGAGCGTCGCGCCGTATTGCCGGCCAATGCGGAATTCCCCCTTTACGTCATGGCCGACGTCGGCCGATGCACCGGAAAAACTGCTCTCGGTTCTGAGAATTGCCGTTGCGTCAACACGTAGATGGCCCCAACCCTGATCGCGATAGAGCACCGGACCGACGCGCACCGGCAGTCCCTCCACGCGATTATAGACGCCCGCCGTCGCGAGCTCGAGGCTGTTGAAGTTGTGACGCCGCCGCCGCTCCCACCGGCGCCACCACGTGACATCCACGCCGTCCTGCACCTCCGCCACGAGCTGATCGCCGACCTGGCTGTAGCGAAGTGACGGCCGGTAGATGCGAATCTCGCCGCCAATACGCGCGAGTGACGTACCCTCTATTTCTCCGCCGACGACAAGTAAGTCGCCATCGATCCGCGCGCCGCGCAGCAGCACCACATCCGCATTGATCGCCAGCACTCGCCCCGTCACATGGCCGGACACCGTGATTGGGCCATTCAAGACCGCGACGTCGCCCCTGATCGTGCGCCCGCTGTCGATGTCGGTCCGGTCCGTCGTCCGCAGCGTCGCGGTGGCATTGAAGAGCTGCACCACCTCGCGCGCAACGTCCCGCGGCAGCACACTGCTCGTGTCCTGCGCCGCCACGCTGCTGGCGAGTAGTGTCATTCCGAGCGTAGCGAGAAGCGCGCCGTCGACGAATCTGCACCTCGCGCCCCTATTCATCACCAACCGGAATCCCAAGCCGGCGCATGCGCCGATACAGGTTTGCACGATCGGTCTTCAACCGCCGCGACGCCTCGGCAACATTTCCATTCGCTGCTGACAATGCGCGCACAATCAGCATGCGCTCATGCGCATCGAGCGTGTCCGAGAGCGAATCATCCAGCGCCGCAGGATCAGGCAGCGGTTCTTCCTTCCTCACACCACCGTCGATCGGAAGCACCGCACGCACCTGTCGCTCATCCACCTCGCTACCCGAATGCAGAATCGCGAGCCGCTCCACGATGTTCGCCAGCTCGCGCACATTGCCCGGCCAGCGGTACGAAGTCAGTAGCGACATCGCGCCTTGCGTCCAATTCGGAACATG
>JBBQHJ010000195.1:0-9144 GCA_038323865.1 Gemmatimonadales bacterium
AACGCCGAACCAGGTGCGGCGGCGATCAGCGCGACAAGTACAAATGACCTGCGGGTCACAGTGGGGCTCCTTGAAACGTGTCTCTGGCTGCACAATCTGAGGCCGCGAAGCGATGCACGCGAGGCTCGATGTCATCCTGAGCGGAGCGCAGGATCTGCTTGTCGCCAAACACTCCCAACACTCGCATATTCTGCGACGTAACCCAGACGCACCCCGCCTCGGCTTCATTCCCGCCGAGCGCCTCTCGAGGAGATCCCCTGTCATGCCTGTCCCGCTACGCCGCGTATCGGCGGCGCTGGCCGCGGTCGCGCTCTGCGCACCGCCGCTTTTTGCGCAACGATACGCTCCCGCGACATACGCCATCACCAATGCCAAGCTGGTGCCGGTGTCGTCGCCCGTCATTCCCAAGGGCACAATCATCATACGTGATGGCCTGATCGCCGCCATCGGCGCCAATGTCGCCATTCCCGCCGATGCGCGGGTGGTCGACGGAACCGGCCTTACGATCTATCCCGGCCTTTTTGATTCGTATGGCACCATCGGGCTCGCGTCTGCCGCGCCGGCGGGTGGTGTGGCCGCTGGTCGTGGCGGCGCTGCCGCTCCGGCAGCCGCAACAGGTACCGGTGTGGGACGCGCTGCGAGTGGCCTCACGGCCGACGATCCGCGTGGCGTCACGCCGGAAGTCAGCGCCGCCGATCAGGTTCGCCTCGATGAAGAGGCACTCGACGGTCCGCGCAGCGCCGGCATCACCACCGCGCTCACCGCGCCCGGTGCCGGTGTCTTCCAAGGCCAGTCGGCGCTGATCAACCTCGGTGGTCCAACGGCCGCTGCGATGATCGTGAAGCCCAATGTCACGCAGAACATCTCATTCGGCGGCGGACGTGGGGGCGGCGGCGGTGGATTCGGGGGATACCCCGGATCTCTGATGGGCGTGTTCGCCGTGCTCCGTCAGCAGTTGATGGACACGCAGCGCTACCGCGAGCTCAAGGCGGCCTACGACAAGAATCCGCGCAGCATGGCTCGCGTGGAGTTCGATCCGTCACTCGAGGCGCTCTTGCCGGTGCTCGCCCGCACTCAGCCGGTAATCATGCAGGCGAACACGGAGCGTGAGATCATCCGCGCACTCGATCTCGCGAAGGAGTTCAACATCCGGCCCATCATCGCTGGTGGTTCGGAAGCGAATCTCGTCGCCGATCGCCTCAAGGCCGAGAACGTCCCGGTGTTGCTGTCGGTGAATTTTCCGCGTCGCACAACGGCTCCACAGGTCGATGCCGATCCGGAGCCCCTTCGCACGCTGAAGGATCGCGTGGAATATCCGAAGGCGGCTGGTCGTCTCGCGACGGCGGGTGTGAAGTTCGCTTTTGAATCGGGCGGACTCACCACGTGGACCGACTATCTCACCAACGTCCAGCGTGCGGTTGACGCTGGTCTGTCCACCGATCAGGCGGTGCGTGCGCTGACGATGACGCCCGCCGAATTGTTTGGTGTGGGCGATCGCATGGGTTCACTCGAAGTGGGCAAGATCGCCAACCTCACCGTCATGAAAGGCGACATCGGCGACAAGGCTGCGCGCGTGTCGCAGCTCTACGTCGATGGACGTCCGATCACGGTGCGTCCGCCAACACAGGGTGCTGGCAATGCCGGGGGGCAACGTCCCGCTGCCGCCGCAGGTGATCCAGTTCCCCCGTCCGACTACGATCCGAAGGTGCTTCGATGAGACATATCACTCGCGCGCTGGCCATTTCAGCCGTGCTGGCGCAGACGATTCAGGCACAAGCAGTGAAGCAGCAGGCCGCGGCCGCTCCCATCCTCATCAAGAACGCGACGGTGATGACGGTGACGCGCGGTACGCTCGCGAACACCGACATCCTGCTTCAGAACGGCAAGATCGCGCAGATCGGCAAGAGTCTTACGGCGCCGGCCAATGCGCAGACCATTGATGGAACGGGCAAGTTCGTCATTCCCGGTATCATCGATCCGCATTCGCACATGATGAGCGATGCCACGAACGAGGGCACGCTCTCGGTCACGAGCATGGCGCGCATTCGCGACGTGCTGAATCCGGAAGCGATCGATATCTATCGTGCGCTCGCCGGTGGTGTCACGACGTTGAATATTCTTCACGGTTCGGCGAACACGATTGGCGGACAGAATGCCGTCGTAAAGCTCAAGTGGGGCCGCAGCACGGAAGAGATGATGTTCCCCGACGCCAAGCCGGGCATCAAGTTCGCGCTCGGTGAAAACGTCACGCGCAAGAACAGCAACAACATCAACATTCCCGGCGTGCAGACGCCTCCGCGCCGCTATCCGGGTACGCGCATGGGCCAGGAAGAAGTCATTCGCGATGCGTTCACGCGCGCGAAGGACTACAAGGCCATGTGGGACGAGTACACGGCCAAGTCGGTTAAGGACAAGACGCTGATTGCGCCGCGGAAGGATCTCGAGCTCGAGCCGCTCAAGGAAGTGCTCGAGGGCAAACGTTATGTGCACGCGCACTCGTATCGCGCCGACGAAATGCTGATGCTGTTGAACGTCGCCGATGAATTCGGCTTCCACATTCAGACGCTCCAGCACGCGCTCGAGGGCTACAAGATTGCCAACGAGATCGCGAAGCGCGGCACGGGTCTGTCCACCTTCGCCGATGAATGGTCGTACAAGGTCGAGGCCTATGACGCCATTCCTTATAATGTGGCGATCAACATGCGCGCCGGTGTGCTCACGACCATCAATTCAGATGACGATGGCCGCGCGCGTCGCCTCAACATCGATGCTGCGAAGATGATGCGGTACGGCGGCCTGACGGAGACGGAAGCGTTGTCGACCATCACGATCAACGGTGCCAAGCAGCTCGGCATCGACAAGCGCGTCGGCTCACTCGAAGTCGGCAAGGATGCCGACATCGCCATCTACAACGGCAACCCGCTGAGTGTGTATTCGAGCGTCGACTACACGATCATCGACGGTGAAATTTTCTTCAGCAAGCAGAAGGATCTTGCCATGCGCGAGGCCGAGGCCAAGGAGCGCGCGGAGCTCGAGAAGGCGGAACCCAACCAGGCACCAGCTCGTGGAGGTCGTGGCGGCTTTGGCGCACCGACTGCTCCGCCGGAGAATCACTAAATGAAGAACGTGTCATTCCGAGCGAAGTCGAGGAATCTGTACTTCGCCGTTGCCGCCACCATACTCGGCGCAACAACTGCGCACGCACAGCTCGGCTCATACAACCCGCCGCCAGGCCCGCAGGAAACGATTGCGATCAAGAACGCGCACATCTTTCCCGTCAGCGGTCCTGAAATTCAAAGCGGAACCATCGTCATCTCCGGTGGCAAGATCACCGCGGTCGGCGCGAACGTCACCATTCCTGCCGGCGCCAAGGTCATCGACGCCACGGGCATGAACGTGTACCCCGGCATGATGGACGCCGGCACGTCGATGGGCTTGTCTGAAATTCCACAGGGCTCTGCATCCGGCGTCGACATTGCCGAAGTCGGCAACTTCAATCCGAACGCGCAGGCCATTTACGCGATCAACCCGCACAGCGCGCACATCGGCGTTGCACGCGTTGTCGGCATCACGAGCGTCATCTCGCGTCCAACCGGCGGCATTCTCTCCGGACAGGCCGCGCTCGTGAATCTCGCCGGCTTCACTGCGCCGGAAATGCAGGTTGTTCCGCGCGCGGCAATGGTGATCGACCTTCCGAAGTCCGGCGGCGGTCGTGGTCGCGGTGGGTTCGGCGGCGGAGCAGCCGGCAATCCAGCCGATCAGGCGCGCCAGAACGCGCGTCAGCTCGACTCGCTACGCACCATTCTCCGCGATGCCGCTGCATATGGCAACGCGATTGATGCCGCCGAGAAGGACAGGACGCTCCCACGCGTGAGGCATGATGTCGTGCTCGCGTCGCTCGTGCCGTACGTCCGCGGACTGATGCCGGTGATGATGCCGGCTGATCGTGTCACCGACATCAAGGCCGCGGTTGCATTCGCCGAAGAGATGAAGCTCAAGGAGATCATCATCGGTGGCCGTGATGCGCCGGAGATCGCAGCATATCTCAAGCAGCATGACGTACCGATCGTCTACACGAGCGTGCTTCAGCTTCCACCGCGCGAGGACGATCCGTACGACTACAACTTCTCCGGCCCCGCAAAGCTCGCCGCGGCAGGCGTTCGCTTTTCCATCACCTCGGGCGACTGTTGCTCCGAAGTGCGTAACCTGCCGAGCGTCGCAGGTATGGCGTCTGCGTTCGGATTGCCGAAGGACCAGGCGCTTCGCGCAGTAACACTTGGACCCGCACAGATCTTCGGCGTGAGCGACAAGCTCGGCTCACTGGAAGTCGGAAAGATTGCAAACGTTGTGGTAACGGATGGCGACATGCTCGAGGCCAAGACGAATACGAAGTATCTCATCATCGACGGTCGCATCGTGCCGCTCGATACCAAGCACACGCAGATGTACGACATCTTCAAGGGGAAGACACTGACTCCGTAGGCGTGCCTCGCCGTTCAGGACGTACAGAAGGCGGTCCCGTTCCGGGCCGCCTTTTGCTTTCATCGGACTGTCTGTGTGCATCCGTGATATCTGTGCCACGTAGTTGCAGAAGCCGGAATTGGCGATAGCATCCCTCCATGCGCCTCAAAGCTCTAGTACTCGCGTTGACCGCGATCACGCCAGCGGCTCGCGGACAAGCTGGATTTCCAAACGACTCCGCAGTCCGTGCCATCATCAAGCAACGCGTCGACGAAGGCCGATCCGCAGGCATCGTCATCGGGTTGATCGACCCCGACGGAAAGCAGCGCATCATCGCCTATGGTGATCCCGGCCCGAACCGCATGTCGCTCGACGCAAACTCAGTGTTCGAGATCGGATCCATCAGCAAAGTCTTCACGGCAACTCTGCTCGCACAGATGGTCAGCGAAGGCAAGGTCAAGCTCGACGATCCCGTCCAGAAATACCTGCCGTCATCCGTCCACATTCCGGCGCGCAACGGAAGGCAGATCACACTCGGCGATCTCTCAGAGCAGCATTCCGGTTTGCCGAGAATGCCGGACAACTTCAAGCCGGCAGACACGAGAAATCCGTACGCCGATTACACGGTGCAACAGCTCTACGAATTTCTCTCCGCCTACCAGCTGCCTCGCGATCCCGGCGCAACGTTCGAATACTCGAACCTCGGCGTCGGACTCCTTGGGCACGTGCTCTCGCTCGTCGCGGGCAAGTCGTACGAACAGCTCGTCACCGAGCGCATACTCGCACCACTCGGCATGACCCATAGTGCGATCACCTTCACGCCGTGGATGACGGACCACCTCGCGCTTGGGCACGACGAGCAGGGCAATGTTGTCGCGAATTGGGATATCCCGACGTTCGCCGGCGCTGGAGCGATTCGGTCGACCACCACCGACATGCTGCGCTTCGCCGACGCGAACCTGCATCCAGAACGTGGCGCGCTCCAAAGCGCGATGGCCACTGCGCAGGCGGTCCACAAGCAGACCGCACCAACACAGTTCGTTGGCCTGAACTGGTTCAGTCAGGTGTCGCCGAACGACACCATCACCTGGCACAACGGCGGCACCGGTGGCTATCGCACGTTCATTGGATTGAATCGCCAGCGGAAGATGGCCGTCGTCGTGATGACGAATACCACCGGCGCTGGCGCCGATGACATCGGCCTGCATCTGCTGAACCCGGTGATCCCGCTCGTTCCAAAGCCGTCGCCAATCAAGCAGCGCACTGCCATCGAGATGCCCGCCGCTGCCCTGGCGCGCTACGTCGGCACGTACTCGCTCGCGCCGAACTTCGATCTGGTCATCACTGCCGAAGGTGATGGATTGTACATGCAGCCAACTGGGCAATCACGGCTGCGTCTCTGGCCAGAGAGCGATACCGATTTCTTCATCAAGGAAGTCGACGTTCAGGTCACCTTCGAAAAGAATCCCGCTGGATTTGTCTCTTCGCTGATCCTGCATCAGAACGGGCGCAGTCTCCCAGCAGCAAAGACGAAATAGGAAATTCCGAGCGGAGTCGAGGAATCTGCACAGGTGTCATTCCGAGCGACGTCGAGGAATCTGCACAGGTGTCATTCCGAGCGACGTCGAGGAATCTGCACAGGTGTCATTCCGAGCGAAGTCGAGGAATCTGCACAGGTGTCATTCCGAGCGAAGTCGAGGAATCTGCACCTCACGTTTTCCCCCTCCTCCCCAACTTCGGTTGTCTACCCTTGGGACTGTCAAGACTAAGCGAACGACTTTCGTCTTGAGCGCACCGTCGGGCCTGTCCTTGCCGAGCTTCGCGGTGATGACGTCGCAGGGCATATCGATCTCCTTCGCCGTCACACAAAGCTTATCCGCGAGAGAGGCATCAGCGCTCTCACGCGAAATACCTGCGCGCGAGAAGAGAGTGACATACGGGCCAACGCCGCCTACCGAGCGCGCCCAAACCGATCGCGTCCCAACACGCCTGGAGTTTTGTCGTGTCCAAGCGCGGAATCTCGCCCCGCCGCATCGAGGTTTCCACCTCGCCTTGTCACGGCTGTGGAGCATTGGCATACTGGCTGCGCACGAACGGCCGCCGACGGCCCCACCAGCACAACTCACGTTACGGAGCACCATGCCTCCAATCCCACTGAAGGTCACCGGCGGTTCGTTGTTTCTGTGGTCCCCCTCAGGCGTCGACTTCACCCTGCGCACCTCGAAGTTCAGCGCCAAGATCAACCTGAGCGACATCGGCTCGTTCTCGATGCCGAACTTTCTTGCACCCGGATCGAGCGTCGCCCTGCACGGTTCGCTCGCCGGCGATCAGACCCTCGGTAGTGGCATCGTCGATTACAACACCGGCGTGAACCTGCACCTCTATTTCAGCGGAAGCCTGAACTTCACGGCGTCACCGTTCACAGTGCCGACGTCCACTCCCACCAAGCCTGCCGTGAAGACCGTCAACTTCACCTTCAGCGGCACGCTCAACGGCCACTTGACCAACCCCTTCATTGATATTGCTCCGACCGTGTTCGAATACGAGCTCACGGGCAAGGGGAAGGTCACCACGCGCATGACCAAGATCATCGGCGGGGCATCTCGCGATGTCACCAGCTACTTCTACTCGTTCACTTGAGCACTTGATGAAGAGATTCATGTTCGTCGTGGCGCTGCTTCTCGCGAGCACCGCAGAGGCGCAGAAGCTGCCACCCGTTGCACAACCGCTGAAAGTCGATCCCGCAGCCACAGTTCCGAAGCTCGAGACGCTCATCGTGCGAAACGAAAGCGATCTCGCGCCCGTAGTCGAGCGCTACTCGGCGGACCTGCAATCGGTCAATCGCCGGTATGATGCCGGTGATTCGCCAGAGCAGCGTCAGCGACTGCGTGCCTTCGCCACCACATGGCGCGCTCGACTCGCCGACATGGACTTCGGCAAGCTGAACGCCGAGGGCAAGGCGGACTACGTGCTGCTCGACAATCATCTCAAGCATCAAGTCGCCGAACTCGATCGCGGTGATCGCAAGCGTGCGGAAACGGTGGTGCTGTTGCCGTTCACCGATCGATTGCTCGCTCTTCAAGACACTCGGCGCACTCTCGCCGCTGTGAATCCCACGATCACCGCGCGGACGCTGTCGCAGGTCATCAAGCAGGTCGACAGCTTGCGCGCGTTGTTCGAGCAACCGACCGGTGGTCGTGGTGGAGCAGTGCAGGCGGACACGGGTCGTCCGCGCGCCACGCCACCCAAGGTCACGCGCACGGTTGCGAATCGCGCCGCCGACAACATCGATCAGGTGCGCAGCGTCGTCACCAATTGGTATCGCTACTACGAAGGCTACGACCCCATGTTCTCGTGGTGGGTCAAGTCGCCGTACTCGAAACTCGACACCGCGCTCACGCGCTATGCGCGCACGTTGCGCGAACGCGTCGTTGGAATTCCCGCGGCCGCACTCGTCGCAAGCTCGGGCGGCCGTGGTGGCGGTGGCGGCGGCGCCTCGAACGACGGCCCCATCATCGGCGATCCAATCGGCGACGTCGGACTCAAGGATGATCTCGAGCACGAGATGATTCCCTACACACCGACAGAACTCATTGCGATCGCCGAGCGTGAGTATGCGTTCTCCCTGAGCGAGGCGAAGAAGGCCGCGCGCGAAATGGGCTTTGGTGACAATTGGAAAGCGGCGATGGAGAAGGTGAAGGACACGTACGTCGAGCCGGGCAAGCAGCCCGATCTGATTCGCGATCTTGCACGCCAGGCCGAGAATTATTTCGATCAGCACGATTGGGTGACGATTCCGCTTCTCGCGCGCGAAGACTGGGGCATGGAAATGCTCAGCCCCGAGCGACAGAAGGTCTCCCCGTTCTTCCTCGGTGGAACGTCAATTCTCGTGAGCTATCCCACGCCCGAAATGACGGACGAAGAGAAGCTCATGAGCATGCGCGGCAACAATCCGCATTTCTCGCATGCTACCGTGTTCCACGAGCTGAATCCCGGCCATCATCTCCAGGGTTTTATGCAAGCGCGCTACAACCAGCATCGCCGGTTGTTCGGCACGCCGTTCTGGAATGAAGGGCAGTCACTCTATTGGGAGATGTTCCTCTGGGATCACGGCTTTCATTCGAGCCCGGAGGATCGCATGGGTGCGCTGTTCTGGCGCATGCATCGCAGTGCGAGAATCATCTTCTCGCTCAACTTCCATCTCGGAAAGATGACGCCCGATCAGGCCATTCAATTCCTGGTCGACACGGTGAACTTCGAGCGCGCAAACGCGGAAGGCGAAGTCCGTCGCTCCTTCAACGGGTCGTATTCTCCACTCTATCAGGCCGGCTACATGCTCGGAGGACTCGAACTCCGCGCGCTCCATCACGAGCTTGTTGATTCGAAAAAGATGACCGAGCGCGAATTCCACGACGCGGTGTTGCAGGGTGGGGCCATGCCAATCGCGATGGTGCGTGCGCGTCTCACCAAGATGTCATTCGGTCGTGAAGGTCCCGCACCGTGGCGCTTCGCCGAGCAACTCCCTCCGCCAATTCCATGGTCCGCGCGCTAGCCCTCTCTGTTGTCGTCCTGAGCGGAGCGAGGGACCTGCTTATCACGCCTGACAAGCAGATCCCTCGCTCCGCTCAGGATGACAAGCAGAGAGTGGAAATACAAGGCTTCGACTACGCCTTCCGTGTTCCC
>JBBQHJ010000196.1:0-9110 GCA_038323865.1 Gemmatimonadales bacterium
TCGTATCGTGAGCAGCACGAAGCGGCTATTGTCAACGAGTTCGCTGGGCTGCTGGCGCTGCCGAATCTCGCGACTGACTCGATTGGTATTCGAAAGAATGCCGATCGGCTGATGGCGATGTTAGCGAAGCGCGGATTCACGAACACGCGGTTGCTCACGGTGCCGAATGCGCCGCCAGCTGTGTATGGCGAACTGCCTGCGCCTGGTGCGACGCGTACGCTCGTGCTCTACGCGCACTACGACGGCCAGCCACTCGATCCCAAGCAGTGGACCACTCCGCCTTGGTCTCCGGTGTTGCGGACCGCCGAGATCCAGAAGGGCGGTGCAGTGATCCCGATGCCGACGGGCGCGGAGAAGGTTGATCGCGAGGCGCGCATCTACGGCCGTTCGGCCGGAGACGACAAAGCCTCGATCATTGCCATTCTCACAGCGATCGATGCGATGCGCGGAAGTGCCGCGAAGCAGTCCGTCAACTTGAAGGTGTTCTTCGAGGGGGAAGAGGAAGCGGGTTCGCCCCATCTCGACCAGATCCTCAAGACGTACGCGACGCAGCTGAAGGCCGACGGATGGCTGTTCTGTGATGGTCCGGTGCACCAGAGTGGAAAACAGCAGCTCTCGTTCGGCCAGCGCGGCATCACGGCGTTCGATCTCACCGTGTTCGGTCCGAATCGCCCACTGCACAGTGGGCATTATGGCAATTGGGCGCCGAATCCGGCGGCGTTGATTGCGAATCTCATTGCGAGCATGCGCGATGCGGACGGCAAGATCAAGGTCGCCGGATATTACGATGACGTGAAGCCGATCTCACCGGCGGAGCGTCGTGCGCTCGCCGTGTTGCCGAAGTACGACTCGACGTTGCGTGCCGCATTGGGCATGGCGCACACCGAGGCGAATGATGCATCGCTGGCCGAGCGCATCATGTTGCCGGCGTTCAATGTGCGCGGCATCAAGGTGGGTGGCGTGCGTGAAACCGGGTCGAACACGATTTCCAGCGAGGCGTACGCGTCGTTTGACCTGCGCCTCGTTCCGAATCAGAATCCCGATCGGGTGCAGCGCATCGTCGAGGAGCACATCCGCAAGCAAGGGTATTTCGTCACGCACGACAGTGTAACGGCTGCAATGCGGCTCGCGCATGCACGCGTGGCGTACCTCAAGTGGGAGCACGGCTATCCGCCGTCACGCGTGCCGATGGATGGACCCTACGGCAAGGCGGTTCTCGCTGCCCTTTCCGAAGGCGCAGCTGAAGCGCCGCTCGTGGTGCCGACCGTCGGCGGCAGCGGGCCGAGTTACCTGTTCGAGCAGATACTCCGCGTTCCGATCATCTCGTTGCCGATCGCGAACTACGACGACAACCAGCATGCCGCCGATGAAAATCTTCGCATCGGCAATTTGTGGGATGGCATTGAGCTGTATGCGGGGTTGCTGGCAACCCTTGGTCACACATGGGGCTTGCGACCGACTCCCTGATCGCGCACCGCGAGCGCGGTGAGTGCCGCCTCGAGCGTTGGAAAGACATTCTCCTGTCCGAGTCGCTCCAGCGCACCTGACGCGGAGAGCGCAGCGAGCGGCTGATCCGCAATTTCGACCAGGCAGACGCGTGTGCCATCGTTCCGCGTGCGTCGCACCACGTCCGAGAGCGCACGCATGCCGCTGCTGTCAATGGCCGGCACGTGGCGCATGCGGATGACGAGCGCGCGCGGCTTGCTGGCAACGCGGCCGAGTGTGTCCTTGAACGCTGCGGCGGCCCCGAAGAAGAAAGGGCCGTTGATTTCGTAGATCTCTACGTCCTTCGGTGCGGCACGACGTTCGCTCGTGTCAGCATCGAAGAGCGCGGCGTCGTCGGCGACGTCGTCTGTGACCAGGCTGACGTTGGCGACCGCCGCCATGCGGCGAATGAAGAGGAAGGCGGCCATGATCATGCCTACCGCGATCGCGACGGTGAGGTCCACGAAGATGGTGAGCAGAAACGTGGTCAGTAGCACAGCGACGTCGCTTTTGGGCGAACGCAGCTCACTGAGGAACTCGCGCCATTCGCTCATGTGGTAGGCGACGACCACGAGAATAGCCGCGAGTGTGGCCATGGGTATGTACGACGCCCACCGGCCCGCAAACAATGCAATGATGAGCAGCGTGACGGCGTGGATCATCCCCGCCACGGGCGTGCGTCCGCCGTTTTTCACATTCGTTGCCGTGCGCGCGATGGCGCCCGTCGCGGGAATGCCGCCGAACAGGGGAGACGCGATGTTCGCGATTCCCTGGGCAACCAGTTCCATGTTGGAACGATGCCGTCCGCCGATCATTCCGTCGGCCACAACGGCTGACAGCAGCGACTCGATGGCGGCGAGCATGGCGATGGTGAATGCCGGCCCGACGAGTGCGCTCACCTGCTCCAACGTGAGGTGTGGGATGACCAGATGAGGCACGGTGGCGGCGATGTCGCCGAAGCGCGACCCAATCGTCTCGACGTTCAGATGGAGCATATGAACGCCAACGGTGGTAGCCACCAGCGCCACAAATGGCCCCGGAATGCGATCGGATACCTTCGGCCACGCGACAAGGATGGCCAGTGCGACGACGGACACACCGATCGCGTGGGCGTTCGCGGTGTGAGCGTGTTGAGTCAGCGCGATCCACTTGGCGGCAAAGCCTGCGGGCACCGTGTCCATGTGCAGCCCGAAGAAGTCGCGGACTTCGCTGGAAAAAATGATGACTGCTATGCCGCTGGTGAATCCCGTGATGAGCGGGTACGGCACGTACTCGATCATTGAGCCGAGCTTCGCGAGACCCATGGCCACGAGAATGACACCTGCCATGAGCGTGGCAACGGTGAGTCCGTCGATGCCGAATTTCTGGGTGATGCCGTAGACGATGACGACGAAGGCGCCCGTTGGCCCGCCGATCTGCACGCGGGAGCCACCGAGCGCCGAGATGAGAAATCCGGCAACAATGGCCGTCCAGATTCCGCGATCAGGTGACACGCCACTGGCGATGGCAAAGGCAATCGCGAGAGGCAGCGCGACGAAGCCGACAATGACTCCGGCAATTGCATCGTTGGTGAATTGCCGGCGGGTGTACCCGCGAAGTGTCGTAACGAGCTTGGGAATGAGCATCGCTCGCAACTTACGAGCGCCCGACGCAGACCAGTGTCGGGAGATTCATTGAACCCACGCGTGCTGAGGGCTATATCTGGCGCTCCATTCGCCGAGTGCGCCGATGCCCTGGCTGCAGAGCTACGATCCGCTGGGCAGTCCATTGCTGTCGACGATTGCCGCGGGGCTTCCGATCTTCGTGCTCCTCGGATTGCTCGCGGCAAAGCGCGTGCGCGCGCACTACGCCGCGCTGGCGGGGTTGTTCGTCGCGTTGGCGGTTGCTGTCGGAATCATCGGCATGCCGGTGAAGATGGCGCTCGCGTCGGCGGCCTTCGGCGCGATGTACGGTCTGCTGCCGATTGGCTGGATCATTTTGAATGTGATCTTTCTCTACCAGTTGGCGGAACAGCGAGGGCTGCTGCTTGAACTCCGCAATGCAATTCGCCGAGTAACGACAGACCCGCGCCTGCAGCTTTTGCTGATTGCGTTCTGTTTTGGCGCGTTCTTCGAGGGGACGGCGGGGTTTGGCACGCCGGTGGCGATTACGGGCGCGCTGTTGATCGGGCTTGGGTTTCCTCCACTGCAGGCATCGGGACTTTCGCTCATCGCGAATACGGCACCGGTGGCATTCGGTGCACTGGGTACGCCGATCATTGCATTGCAGGGCGTGACGGGGCTCAATCTGCAAGACCTAAGTGCAATGGTGGGGCGACAGTTGCCGATCTTTTCGGTGATCGTTCCGGCGTGGCTTATCGCGGCACATTCGGGATGGCGTGGTGTGCGCGAGACGTGGGTAGCGCTGCTTGTTGCTGGAGTCTCGTTCGCGGTGCCGCAGTTTCTCGTGTCGAACTACCACGGGCCGTGGTTGGTGGACATTGTGGCGTCGTTGTGTTCGATCTCGGCGTTGATGTTGTATTTGCGCCTGACCAACAAGCAGGTCCCTCGCTCCGCCCAGGACGACAAGCGGCTCGGCGTCACACCGTTCATGCCGTGGATCGTGCTCATGATCGTGGTGGGCGCGTGGGGGCTGCCAGTGGTGAAGACGGCACTCAATGGCGTTTACGCGCCGAAGATTCCGATTGCAGGATTGGACAAGCTCGTGCTGCGCGCACCGCCTGTCGTTTTGCAGGCGACTGCTGAGCCGGCGGTGTTCAGCTTCAATATCCTGTCGGCCAGCGGCACGGCGATTCTCCTCACGGCGATCATCACGTCGGTGCTGTTGCGGTACAAGCCGTCCGAAGTGATTGCCACGTATGGCAAGGCGCTCACGCTTGTTGCGCCATCGCTGCTCACGATCGCGGCGATGCTCGCGCTTGGATACACCACGCGCTACTCGGGCGAGGACGTCATTCTTGGACTCGCGTTTGCGCGCACCGGCGTTGCCTATCCGTTCTTCGGAACGCTACTCGGTTGGCTCGGCGTCGCACTCACGGGGTCGGACACGTCGTCAAATGTGTTGTTCGGCAGTCTGCAGCGCGTGACGGCGCAGCAGGTCGGCGTGAGTCCGATTCTCATGGCCGCGGCGAACAGCTCCGGCGGCGTGATGGGCAAGATGATCGATGCACAGAGCATCGTGGTGGCGAGCACGGCGACGCGGTGGTATGGACACGAATGGAAGATTCTTCGCTTCGTGCTGGGCCACAGCGTCGCGCTGGCTGTGCTCGTCGGTATTCTGGTACTGCTTCAGGCGTATGTCGCGCCGTTTACGTCGATGGTAGTGCGCTGATTACTTCTTGCTCGACGGCGGCACCATTTTGTTCATGCGCATGTACGTGACGATGTTGCCGTAGTGTTCGTTGTCGTGCGTGGCGTTCATCATGAGCGCGTACAGCTTGCTGTGCTGCGAGCCGAAGATATCTACCATGCCGGCGTTTGCCGCATCGGTCTTCGCATAGGCCTTGGCGCAGTATGCTTTCGCGTCGGCGAGTGCCTTCACGAGCGCGGCCTTCGTCTTGGCGGTCTTCTCGACGTTGTCCTCCGCGGCCTTGTCGCCCAGTGACATACCGCAGAACATTATCTCGGAACCAGCGACGTGACCGAACAGTTCGCCGAGTGTGCGGACCTCAGGGGTCGGGCGATACGAGTACATGCTCTCGGGCACGTCCTTCGCGGCATCGGCGATGAAGTTGTGCGCCTGCTCCCACAACATCTTCGCGTCGGTGGTGTGGGTGCTTTGCGCGTATGCCGGCGTGGCGACTACGGCGAGGATGACTAACGCTTGCTTGAACATGATCAGGTGGGTTGGGGGGGGAAAGCAGGTCCCTCGCTACGCTCAGGACGACATCGTTACTACACTCAGGACGCCATCGTTACCGCTTGGAACGTTCCATCCGCGCCTTGGCCACCATGTCGCGAACTTCGCGCAGCAGCGTCGGGCCATGGTAGGGAATTCCGTCCTTGATGGTCCACTCCACGCCGCCGCCGCGCACGACCTTTCCGTCGCGCACTTCATCGACACCGGTGGGATAGAAGACCTTCAGATTCTCCAACGGGTTTCCATTCACCACAATAAGATCGGCGAGATATCCCGCTCGCACGCGACCGAGATCTGATTCGCGGCCGAGTATGCGCGCGTTGTTGCCAGTGGCGTGCTGAATGACCTTGAGTGGTTGAAAGCCCGCTTCCTGTTGCAGCTCGAGTTCGCGGATCAATCCGAAGCCATACATCTGGTAGATGAAGCCCGCGTCGTCGCCGACGCCGATGAGGCCACCTTTGCGCTCGAAGTCGCGAAGGGCGGACATCCAGATGCGATAGTTGTCCTTCCAGAACGTCTCGTCGGTTGAGCTCCAGCCGAAGAAGTACGAACCGTGGTTTGCCGGATCGGGTCGGAAATATTCTTCGAGCGTCGGGTGCAGATACTCGGCGAACCATGGCTGGTTTTGCGCGCGCTGGAGATCGCGCGAAGCTTCGTAGATGTCGAGCGTGGGCACCCACGCGACCTTCGCTGCGATGAGTGTATCGAGCACTTTGCCCAGGAGAACCGGATCAGCCTCGCGCCAGAGACGTCCGGCCCAGCGGAAGCGATCGGTTTCGTTGCGATAGTTGTAGTTCGACGGAAAGCGCTGGCGTCCGTCGGGAATGGCAGCGTCGGGAATGCCATACCAATGCTCGATGCTGGTGGTGCCGAAGTGCGCGTCGTCCCAGGCGTTCGTCTCTTCAACACCGGCATGATGTGCCACGCGAAGTCCAACCTTGTGCGCTTCGTCGAGCATGGCCTGCATGTTGTCGCGGTCGATGCCGAGGATCTTGATGCCGTCGGCGCCCATCTTCTTGATGGCCTGGACGCGGAGACGCGATGCCTCGGGCGTTTTGGGCTCGGGTGCGTTGGAGAAGCGCGCGTAGATGAACAGTCGCGGTGATGCGACTTCGCCGCGCGCGCCGCGATCACGAATGGCGATGACTTTTTCAGTCGTATCGGCGCCGACTTCGCGCACGCTCGTGATGCCGCACGCGAGCCAGAGCTTGAGCGTGTAGTCGTAGGACTGCGGGATGTGTGACCGTTCGTCCTGGAGATGCGCGTGCGCGTTGATCAGGCCCGGTAGAACGAACTTGTTGGTTCCGTCAATGTCGACGTCAGCGGCGGGGCGCTTGGCGTTGCCACTTTTGAGGGCGACGGGATCGAGGAAGGTGACGCTCGTGATGCGATTGCCTTCGATCAGGATGTCAGCGGGACCTGAGGCAGGGGTGCCGTTGCCATCGATGATGGTGGCGTTGCGGATGGCGAGCCGCGGCGCGCGCACACCGTTCCTGGCGGTGGCTTGTGCTTTTGCGGTAGTGGCCGCGATGGCGAGACATAGTACCACTCTCGATGCACGCATCATATCCTGGCGAGAAATGTTCAAACTGAATGCACAGACACTACGGAAACAGGAGGACACGCCGGATAAAACGGCGAACGCGCTCTCCGACAACGTCCTCACCTCTTCGCACGACGTATCTCCTCCTCCAACGCTTCCAACTCCGCGATGACTTCGAGGTCTTTGGGGCGGCCGGCCGCACGTTTCACATGAATGAGCCACGGGAGCGAGATGATGCGCGTCTCGAATCCGAATGCCTCGACTTCGACAGAGTGTTGCGCGAGCTGTGCGAAACCTCCCCCGCCCGTCACTTCACCAAGCAAATCGAGATCACCGATGGTGGTAGTGAGGGTGAAGTTGAGCCCCGCTTGTACCGTAGCTGCTGACCATTGGAACGGCAGTCCTCGCGACGCGCCGCGCAGATACGGTGCGAACGGCGTCAATGCGCGCACGAGCCGAGCGATGTTGTCGCGGGTGCGGCTGTAGCAGATGTCGAGATCCTGTGTCACCCGTGCGGATCCGTGCGCCTGCGCTGCCACACCACCGATGATGACGAAATCTACGCCGCGTCCATGCAGGGCCGCGAGGAACTGCTCCAGAGGAATCACGGTGTTTTTCGCGCGCGCGCCTTTTTCATGGCGCGCTGGAGCGCCACGCCCTGCGCGTGCAAGGCGGCGTGCATCCGCCAACGTTCTTCGACCGTCCGCCGCAGGTTCTCGCGCAACAGGGTGCGGTCAACGTCACGTTTGTAGAGTGTGATGACCGGATCCGCACGACGCTTGGGGACAAGCACCGTCTGCAACTCGAAGCCCGCTGCACTCACGAGTGCTTCGAGTGTCGCGAGCGTGGGCGATGTGAGGCCCGCCTCGATACGCCCGACGACCGACTGGGCCGTGCTCGCAGCTTGTGCGAGTTCCCGTTGCGATTGCGCAGCGCGGTGCCGCGCTTCGCGGAGCAGTCGCGGGCCGGTGCCGTTGTCCATAGGTAATGATAGCTAACTAGCTATCGGTATTCAATCGGGGAAAAAGCAGATTCCTTGCTCCGCTCGGAATGACAGCATCAGTGCAGCCCCACTTGCCCCTTCACAGAAGCAAACAGCTTCGCGGCGTCAAAGCCCACTCCATGCTTGAATACGGTCTCGATCTTCTCGATGTCGCTTACGCGCACTGACGGATCGCCATTCACCACGATCAGATCCGCCTGTTTCCCGACAGCAATTGATCCGACCTTAGCAGACCGACCGAGATACGTCGCGCCATTCAACGTGCACACCTTGATCGCCTCGAGCGGCGTGAGTCCCGCCTCGACAAGCAACTCCAGCTCGCGCTCGTTCGCGTAGCCGGCGACGACACCGCCATATCCGGTGGGATCCGTACCAGCGATCAACAATCCTCCCGAACGAAAGAACGATAGCTCGAACGCCATCTCCGTCGGAAAGAGCTTGGTGTACGGTGACGTTGTCTGAGTTGAGATTCGTGTCCAGCCGCGTGTGTACTGTTCGCGCGTCTCCGGCAGCATCGCCTCTACCGCGCCCGCCGGCGCCTGCGGCCGGCCCGGTGTGAATGTCTCGAAGACCGTAAGCGTCGACGTCAGCGCGACTTTCTTCGCGACCAGGAACTTGATGAGCGACTGAATTGGTTCGCCAGCGACAACGATATCCGCGAGCGAACCCATCACGCCGCCGTTCGCCGAGGGACACTCATCGGGCTTTTTCCCATTCACGAAATCGCTGGCCACCACGAGTCCATGCTCGAGGTTATCGATGCCGATTGTCGCGGCTTCGCGGAATGTCACGGAACAGAGATGGCCTGTCACCTTCAGCTTGCGACGATGCGCTTCGTCCACCACCGCCTTCAGCTCGGCGCGCGTGATCTGCATGTACGCCTTGAACGACGTTGCGCCGCGATCGGCCCAGTGCGCAGTCATTTCGCGCGCATCTTTCGCATCCTTCAGCGCATGCACCTGATAGATCGGCAGGCCCGGTCCGTTCAAATACGGCGCCGTCACGTCGAGATCAGGACCAAGCGCCTTGCCACTATCGATTGCGACCTTGAGTTCGAGGTCCGCGTAGCCGGCCATGTTGCCGGCGGTGCGCGCCGTGGTGACGCCACCGGCGAGATACAACCGCTGAAAACTGAAAGCCTGCTGGTTGTACACGATGCCGCCGCCCGATGGATAGAACATGTGCTCGTGCACCATCACGAAGCCGGGCATCACACGCTTG
>JBBQHJ010000197.1:0-9074 GCA_038323865.1 Gemmatimonadales bacterium
ACCTCGATGCGCTGACCGGGACCGGCCAACTCCTGGAGACGCTGCGATGCGACGGCGGCAATGGTGTGATCGTCGCGCTGAAAGCTGCCCCACATCGTAGAGCCGCCCATGAAGAACACTTTGGCCAGCGGAGTCGCCGGAGTGCTCGGCTGCGGGGTGACGCGATGTCCGAGGCTGTCGATGTTGACGTACTTGCCGTGATAATTCGGGAAGCGCCGGAAGTAGACGAATGACTGCCAGCCCACATTGCGAGTGGCATCGAATTCACGATTGAACTCGCCGACCCATGGCTTGCCGGCACTCGGGCTCGCGGGGCCTGATGCCTGCTTCGTGCGCATCGAGCTGCGTGCCGTGTCCCAGAGGCGGACGCAGACCTCGATGAAGATCAGCATCAACACGATGGTTCCAACGATGAGTATCGCATCGCGGAAGAAGTGCACGATGGCGACGGGCCATGATTTCGTGGCGGGCAACGACTGGCTCTCTGTCATTATGCGTATTCGATGTGGCGCTTCAGGTTCTGAATGGGCTTTTCAACGAGGAACCACGACAGCGATCAGAGACAACTCCTCGCTCGGCGATGCACGCGGCCATGCATCGCAATCCGTCGAACTGGAGCATGCGGCCGTCGCGACGTGCTTCCGGGTCGCCTGAACTCTCAGCCACTAAGAATATCCTTGAGCGTCTCAGCGAGACGCGGCAATTCTTCCGTAATGAGGCCGATATGCACGGCCGGAATTGTGTGCAAACGTACATTATCCGAGACGCGCCTCCATCCATCGAGCGGATTCGCGCGCAACGCCTTCCCCGGCGCGCCCGATGCCCAGATGAGATCGATCGTACCGTGGTAATGACGAGGCACGTATGCGGATGTTGCACGTCGCTGCATCCACATGACGATTTCGTCACCATCCGCGGCGGCCGCTGCTGCGGCGCCGTTCTGTGTCACTGCGGCGTCTCCCTGGGGGACGAGCTGTTTCACGAGGGGAATGCGTCTCGCAACGTTGCGTACGAGCCAGCGCGCCCGTGTTGCCAGCGGCTTTTCATTCGCAATGCGTGCCTTGTTCGCGAGCACGCGCAGGCGATGTAGGAGGCTGGCCTGCTTCTCGAGCCGCTCGATGGGATCCGAGCTCGTGACCAGGTGTCGTGCCTGCGCGAGTACACCGAGCCGCGCGTTCACGGCACCGCTGTCCACGATCACGAGACGATCGACCTTTTCACCTGCCTCCTGAAGCTGGCGCGCCATCTCGAACGCGACGACGCCGCCAACGCAGAAGCCACCAATGCGATAGGGGCCCTGTGGCTGTGCCCTGCGCAGCTCTTCCACCTGCTTCGCGGCCATGAGCTCGATGGTCCACGGGAATTCTTCCTTGTCCGTGCCAACGGTGGCGAGCACGTAGAATGGAGAATCCGGTGTGGCAAGCTTGGCGAGACGGCGCGAATACCAGCCGACGCCCGTCCAATCACCGTGGAGGTAGGCGAAGGGAGCGCCTGCCGTTTCCTTGTTAAGCGCAACAAGTGGCAGTTCTCCGCTCTCAATGAGCGGATCTGTTAGCCGGTTCGCGAGCGCCTCCACCGTTGACGACTCGAGCAGCCACGCAAACGGAATACGCTGCCCGCGCACACGCTCGATCTCCACGAGCATCTGCATGGCGAGCAGCGAATGGCCGCCGAGTTCGAAGAAGTCGTCGAAGGCACCGACAGGACGTCCGGGCTTGAGGAGCTTCTCCCAGATCTTGGCGATCTCGTATTCGGTGGTGGTACGCGGATACTGATACGGCGCCGTGCCAACATGCTTCGGCGCCGGAAGCGCGCGAAGGTCGACCTTGCCGTTGCCCGTGAGGGGCAGCCGGTGCAGGAACTCGATTGCCGTTGGCACCATGATCTCGGTCAACCGCTCACGCATGCCGTCGCGCAGCGTCACCGCATCGAGCGCCTTGAACGGCTCGGCGACAACGTACGCAACGAGACGCTGATCGCCCGGCGTGTCTTCTCGCACCATCACCACGGCCTCGGCGACATCCAGCTGCTGGAGCAACACGGCTTCAATTTCGCCAAGCTCGATGCGGTGTCCGCGAATCTTGACCTGATGATCGCGACGACCGATGTATTCGATCTCGCCGTTGGCAAGTTGGCGTCCGAGATCGCCAGAACGATACAGCGTTCCACCCTGGACGAATGGATCAGCGATAAAGCGCTCGGCGTTGAGCTCGGGCCTGTTCAGGTAGCCGCGCGCCACGCCGAGTCCGCCGACGCAGATCTCACCGCGCACGCCGACTGGTACGGGGCGTAGCTGGCGGTCCAGCATGTAGACGGTGGTGGTCGGAATCGGGCGACCGATGTTCGAAACACCTGCTGCGATTTCCTCGTCGCCAATTTCCTTGAAGGTGACGTGGACGGTGGTCTCGGTGATGCCGAACATGTTGATGAGGCGCGTATCCGGCTTGTACGTGCGCCACTTCTTGAGGAGCGCCGGCTTTAAGGCTTCGCCGCCAAAGATGACGTAGCGCACGGCGAGTGTCGGCCTGGTACGCGCGGCTTCTTCCATGAGCGCCTGAAATGCGGACGGCACCTGACAGAGAATCGTGGTGCCTGTGCTTTCCAGGAGCGCGAGGAAATCCGTCGGGCTTTGCGCGACCACGCGCGGAACAACGACGCAACGTCCACCATACACGAGCGCACCGAACATCTCCCACACCGAGAAATCGAATGCGAACGAGTGGAAGATGGTCCAGACGTCGTTCTCGTCGAAATCGAACTGGAGATGATCGTTGACGAGCAGGCGCGTGACGTTACGGTGCTCGATCATGCAGCCCTTCGGACGGCCCGTCGAACCCGACGTATAGATGACGTACGCCATGTGCCGCGGCGACACGTTCAGGGACGGCCGCGACTCACTCGTTCCCTGCACTATCGCGTCATCAACGTCAATCGCGCGTGCTGCGATACCGAGTGCCGCGAGTCGTTCGCGATTGTCAGCGTCTGTGAGCATGATGCGCGCACCGGCGTCGGACACGGTGAAGGCGATGCGCTCGTCGGGATAGTTCGGGTCGATTGGGAGGTAGGCGGCCCCGGCCTTCAAGACGCCGAGAATGGCGACCACGTTGTTGATCGACTTCTCGACGATGACGCCGACACGTTCGTCTGGCTGGACGTCGGCGTTTCTTAGCGTCGACGCGACGCGGTTCGCGCGGCGCTCCAGCTCGCGGTACGTGAGTGCCTCGCGCACACCGTCAATCGTGCACTCCACAGCAATTGCATCCGGACGCCGATCGACCTGCGCTTCGATCAGGCCGTGAATCGTCGCGTTCTCGGGATACCTCGCGTCGGTATCGTTCCACTCGTGAATCGCCCGGCGCGCATCATCCGCGTCGAGCATGGAAAGATCGTCGATCGGGACGTCGGGCGTCTCGAGAGCACCACTCAGCAAGGTTCCGTAGTGCTTCAGCAGCCGCTCGATGGTCTCAACGTCGAAGAGATCGGTACGATACTCGGCGGTGAGCCGTACGCCATCCGGCCGTTCCTGTGCGCGGAGCGTGAGGTCGAACTTCGTTGCGCCGCGCGAGCCGCCGAAGGGCACGCTTTCGGTGCCAGGTAGATGAAATGGTGCGCGCTCCGGATCATCGGCGAGAAAGACAACCTGCGGTGCCGCGATGATTGGCTGATTGTTCTCGTCGCGCGTGGCGAGGAGCGTCTCGAACGGAATCTCCTGGTGATCGAATGCGCCGAGGCTCGCGGTGCGCACGCGACTAATGAGCTCGCGGAACGTTGGACTGCCCGCGAGTGACGCGCGGAGCAACAACGTGTTCGCAAAGAATCCGACGACACCTTCGACTTCCGGTAACGTACGGCCCGCCACCGGAGTGCCGATGATCAACTCCTGCTCGTCCGTGTAGCGATTGAGCACGAGGAACACGGCGGCGATGTGCACCATGAACGGCGTGGCGCCGAGCGACTGCGCGAGCGCCTTGAGGTTGGTGGCGACGCGTGCGTCGAGCGTGCGGCCTTGCGATGCACCGTCGAATCCGGGACCGGCGACGCGTGCCCGGTCGGTGGGGAGATCAAGCTGTTTCGGAGCGCCGGCAAGATTGTCGCGCCACCACGCGATCAGCGACGCGAGGCGATCATCGCTGAGTGTCTTGCGCTGCCATTCGGCGAAGTCGATGTACTGGACTGGTAGTTCTGGCAGGGTTGCCGTCTTTCCTGCGCGCTTTGCGTCGTAGAGCGCCGCCAGCTCGCGAAGCAGGATGTTGCCCGACCAGCCATCGCTCGCGATGTGGTGCGACGCGATGTGCAAAACGTGATCATCCGGCGCAATGCGAATGAGCGAGACGCGCAACTGCGAGTCGTTCGCGAGATCGAACGGCATGCGTGAGAGCTCGCGAGCCTTGATGCGCGCGTCGTCTTCAGACGCGACGCCAACGACATGGATCGGCACTGTCTTGGGCGCACCAATGCGCTGCACCGGATGACCTGGCGCGGCGTGGTAGGTCGTCCGCAATGGCTCATGGCGTTCGACGAGCGCATTGACGGCAAACTGCAGCGCATTGAGATCGATGTCGCCCCGGAGCCGCACCATGCGTGGGACGTTGTACGCATGCCCCGGCGTTGATTGCTCAATCAGCCAGAGTAGTTCCTGGCCATAGGACAATCGTGCGTCGGTGTCGCGCGGCACCGTTGGAATGGTCGCTGTTTTCGCGACGACCGGCGCAAAACCGGCCTGCGCAAGAAGGAGCGCCCGCTTTGCCGGTGAAAGGCCAGCGAGACGCCGCTCCAGTGCTTCTCGTGCGCTCGAGTCAGGACTGTCCCCTGCCATGCCGGCTATGTAGCTCCGCCAGTATTACCGGTGGTATTCATTGACGCGAGCAACTTCGCGGCATCTTCTTCGCTCATGTTCTCGAGCGCCGCGAGCCTTGCTTCGAGTTCGATGATACCGGCGAGGCCTTCAACCGTCGGCGCGTCGAACAGCGTGCGCAGTGGCAGGCGCACCCCGAACGTCTTGCTGATCTTGCCGAGCACGCGAATGGCGAACAGTGAATGTCCGCCGAGCTCGAGGAAGTTGTCGGTCGCGCCTATCTGCTCTTTCTTGAGAACGTCCTTCCAGATTTGCGCGAGCTTGGTCTCGGTCTCGGTACGTGGTGCGACATACGCAGAAGCCTGCTGTGCAGCTGCATCGGGCTTCGGCAACGTGTTCCGATCAACCTTTCCGTTCGCCGTAAGCGGAATCTCGGCGATGAACATGATCGCGCCCGGAACCATGTAGTCCGGGAGACGTGCTGCGGCAAGCGCGCTGACATTCTCACTGGTTGGGCGATCGCTGTGGCTCACCGCGTATCCGGATTGCTTTGGAACCACGTATGCGATGAGTTGTTGATCGCCGCCATCCGTGTTCAGGATCACGATGCACTGCTCGATGCCCGGATGTTCGCGCAATGTACGCTCGATTTCGCCGAGCTCCACGCGGTAGCCGCGAATCTTGACCTGGTCGTCGGTGCGGCCGAGGAATTCGATGCGACCGTCGTCGAGGCGGCGAACGCGATCACCTGTACGATAGACGCGATCACCCTCGAACTGCACGAAGCGTTCGGCCGTGAGATCTGCGCGACCGAGGTAGCCTTGCGTAACACCCATGCCGCCGATGAGCAATTCGCCCGGAATACCAACAGGCTGCTGTTGCAGCGCGGCGTTCACTACATAGGTGCGCGTGTTGGCGAGTGGACGCCCGAGCGGAATCGTCACTGCGCCCTTTTCCTTGGCCGCTGCGATCGACTCGAGCGTGACTTCATTCGTAAGTACGCCGACAGTGGTCTCAGTCGGTCCGTAATGATTCATCACGCGCAGCCCGCTAGCGCCGAGCAACCGGCGCGCGAGGTCGAAGCGAAGGGCTTCGCCGCCGAGGACGATCCATTTGGCAGGAAGCACCGCGGCGAGGTCATTGTCCTGACGTCCCGCGAGCAACGCGCTCAGGTGATTCGGCGTGGTCTTGAGAATGTCGAGCTTGTTCGCAGCGATGTACTCGGCGAAGCGAGCAGGTTCGGTGGTCGTGGCGCGCTCGAGCACATGCAGCGTTCCACCCGCCAAGAGCGACGGGAGCAACGACGTGTTGCCAAGATCCGCGGCGAGTGTGCTCATGAGGCCGAAGTGCAAGCCGTCGAGTTGCTTCAGGCCATCGCCTTCTTGAACATCAGCAAGCACTCGGCTCACGGCACGTGCGTAGTGCACCGCATTGGCATGCGTGACGGCGACGCCCTTCGGCGTGCCGGTGCTGCCTGATGTGAATAGGACGTATGCGATTTCGTTTGGCTCAATCGCCGCGCCATTTCCCGACGGATGTGCTGCGAGTGCTGCTGCGTCTGCGTCGAGCGCGATAACCGTTATGCCAGCTGGGATCTTCTCCGCATGTGCTGAAGCGGTGACCACCACGCGCGCTGCTGACTCGCGCAGCTGATCGGCGATGCGCGCGGCAGGTGCGTCGACCGAGAGCGGCATGTACGCGCCGCCGGCTTTCATGATGCCAAGCAGACCAGTAATTGCCGCGGCGGAACGATCGAGTAGCAGGCCAACAGGCTGGCCGGCCTGCACGCCCGCTGCATTCAGTGCGTGCGCAAGCTGATTCGCACTCGCATTGAGCTGCGCATACGTCGGCAGTGCATCTCCGGCGACAACCGCGATTCGGTCGGGCACCCGCGCTGCCTGTGCTTCGAACATCGATACGATCGTTGCTGCCGTTCCTTCGTCGACAGCGGTGTCGTTCCACTTCTTCAGTTCTACGCGCTCGGCATCCGAAAGCAGGTCAATCGACGACACCTTCGCCTGCGGATTCGCCACAGCGCCGGCAACCATCGCCCGCACGTGCGCTACGAAACGCTCGGCAGACGCCTGGCTGAACAGATCCGTGCGATACCGCAGTGTGAGTTCGACGCCCTCGGGACGCTGCGAGAACAGCAGCGTGAGATCGAACTTGGTGACACCGAGATCGACGGCGAACGTCTGCATGGCAACGTCGCCGAGTGTGGGCGCTTGGCCGCTCTGGACGCCCATCTGCGTGAAAACGACCTGGAAGATTGGCGAGCGTGCTGCGTCCTGCGTTCCTGCGAGCTCCTGGACGAGTCGCTCAAAGGGAATTTCCTGATGATCGAATGCGCTCAGGCTGGATTCTTTGACGCTGGCTAGAAGCTCAGCGAAGGTTGGATCGGTCGAGAAACGACCACGCTGAACGATCGTGTTCGCGAAATAGCCGATGAGTCCCTCGGTCTCCATGCGCGCACGCCCCGCGACTGGAGAGCCGACAAGGACGTCGGACTGGCCGCTCCACCGCTGGAGTACAGCCATGTACGCCGTGAGCAGCACCATGTAGAGCGTAGCGTTGTTCGCACGCGCCAACGCGACTGCTCCGTCCACCGTGAATGGCTCGAGACGGAACAGCACGCTCGCACTGTCGAAGCTCGGACGCCCACCGCGCTCGCGATCGGAGGGGAGGTCGAGCGTGAACGGCGCACCATCGAGTGCACTGCGCCAATGCGAGATCAGCGCGTTGAGGCGATCGCCCGAGAGCTGCTCACGCTGCCAGATGGCGAAGTCGGCGTATTGAATCGGGAGCGCGGGGAGATTCGCTGTTTCTCCCTTGGCAAACTGGCGGTAGAAGGCGTCGAGCTCACGGAAGAGAATGTCGCGCGACCAACCATCGAATGCGATGTGATGTGATTCGAGGAGGAGCGCGTACTCGTTCGGCGCCGTGCGTATGAGCGTGGCGCGAATGAGCAGGTCGTTGCCGAGATCGAATGGGCGCGACATGCGATCGCGCAGCACGCGTTCAACGTCTGCCTCGGACTTTCCCGTGTAGTCGAGCTGCTCGAGCTGCACCGTGCGCGCATTGTGGATCACCTGCACTGGGTGTTCGTCGTGCAGCGCATACGTGGTGCGAAGGATCTCGTGTCGTTCCACAAGCGCATCGAGCGCCTGCTGCAACGCGGCGACGTTCAATGCTCCCTGCAGGCGACGCACGCGCGGCACGTTGTACGACGTGCTGTCCGGCGCACTGCGATGCACGAGATACATCAGCTCCTGCGCAAACGACGCAGGCAGCATCACCAACTCTTCGGTCATTCCCGGCTCGTTGTTCGACGTCATGTAATGCGGTGCGCATCGCGCGAGCGCGCGGTGATTCCACCTTCAGCGGCTGGCTTGGCGCCCTTCTCGTTGTCGATCACCGCGGCGAGTGCCTCTACCGTCGGCGCGTCGAACAATGTGCGCAGCGGAAGACGCACACCAAATGCGCGGCTGATACGGCCAAGCACGCGAATGGCGAGCAAGGAGTGACCGCCCAGTTCAAGGAAATTGTCCGACAGTCCAACGCGCTCCTGCTTGAGAACTTCTTTCCAGATCTCAGCGAGCTGCTTTTCTGTGTCCGTCTTTGGCTCGACGTACGCACGTGCTCCCTCAGCGTGCCCGCCGGGCTGCGGAAGCGCCGCGCGATCGAGCTTGCCGTTCGCCGTGAGCGGCAGCGCGTCGAGCAAAAGCATGAAGGACGGCACCATATAGGAAGGCAGCTCGGCCGCCAGCCATTCGGTGAGCTTTTCGGTGGTGGGGCGATCACCGTGGCTCACGGCGTATCCGGCAGCCTTGGGAACGACATACGCCGCGAGTGCATCGGCACCCGCCGAATCAGTCGCGAGAATGACGGCCGCCTCATGCACGCCTGGATGCGCGCGGAGCGCGTGCTCCACTTCACCCAACTCGACACGATAGCCGCGGACCTTCACCTGATGATCGACGCGACCGAGGAACTCGATCGGTCCATGCGCGAACAGGCGCACACGATCACCAGTGCGATAGACGCGCTCATCGTTGTGCATGACAAAACGCTCGGCTGTGAGTTCCGCGCGATTCAAGTAACCCTGCGCCACGCCCATGCCGCCAAGCCACAGTTCGCCGGGAATCCCGAACGGCATGGCGTTGCCGTTTGCGTCGACGACGTATGCATGCGTGTTCGACAACGGGGCGCCGATGGGAACCGTCTGCGCTCCGGCGCCCTCGGCAGCCTTCAATGATTCGTCGGTGACTTCGAACGTGCA
>JBBQHJ010000198.1:0-8979 GCA_038323865.1 Gemmatimonadales bacterium
TCGCGGAGCACACGAGCGACCAACTCGAGCCGCGATTCACCACCGTGGCCCGACGCGAACTTGTCGGAGCCGACGTGTGTTGCTGTCATCCCGCGATCTTTCGCGAGACGCTTGATGCGATAGGCCAGATGGCCTGAACCGATGATGAGCGCGGCGGCGTTGCGGGGCATGTGCCCCGAATGTACTAACCGCCGCGCTCCCCGGTAGCGCGAACCTTACGCGGTGATCAGCGGAGATTCTTGTCGGCGATGTCGTTCATTGTCTCGGACGTGCGCTTGGCACCGGTATCAAGCGCGGAGCGACTGCGAGTGTACCCCTCGCTCGCATAGGCGCTGACCTTGTCCCACGCGCCGTATTTCTTCGCGTTCTCCGGCGTCCAGCCCGTGTGCAGATCGGCGGACACGGTGTCCCAGCTCTTGCCAGCGTAGTCCGGATTATGCGCCGCAACGTGACCCAAATGGTACGCGGGCCGTACGTCGTCGTACGAGCGGTCGGCGAGCTTCGTCGTGGAGCGATCGTAGTGGCTGCTATAGTACGCGTCGTCATCCTTGGTGAGGTGGCTTGCCGCTTCGGTCACTGCACGACCGGCCCACCAACCGCCCACGGCGCCGGCAATACCGCCGATGATTGTACCAATTGGTCCGCCCGCGGACCCAATCGCAGCGCCGGTGAGTACTCCACCGATACCGCCAACGCCCTCGCCCGCTTCATCAACGTGGCTCGGATGATTGTCGTGCTTGCCGAGCGCGGCGTCTTTCGCGCTCTCGATGCGTCCGTCCGTTGAATCATTCATTGCCTTTTCTCCCGGTGATGTTGATGCTTATTCAGATGGCAAAACCGGGACCGGCGCGAGCGCGCTCGACTGTCTTGACAGGTTGAGCTCGACTCCCATGCTTATCATTAATCACCCTCGAACGACCGGTTACCGACCATGCGCCAGCACGACGACGATCGCGACGTACAGATTGAGGCGGACTCGGTCATGGACCGCCGCACCATGCTACGTGCTGCGGCAAAGTTCGGCGTCGCTATTGGTGCACTGCAACTGACCGGCTGCGGGGGGACTGATAGCCCCTCGTCCAACATCATTCCTACCACGCCTACCCCGCCCACCCCACCTGTGGTGACCAGGGTGCTTGTGATGGGTGTGCAGCCACCGGCCACCTGCGTGAGCAAGCTGGGCCTCTACAAGTCTGGTACGGGCTCGGGCACGCTCACGGTGAGTGGTGGTGCTGGTGTCGGCACGTTCTCGGTGTCGCAGGCGGGAGTCGTGGATGTCGGGAGTGCGG
The DNA here is from genome assembly GCA_038323865.1 of Gemmatimonadales bacterium. Lineage (GTDB taxonomy): Bacteria > Gemmatimonadota > Gemmatimonadetes > Gemmatimonadales > Gemmatimonadaceae > AG11. The sequence continues at coordinate 1,290 of JBBQHJ010000198.1, forward strand.
TGCTCATCAAGGGCATCGCGTACTACCTCACCGCGTTCAACGGGACCACCGACTTCACGCTGCAGACCACGGCGGGTGGCGCGGCGCCGGACATCTCGGGCACGGCGTTCTCGACGGGGAGCCCCGTTGCAGTGCGCTGCACGACCAGTGGAGTACTCGACACCACGTTTACCGGTGTCGTGACCGCCACCCTTGCGTCGGGAAGCGGAACATTGGCGGGGATCACGAGCGCGACCGCGGTGGGCGGTGTCGCGAAGTTCGCCGGGCTCCTCTACTCCGGGACCGGCGCCTTCACGATCACGTTCAGCGCCACGAGCCAGACGAGCGTCACGAGCTCGAGCTGCACGGCGGCCGCCATACTGGCGACCAAGGGCGATTGGGTGAAGGGCTGCTACTACGAACCAACGCTCGCGTCCAACGGTGGTGCGATTCCCTTCCAACTTCTCGTGCCGAATGCCGCGAGTGCCACCGCGTCGGTTGGCGTGCTGGTGTTCTGCGGCGGTTCAGGAACGCAGGGGACGGAAAACGCCTCGAGTCTTCAGTGGGGCATGGGCGTCGCAATTTCCAACAGCAAGGGCACGTTCCCCTACTTTGCCCTCGCACCACAGATGCCGCCTGGTGGCGTCGAATCGGTTACCAAGAAGCCTTGGCGAGCTGCAATGCCTGGCTTGATCCAGCTCCTCGTCGATGCGGGCTACACCATCGATAAGGGCCGACTCGACTACTACGGCTACTCGATGGGCGGCGTGAATGCGTACGACCTCGCGTACATGTATCCCAAGTTGTGGCGCACCGTGTCAAAGGCCGACGGTCAATGGGCGCTGTCGCATTTGACGGAAGCGTCCTCGGGAGTCATGGCGTCGCTCAACCCGGCGACGCTTACGGCGGCCTCGGATGAGTTCATTCGCGTCGTTGGCGACAAGGTTGCGCTCTACGACAACGAGGGTGATCAGGCCTTGCCCGCGAACGACACCACGGTGCTCGACAACGCCAATTTGTGGACCCGCTACGCGGCATTGGGCTTCGCGGCGTCAACGTTCAACCAGCTCACACAAACGGTGCCGCTAGCGACCCGACGGGCGCGCGTGATCTGGCAGGAATCCACGCACTCGACGTACTCGCACGGCGGCATGGACGACCCACCGACCAAGCTCTCAAACACGAACTACTGGAATTGGCTCGCGGCCCAGCCGCCGCAGCCGGGAACGTAAGAGGCGCTCGCGAGAGTCGTTTCGCTTCTTGACAGACATTGGCCTCGGCCGCCGATTGAACGGATGGCCGACTCGATTCGACTCGGAACGCAGGGCTGGAATTACGACGCGTGGGTTGGACCGTTCTATCCGGTCGACACGCGCTCGCCCGACTACCTCACGGTGTATTCGCGCGCGTTCGATACCGTAGAAGTCGATTCGACGTTCTATGCGATTCCGCCGGTCAAGACAATCCGTGGCTGGTACGAGCGGACACCGCCCGGATTCACGTTCGCGCTGAAAATGCCGCAGGAGATCAGCCACGAGCGTCGATTGCGCGACGCCGGGCCGGTTGCGGAAGAATTCTTTGATCGGGCGCGCGAGCTCTACGACAAGCTCGGGCCGGTGCTCATTCAACTTGGCCCGGACTTTGGGCCGAGTGAATTGCCGGCGCTCGCGAATCTGCTGCCGACGCTGCCGCGCGATATCAAGTTCGCCGTGGAGTTCAGGCATCGCGGATGGATCAACGACGGCGTAGTCGCATTGCTCGCCGAACACGGCATTGCACTCGCGATTACCGACGCGCGCTGGATTCCGCGCAAACAGATGCTCGCACTCGCCGCTCGGCCAACCGCATCATTTACGTATATCAGGTGGATGGGCGCGAACCGCGACATCGTTGACTACTCGCGCATCCAGATCGATCGCGTACGGGAACTGGAGCAGTGGTCCGACGTGTTGACCACGTTGTCGAAGGTGAAAGTGAAAGTGTATGGGTACGTGAACAATCATTACGCCGGCCACTCACCGCAGAGCGTTCGCGAGCTTCAGCGTATGCTGGGCCAGCCGTGGGTGGATCCGGAGACGTTGGGTGAGCAGATGTCGCTCTTTTAGTCGGCCAGTCGGCCAGTCGGCCAGTCGAAACTCCGAGATCCCAGATGGCAACCTCAATTGACAAGGTATACGGCACCTATGTTGCGCCGAGGACGGCGACGCGAGCGGTGTCGCTCGACTTTGCATGGCACGCGTACGCCGTCGTTACCGCGGCGACGATGGTTGTCGTTGGATTGCTGTGGGACATTTCGTGGCACATGTCGATTGGGCGTGACACGTTCTGGACGCCCGCGCACATGCTCATTCAGGGCGGCGGACTGATTGCCGGACTGGGATCAGGAGGGCTCGCGATTTACCTGACGTTCTGGGCCAGCGCGGAAGAACGTGCGAGCACGGTGTCGTTCTGGGGATTTCGCGCGCCATTCGGCGCATGGGTCTGCGTGCTCGGCTGCGGTGCGATGCTGACGTCCGCACCGTTCGACGACTGGTGGCACAACGCCTATGGTCTCGATGTGCGCATCGTGAGTCCACCGCACGTGCTGCTCGGACTCGGCATGCTCGGCATCGTGCTCGGAGCGCTTTTGCGCACACTCGCACTTCAGAATCGCGAAAATTCGAAAGAACGGGCGCGCGCCGCCTGGATGCATACATGGAGCAGCGGCTTGTTCATCACGGTTGTATCGGTGCTGCTCATGGAATGGACTGATCGAACCGAGATGCACATGGGTTCGTTCTACATCGCGATGTGCGTGGGACTACCCATGGTGTTGACGTCGGCAGCAATCGCGGGCCGAGTCAAATTTCCCGCGGCGACTGCCGCTGCCGTTTACATGCTCGTGTTCGCAGGAACCAGTTGGGTGCTGATGCTCTTTCCGGCGACGCCGAAGCTCGGTCCCATCTATCGAGACATCACACACTACATCCCGCTCGATTTTCCGATTCTCCTGATTCTTCCCGCACTCGCGATCGATCTCGTCTGGATGCGCGTGAAGGAATGGTCGCGCCTGCAGGCCTCCGCGGCGCTCGGCGTTGCCTACATGGTTGTTCTGCTCGTGGTGCAGTGGCCCTTTGCGGATGTTCTGATGTCGCACGGCCGCAACTGGTTCTTGCACACCGACAACTTCGTCTACTGGCAGAGTGTGCAGTCCGAGAAGTTCGCGTATCAGTTTCGGCAACCATTTCGCGACGGAACGCCTATCTGGCGCGACCTGCTCTTCGCTGCCGCAATAGCAGTCATCTCGAGTTCACTCGGGATCGTGCGCGGTCGCTGGATGACTCGCGTGCAGCGGTGATGCGCCGCTTCGTCGCTGTCGCAGGAGTTCTGATAATTGCGTCGTTCACAGCGGCGCACGTCGGCAGCCCCGACGCCTACTTCAGCGGCAACGCCGGGCCATACGCGATCGACGCCGTGGTTCGTCCGCCGAGTGTTGTGCCGGGACTCGCGCACATCGTGGTGTCGAGCGCGGACAAGCGTGTCACAGGCGTGATCGTGCGACCCGTGTATTGGCGTGCAGGTGCGAAAGGCGCACCTACGGGCGATGCGGCAACTCCCGTTGCAAGTACGCCAGGTTCGTATTCCGCCGAGTTGTGGATGATGGCGTCCGGTTCGTACAGCGTGGGCGTCACGGTGAAGGGAAGTGCAGGCAATGGCACCGTCACCATTCCCGTTGCAGCCGTGCCGACGGGCCAACTTGCGTTGAGCCCGTCGCTGCGAATTCTCCTCGTGATACTCGGCACGCTGCTCGTGGCGGGAATCATTACCGCTGTGCACGCAGCGGCCGGTGAGAGTCAGCTTGCGCCCGGTGAAGCGATGACGTCTGAACGGCGCTGGAAGGCGCGGAAGGCCGTGCTCATCACCGTACCAATACTCGCCTTCGTGATTTTCGGCGGTGCACGTTGGTGGGACAGCGAGGCGTCGGCCTACACGCGAACACTCTACAAGCCACCGAGCACCACGGCGCAGGTGCGCCTCGTAGACAGCGTGCCGACGTTGGATGTCGTTGTCACAGATCGTACGTGGTCAGGAGTCACGGCGGTGATGCCGGACCATGGCAAGCTCGCGCACATGTTCGTGATCGGTGTCGAGTTTCCATTTGCGTTCGCGCATCTCCATCCGACCATGCCCGATCGCGCGACCTTCCGCAGCGTGCTGCCGGTATTGCCACCAGGGAAGTATCGCGTCTTCACGGACGTGGTGCACGAGAGCGGTTTGCAGCGAACGCTCGTTGATTCGGTGCAACTGCCGGCGTGGACACCATCGGCAGGACTCAAGCGACTCGATGCCGACGAATCATGGAGCGTGAACGAGCGCGTGTTCGTGAAGTCCTACATGGAGAATCTGGCGCACGACAATGAATTCTTCATCCGCTGGAACGGAGCCTTTCCGGTGTATGCGGAAAAGCCGGGTGTACTCCAGTTCTATCTGTCGGATGCGCACTCCAATCCGGTGCTGGTGGAGCCGTACCTGGGAATGCTGGGACACGCCGTTGTGGTGCGCGAAGACGGGAAGGTTTTCACGCATCTTCATCCGAGCGGCACGGCGTCGATGGCGTCTCTCAGCGCGTTCGAGCTTCGCAACCATGGCGACACATCGGCAAATGGCCGGCTGCAGATGAGCGCAATGCAGGACATGAACGTCATGACCCGTCCTGATACAGTTCGCTACCTGAAATTCCCCTATGCGTTTCCCTCGGCGGGCCGCTATCGCGTGTATGTGCAGGCGCGTGTGAAGGGCGAAGTCCATACCACCGGATTTGACGTCGAGGTCTTTCCCGCACCTGTGACCGCAGCCCGCTGACGGTCGTTCGCTATGTTTCGTGGCAATGCGCCGACGCATCTACGTCTTCTGCGCGCTCGCCGTTCTTGCGGCCGCGCTCTTCATTCAATTGGGCTTCTGGCAGCTCGGGCGACTCTCTGAGCGTCGCGAGTTCAATCGCATGTTCACGAAGCAAGTGATCATGCAGCCGCGCGAGTTCAGCCAGCTTCCGTTGAATCCCGATTCCGCGCGCTTTCGTGGCGCCACCGTGCAGGGCGTGTACGACTACGAACACGAACTGCTCATCAGCCCCCGCACGCGGCGCGGGTCGCCGGGCGTGGACATCCTCACGCCACTGCATCGCGCGGGCAATGACACCGTGGTGATGGTGAATCGCGGATGGGTGTATTCGCCGGACCTCTCGACCATCGACGAAAAGCGGTGGCACGAGCGCGATACGGTTTCAGTTGTCGGTTATGTTGAGCGATACACAGCTGACACGGTGCTCACGAAGGCAGCGAACCCTCGCATCATTCGTCGGGTGACGCGCCATGAACTCGCGGCCAAGCTGCCGTTTCCGGTAGCGCCGTACTATCTGGTCGCCGCCGGTGACACTGCGGATCTCACGCACCCCGCGCGCCGAGATCTCCCTGAGCTTAGCGAGGGCTCGCATCTGAACTATGCCTTCCAGTGGTTCATCTTCGCGCTGATCGCGCTTGCCGGCGCGACGATCGTTGTGGTACGGGAACGAAGAGTGCGTTAGCAACAACCAACTCAACGCCAGGCAGCCATGGCCGAGCACAACGCAGGTCTCGCGACGGAGCAGGAGGCGCGCGACGTTGCGGAAGCGGCGCGCGAGAGCGAGTGGTCGGGTCCAAGTTTCGTTCGCGAACTATTTCTCGGTCGCTTTCGTCTCGATTTGATCCATCCGCATCCGGTGCATCACGAGCCGGAAGAGGACGCGCGCGCACAAGCATTCTTCACGAAGCTCCGCTCATTTCTCGAGCGCGTCGACTCGGACATGATCGATCGTACGGGAGAGATTCCCGAGGAATACGTGCAGGAACTGCGCGACATCGGAGCCTTCGGAATCAAGATTCCGCGCGAATACGGCGGCCTTGGCCTTTCGTACACGCATTACACGCGCGCGATGGCGATGGTCACGAGCAAGGATGGTTCGCTCACCGCGTTGCTCTCGGCGAGTCAATCCATCGGGCTTCCGCAGCCGCTGAAGATGTTCGGCACAGCTGAGCAGAAGCAGAAATATTTCCCGCGTCTCGCCAAGGGTGCCATCTCTGCGTTTGCACTTACGGAGACAGACGCGGGTTCAGATCCCGCGAACATGCGGACGTCGGCGACACTCAGCGTGGACGGCTCGCACTGGATCCTGAATGGCGAAAAGCTGTGGTGTACGAATGGCACGCGTGCCGAGTTGCTGGTGGTGATGGCGCGAACGTCGGACCAAGTGGAAAACGGCAAGTCGCGCAAGCAGATCACCGCGTTCATTGTCGAGGCAAATGATCCCGGCGTGGAGATCGTACATCGCTGCCGCTTCATGGGGTTAAAGGCCATCGAGAATGGCGTGCTGCGGTTCAATAACGTGAAGGTGCCCGCGGAGAATATTCTCTGGGGCGAAGGGAAGGGGTTGAAGCTCGCGCTGGTCACGTTGAACACCGGTCGCCTCACACTCCCCGCGAGTTGTGCCGGTGCCGGGAAGGCAGCACTCCAGGCCTCGCGCATCTGGGCCGCGCAGCGCGTGCAATGGGGACAACCAATCGGCAAACACGAAGCTGTCGCGCAGAAGCTCGCGCTCATGGCGGCCAATACGTTTGCGATGGAATCGATCGCGGAACTTGCCGTTGGCCTCGTTGATCGAGGGCACTACGATATTCGTCTCGAGGCAGCGATCGCGAAGCTGTGGAATACGGAGACCGGCTGGCGCCTCATCGACGATGCGCTGCAGATCCGCGGCGGACGCGGTTATGAGACTGCTGATTCACTGCGTGCGCGCGGCGAGCTCCCGATTCCGATCGAACGTGCGATGCGTGACTTCCGCATCAACCTGATCTTCGAGGGGTCATCCGAGATCATGCGGCTGTTCATCGCGCGCGAAGCGGTCGATCACCACTTCAAGACGGCGTTCGCGCTCGTGGACAAGAAATCGTCGGGCAGCGAGAAGGTGGCGGCGCTCGGCCGCGTGGTGAAGTTCTATCCAATGTGGTATCTGTCGCGGTGGTTCGGACGCGGCGCGGTGCCCGTTGCGTACGGCGAGTTCGGGAAGCTTGCGAAACATCTCCGCTGGGCCGAACGACACACGCGTCACCTGGGACGCATGCTCTTTCATGCGATGGCGCGCTTTGGTCCCGCGCTCGAGCGACGGCAGATGGTGCTGTTTCGCGCTGTGGATATTGGCGCCGATCTTTTTGCGATGACGGCGGCGTGTGTCCGCGCGCAGTTGCTGGCGTCGCAGGGAAACAGTGATGCAATCGAGCTGGCAGATCTTTTCTGTTACGAGGCGCGACAGAGGATCAAGGTGAACTTCGACCGATTCTATGGTGCGAACGACAAGCGCATGTCGGCCGTTTCAGCCCGCGTCCTTGCCGGTGAGCATGCGTGGCTCGAGGGCGGCATCGTTGGAATGATGCCGAGCGCGGCGCACCCGTCAGCGCCGGTGTTGTGAGCTGCAGATCGGCGCAGATCGCCCCCACCGGATTGCATCGTCAGCGCGCTGCAACTCAACGACGAATGCGGACCGTGTCGGACTTGAAAGCGGGTGGGACAAGAACCAATGCAACTGGTCACAAAGCCGAGCGGTAATGCGGGTTGTTCGCTAGTTGTATAGCGCGCCCGACGGTGAGCACTCACTGTACGGGAATAGAATCAGCTTTGAGGGGGCTGGCGGGTTGCTCCC
>JBBQHJ010000199.1:0-8893 GCA_038323865.1 Gemmatimonadales bacterium
CGAAGGCGTGCGAGACCTCTGTCGTGGTGCCGACACCGAGCATCTGTGTAAGCGCCAGTACGACGAACATGAGATTGCCTGCGATGCCAACTGCTGCCACAGCGGCGGTGCCGAGTCGGCCGACCCAGTACAGGTCAATGACAACGTACAGCGTCTGGAAGACCATCATGAGGAGCATGAAGCTCATGGTCTTCAGCAGATGTCGCGTGATGGAGCCCGTTGTCAGGTCCTGCATTGATTCCAACCCGCCAAGCGTGAAATGATGCCTCCGGAAATAACAAAGCCCGCGCTGGGCGGCGCGGGCTGAGCAAAGGGAGACTCGCCCCCACTCTTAGGATATAAAATGCCGGGGGACTTGCAGCAAGTCCCGGGTAGTGCGGTAAAGTGCGCGACTTCGGTCAAGCCCTGGTTCGACGCCGAACTCGCGTACAAGGGAGTCGCCACATGCAGATGTACGTGCTGGATTTGCAGGAGATCGACCGGACGCAGGTCGCGATCGTGGGCGGCAAGGGCGCGCATCTGGGTGAGCTTTCGCGGATCGAGGGAATTCGCGTCCCCGCGGGCTTTTGCGTGACGACGGATGCCTTTCGTCAGATCATGGCGGAAGCAACGTCGGTTGATGCGCGGCTCGAGCGGCTGTCGCAGCTGAAGCAGGACGACCGCGAGGCGATTATCGCCGAGAGTGCGGCGATTCGCGCGATCATCGAAGGAATCGCTATCCCTCATGCGGTCGCCACGGCGATTGCCAATGCTATCACCCGATGCGGCAACGAAGCCGCCTATGCGGTTCGATCCAGCGCGACTGCAGAAGATCGCCCGACCGCATCATTCGCTGGCCAACAGGACACGTATCTGAACGTGATCGGGCCGACGGAGATCCTTCAGCACATCAGCCGATGCTGGGCTTCCCTCTTTACGGAACGGGCCGTGACGTATCGCCTTCGCAATGGCTTCGATCAGCGAAAGGTCAGCATGGCGGTGATCGTACAGCAGATGGTGAATCCGCACGCCGCAGGAATCCTGTTCACGGCCGATCCCGTGAGCGGCAACCGCAAGGTCATCTCGATCGACGCCGTTTTCGGACTCGGCGAGGCACTCGTCTCCGGCCTCGTGAACTCGGACGTCTTCAAGGTGCGAGATGATGCGATCGTCTCGAAGGCCGTGCGGCAGGAGCCGCAGACGCTGACGGACGAGCAAGTCGTGCAGCTCGCACAGCTTGGCCGGAAGATCGAGGCGTACTTCGGCAGTCCGCAGGATATCGAGTGGTGTTTGGCGGATGACGTCTTTCAGATCGTGCAGAGTCGTCCGATCACCACGCTGTTTCCCATCCCGGAAACCAGCGACGAGCAGAACCACGTCTATCTCTCCGTCGGACATCAGCAGATGATGACCCTCGCCATGAAACCGCTCGGTCTCTCAATGTGGCGGCTCGCGGCGCACGCGAACATGGTCGAGGCGGGTGGGCGGCTGTTCGTTGAGGTCACGCAGGCGCTGGCGTCGCCGGCGAGCCGCGCGACGATGGTCGCATTTCTCGGGAAGGGCGATCCACTCATCAGGGACGCCTTGCAAACGATTCTCGATCGTGGTGACTTCGTGCCGACGCTGCCGGACCAAGGACCTGCGTGGACGCCGCCTGGTGGTGGAGCTACGACTCCACTTGAAACCGATCCGGCCATCCCCACCGAGTTGATCGAGCGTAGCGAAGCGTCCATCGCTGCCGCGACGAGAGACATCGCGACGAAGTCCGGATCGGAATTGCTCGACTTCATCGTCGCCGACATCCAGTCGTCGAAGAAGGTCCAATTCGCACCGAGAAACCTTCAGGTGATCATGGCGGGCTTCGACGCCGCGTGGTGGTTGAACGAGCACGTGGAGACGTGGCTTGGCGAAAAGAATGTTGCCGATACACTCGCGCAGTCCGTGCCGAACAACGTCACGTCGGAAATGGGCCTTGCTCTGCTCGACGTCGCAGACGTGATCCGTCCGCACCCGCACGTCGTGTCGTTTCTGAAGGATGCCGGTGAAGGCTTCATGCAGGAGCTTCCGCGTCTTTCTGGAGGGCTCGAAGCTCGCGATGCCATTCAGGCATGGCTCGACAAGTACGGCATGCGCGGCACCGGCGAGATCGACATCACGCGACCGCGTTGGCTAGAACGCCCCACCATGCTCCTGCCAACCCTGCTCGGCAACATTCGAAACTTCGACACCGGCGCTGGCGCGCAACGATTCGCACAGGGCCGAGCGCAGTCGTTGAAGAAGGAGCGTGACCTGCTGAGCCGTTTGCGCGCGCTGCCGGATGGCGAGGTGAAGGCCGTGGAGTCGAAGCGGATGATTGATCGCATTCGAACTTTCGCCGGATATCGCGAATATCCCAAGTATGGCATGGTCAGCCGCTATTTCGTCTACAAGCGGGCGTTGCTGGAGGAAGCGGCGCGGCTCGTGAGGAACGGCGTGTTGCGTGCGACGGAAGACATTTTCTTTCTCACGTTTCAGGAGCTTCAGGAGATCGTGCGCACGAACGAGGTGGACTACGTCCTCATTGACCAGCGCAAGGAGGCGTTCAAGTCGTATGAAGCGCTTGTTCCTTCACGCGTATTCACATCTGAGGGCGAAGGACTCAACGGATCGTTCAATCGCGATGACGTGCCGGCGGGAGCGCTGGTTGGGTTAGCCGTTTCCGCCGGCACCTTTGAAGGCCGCGCCCGCGTGATTTTCGATATGGCGAAGGCAGATCTCGAGCCCGGCGACATTCTCGTCACGCCTTACACGGATCCGAGTTGGACACCCCTCTTTGTGGCAATCGGGGGCTTGGTGACGGAGGTCGGCGGTCTCATGACACATGGCTCGGTGATCGCGCGGGAGTATGGCCTGCCGGCCGTGGTCGGTGTCGAGAATGCCACGACGTTGATCCGTGATAGACAGCGGATTCGCGTGCACGGCACGGATGGATATGTGGAGTTGTTGTCCTGAGCACACCGCATTTGATCGACCCCCCGGACGCTCGAGACCGACGCACCTGTACGGCGACGTGACTTCGGCGTTGCTTTGTGCGGTGTCATCACATCTCTCTACCACGAGGAAGCATGCCGGTCGACCTGACGCTTTTGGCGGACGTTCCGATCTTCCGGTTTCTCGACGACGCCGAACGCGCGACACTCGCCGCGCTGTTCGAGGAGCGCGTGTACGGCGTTAGCGAGACGATCTTTCACGATGGAGAGCCGGGCGATGATCTCTTCCTCGTGACGCGCGGCCGCATAGACCTGTTCATCACCAGCGACACCGGAGAGAAGATCGTTCTCGCGGAAGCGGAATGCGGCGACGTGTTCGGTGAGATATCCCTGCTGGACGGTGGGCCGAGAACGGCGTCAGCGGCTGCGGTCGAGGAGAGTGCGGTGTTAACGCTCGATCGAAATGGACTGTTCGAACTCGTGCAGCGGCATCCGCACGTCGCGCTGGATCTTCTGCGCGTGATGGGTCAGCGCCTTCGCGGAACGGACGTGCTGCTCCGCACCGGGACAACGCGAAATCTCAACGAAGAGGAAGAAGAGCGGATGGATTTCGGCGCAAGAATCGCCGATCGTGTCGCGAGCTTCGGCGGCTCATGGACGTTCATCGTGATCTTCTGCTCGTTCCTCGTAATCTGGATGATTTTTAACAGCATCGTGCTGGCGAAGGGAGCCATCGATCCATTTCCCTATATCCTGCTGAACCTGTTTCTCTCCATGACCGCCGCTCTACAGGCGCCGATCATCATGATGAGCCAGAACCGGCAGTCCATGAAAGATCGGCTCCAGGCGGACCTGGATTATCAGGTCAATCGCAAATCGGGACTGGAAGTGGCGCAACTACATCGGAAGGTGGATCACCTCACGGAGCGGCTCGAGCTGGCGACCGCCAAGGGCAAACTGTAAGAGATTCTCCTCGGCTCAGGGCACACGCTCGGCAACTCGCTCACCGCCCAGCGCTCGCCCTGCTCCCGGCTGGTTCATGCTGATGTGCGCGGCGCGGCCAGCGCGCATGTCGAATGACACGACGGTTCTGGGTGCGGATCGCATGGCAAATGTCCCATCAGGTTGTTTGAGGAGACGTTCTGCGCCCTGCCCCAGTGCTGCAATCATCAGTCGGCCATTCTCGTCGAACACGCGGTATGTCCGCCGGTACTGTGTGAATGAGCCGTGCAGATCGGGCGAAAGCTTCTCATACCTCACCAGGAACGAGCCGGTGACCTGCGCGCGCTCAGCAACGGACATCGGCGCGTCGGCGAGTGACCGAGGCGGCTCGGCGTCGGGTGGCTTCGGAAGATCCGGCAGGCCGAGCACGGCGCGAGCCAACGCTCTCGCAATGGCAAACGCGTTCTGGCCTTCGGTATTCGTGAGCACCACGACAGTGAGCGAGTCATCCGGGAATTCGTACATGCTCCCCGCGTAGCCAAGTAGTGAGCCGTGCTGTCCACGACTCCGGTGCGCGTCCTCGTGGCCGAGTGTGAGGGCGAGACCGTAGTGCATGGCGGAATCCGTGAGACTCATCTTGACCGCGGGCCCTTCCGCGGTGCTCATGCGCGCGAGTGACTGCGCAGAAAGCACTGTGCCGTCGCGCACAGCGCGCCACGTGCGAAGTATGTCGCCCACCGTACTGCAGTAGCGCAGGTCATAGTTGAAGGCCATGTCGCTCTCGCGCGCGAGCACGAAACCGTTGGTCGTACGCCGATAGCCGTGCGCAAGTCCGTGTGTGAGTGAAAACTCGTCGCAGAGCGACGTCGCGTGTGCGCCCGCCGGTTTGTACACGTGCTCCTGCATGTACTCGTCGAAGGTCTGTCCACTCACTCGCTCCACGATCGTGACGAGCAACTGAAAACCCGAGATCGACCAATCCCATACGGTGCCGGGCTCATTCACCCACGGCCGTCCGGCATACAGCGCCATCACTTCATCTAAAGCCTTCGGCTGCCGGCTGCTGCCATCAATAGCGTCGCCCAGATAGTGGTAGTCAACAATGCCGGTAGTGTGATTGAGGAGTTGCCGCACGCTCACGTGATGTCCCTGCAGCGGAAACTCCGGAACGAGTTTTCCAATGTCATCGTCGAGTGAGAGCCGGCCCTGTTCGACGAGCTGCATCACGGCCACGCCGGTGAACGGCATCATTGGCCCGACGACGTGATACAACGTCTCCTCCACCGCCGGCACTTCGAGTCCAAGCTCCGCGAATCCGTATCCCTTGTGCAGAAGGACCCGGTTCCCGCGCGCGACGAGCACCGAGGCGCCAACGACATGCTCCTGCGCGACCATTCGCCTGGCGATCGCGTCGAGATCCGGGCCGGCGCTCTTGTCTGCTGCGGTTGCCGCTGGTCCCGTCGGCCACACCGTGAAGTCCGGCATGGCCCGACGCACGACCACGCCATTCATCTGCGAGAGCGAGGCATTCAGCTCGAGGAGTTGTCCGCGCGTGAGTGCGAGAGCGTGTTCGTCGGGCTGGAATTTCGTGCCGATGGGATAATCGAGATATGGCGTGCGCGCCTCTTCGATGTGCGCGCCGAGCACGTGAGCTATTGCATGATCGGCGGTGAAGGAGGCGAGACGTGTCACGCTCTGCGAGAAGGCACTCGCGTCGGACACGTACAGGCGGCCCGGGTACATCGTGTCGCCGGTGAGGAGTAGTCCGGTGCGACGGTCGTATACGGCAATTGATGAGCGTTCGTGTCCCGGAATGGGGATGATGTCGAGGGTACGGCCACCGAGGTCGAACGTTGCAGTGGCAGTGGGCCAGTTCTGAATGCCGAAGAACGACGCGACCGCATCGGGCGCCGTGCCGACAACAATCGTGTTGGGCAGCGCCGCGAGCTGTGCGTCTCCGGCAACGTGATCGCCGTGCGCGTGCGAGTGTGCCACGACTAAAGCCGGCACTACACCGCCGTGGCGATCGGCCCAGCGCTTCAACGCGTTGCGTACCGCTCCGGCGACGTCCGCTCCCTTTGCGCCGCTGTCGAGCAGCAGTGCTTTCCCATTTCCGAACAGCAGATACAGAAAGGGCTTCTCGTAATTGGTGCAGCCCGACTGACGAAGAATGAACACGTCGGCGTTGTACTCGTGGAGAAGAAAGTTCGCGCGCGCGTCACAGCCTTCGCTCGATTCGGACCAGCTGTCAGGGAGCATGCCCCGTTCGAGACCTGCGCCGTCCGGTTGTGCGACTTGTGCCGAGAGCGTCGGCGCACATGTCAGCGCGACAACTACCGCGACGGCGAAGACGTTGGTGCAACGTGTGCTGGGCATTGATCTCGTTCGCGGTGTGAACAAAGCGTTCAGTGACGTGCACCCATCGTAACCCACGCGTGTCCGCTTTTCCAATGCAGTCGCGTGTTGTGAGTACGCCGCGACTTACCGGCGTGGGCAACGCTGACGCTGAATCGCATTCAGCGCCCGCATGGGAGCCCGTGACGTGAATTGAAAGGAGACGAACAATGCTACGCCGCACGACTTTGAAAATGATGCTTCTTGGTGGTCTGATCACGATGTCCGCGTGCGACTACACCACCAGCCCATATGCTCCTGGCACCGGCACTTCTGGTGGATACCCGGCGGCGGACCCCACGCCGCCGCGTACCGACGTGAAAGTGGTGAGTGCCACTGGCGATATCACATCGGCCGTGGACGAATTCCGCGCCCTGCTTGGCACGCTCAACCCCAACGTTGCCGGGGAGCAGCCCGGTGGCCGCCGCGAAGTGAATTGGGACGGCGTTCCGGCCGCCTTCACCGACAACGACGCCTTTCCCGGCACCTTCTTCAACACGAACTCACCTCGCGGTATCCTGCTCACCACCGACGGATCCGGATTCCGCGTCAGCAGCAATGGCTACACGGACGTGAACCCCGAGTATGCCGGTGAGTTCACCCCGTTCAGGGCAAAGCTGTTCGTCGCACGCGGCAGCACGACCATCGACGTGCATTTCGTGGTAGCAGGGTCGAACACCCCCGCGCTGGTCGATGGTTTCGGCTCGGTGTTCGCCGATGTCGGGCGCTTGCCGTCCACGTTCATCGAATACTTCGACGCGTCTGGCTACCTCCTGCTGAAGGTCACAGCGCCGCGTCGCACGAGTGCTGCCGGCCTTTCCTTCGCCGGTGCGAAGTTCACCACACGCATCGTGGCCCGCGTGCGCATCACCGTGGGCGACGTGCCCCTCGACGCCGAGACGCTGGACCAAGTAAAGCAGACGGGCCCACGGAGCGATCTCGTGGCCACGGACGATTTCATCTATGGTGAGCCGAGAGTGCACCCTTAGGCTTGCCTCGTCATGATACGTGCGGCGGCGGCGGATGGAGCTTTACACCATCCGCCGCCGCTTTGCGTTCTGAAACGCTTCATCCAATGACCAGTCGGCGCTCCTCGCCACGTGCCGCGATGCATGACGGGATCCGCTTCGCCACTGCGTCAGCGACTTCCGACTGCACAGCGAATTCGTCGCCGACGCTCCGGTCAAACACTTCCGACCATATCCGGTAGCCGCTCGACGCGGCAGTCAGTTGCACGCACATGCGGACCACGTCGCCAGAGCGACGCACGCTCCCCTCGATGATCCAGTCGACGCGCAAACGACGCGCGACCTGCAACGCATCGAGCTTTCGTTCCGTGCACGCCTGCACCGACGTGTGCGACGCGACGCGTATTCCGGGTATGCGCATGAGCATGTGAGCCACTTCTTCGGACAGTCCGCGTGCGAGGGACAAGTCATCGGCAACATTGCTCATGCTCGCGAACGGCAGCACGGCCACCGAGTTCGCGCTGCCTCCGCTCTGCAACTCCCCAGTCTTGCGCGCTGATCCCGACGCCTGATGCAGTTCATTGGACTTCATCAATGCGACCGGCGCTGGCGCGGTAATGCTCTGGGCAAGCGCCTGCACTTCACGATCGGGCGCCATGCCAAGTGTCTCTCGCAGGACGGCCGCGT
Source organism: Gemmatimonadales bacterium (assembly GCA_038323865.1). Taxonomy (GTDB): domain Bacteria; phylum Gemmatimonadota; class Gemmatimonadetes; order Gemmatimonadales; family Gemmatimonadaceae; genus AG11. The sequence continues at coordinate 7,940 of JBBQHJ010000199.1, forward strand.
GCACGTGTGCGTGTTTCAACGCGCGCGCACGCTGGCCGCACGCGTCGAGCGCACGCATGAACTCCATTGCAATGCGCGCGTCTTCGGGCATCATCGCGGCAAGGCGCTGCCACCATTCAGCTGCCTCACTCGCGCGGCCCGCGGCACGCGCGTTGGACGCCAGCGCCTCGAACGCCTTCGCCGCCGTGCGCGCATATCGGTCGCGCTCCGCTTCCATCCATCGATCGAATTCCGGCGCAGCCGGCAAGTAGAAGCCATCGAGCAGCGGCCCGGCGTAGGTATCGACGACGCGAGCCCACTCCCCTGCATCGGCGTCAGCCTCCAGGTCGGCCACGTCGCTCGCGAGACGCTGCCGGTCGAGATGCACGTCCTCGCCGGTACCTGTGATGACGTCACCACCGAGTGCCTCATTGATCCGGTACATGGACTCGGAGAGCAGTCGTCGCCCACGTTCGCCGTCGGCCTCGGGCCAGAGCAATGTCATCAGTTGATCGCGACTCCGGTGTGTACGCCGGCCGCACGCGAGTACAGCGAGCAGCGCGATGCGGTGCCGTTGTGCCGCGCGTCCGGAGAGCGGCCCGTCGCCCGTCAGTACGATAGCGCTGCCTAAGAGTGTGAGCCGGTTCATTCGCAAGGCGACACGAAGGCGATGCTTAGGCGAGAGACCGGCGAGACCGGGCGCCTACAATGGAAGCACATGCTCGGCGCATCCAGGCAAACCGCTTTGGGGTCCATGCGTCGGGCGATCATCGGTCCAGTATTTGGAGGATTCACGTGAGTAAAATCAGGACGGCATTCGTGCTGAGCGCCGCGCTCGCACCGGTCATATGGGCGGTCGCGTGCGGTGGGAGTAGCAATGCCACCGCACCGGCGCCCACCGTGTTGCCCGCCGCGGTTGAGGCATTGCACTCGTCGCTCGCACCGTACTCGAGCCTCGCGCTCGCCAAGGCGGCC
>JBBQHJ010000200.1:0-8872 GCA_038323865.1 Gemmatimonadales bacterium
TGGTACTGAGCGCATGCTCGTTGAATTCGGCAAGGCCGGATGGATCTCCAAGGCGCGCCAGCAGCCGGACAAGGTGCGCATGGTTGCCGATAAAGTTCGCACGGACGGCCTGATGCCCACCGTCGAGGCGGTATTCAACAAGCTCGATCAGCCGTTGCCGCTCGGGTACTGCAACGTTGGGACGGTGCTCGAAGTTGGCGCCGGCGTCTCGGGTTTCAGCGTTGGTGATCGCGTCGTATCCAACGGCAAGCATGCCGAGGTCGTGAGTGTTCCGAAAAATCTGTGCGCCATCATTCCGGAAGGTGTGCGCGACGATGAGGCGGTGTTCACAGTTATCGCGTCGATCGCACTACAGGGAATTCGCCTCGTACAGCCGACGCTCGGTGAGTCCGTAGTCGTCACCGGCTTGGGCCTGATCGGCCTCATCGCAGTGCAGTTATTGAAGGCGCACGGCTGTCGGGTACTCGGAATTGACTTCGATCCAGCGAAGCTCGCGATGGCGCGCCAGTTCGGCGCGGAAGTCGTCGACCTCGGCGCTGGCGAAGATCCTGTCGCATCGGCCACGGTGTTTTCGCGTGGCCGCGGAGTTGACGCGGTAATCATCACCGCGGCCACGAAGAGCAGTGAGCCGGTGCATCAGGCAGCGGTGATGTCGCGAAAGCGCGGTCGCATCGTGCTCGTCGGTGTTACGGGGCTCGAGCTATCGCGCGCTGATTTCTACGAGAAGGAGCTGACCTTCCAAGTGTCGTGCTCCTACGGGCCCGGCCGATACGACCCGGCATACGAGGAGCGCGGCTTCGACTATCCTGTCGGCTTTGTGCGCTGGACGGAGCAGCGGAATTTCGAGGCCATCCTCGACATGCTCGCAGATGGCCGCCTCAACTTCGAATCGCTGATTGCCCACCGGTTTGCCATAGAAGACGCAGCTCACGCATACGATCTCGTCACAGGCGACGCATCGACGTTGGGCATTCTGCTCGAGTACAGCCGGCCGGCGGAGATCATTCGGAGTGCCACGGTGCGGGTGACTACGGTCGCGGCGGCGGCCACCGCCGGAGCGCCACGCGTCAGCTTTATCGGATCCGGGAATTACGCCAGCTCCATCCTGATTCCGGCGTTTAAGGGAGCCGGTGCGCAGCTCGACACGGTGGCATCGGCATCGGGGGTCACCGGTTTGCATGCGGCTCGAAAGTTCGGCTTTGCCGACGCGACCACCGACACCGATCGTCTGTTCGCCGATCGACAATCGAACGCGATCGTCATCACCACGCGACACGACAGCCATGCGCGCTTCGTGATACGCGGTCTCGAGGCCGGCAAGAGTGTTTTCGTCGAGAAGCCGCTCTGCCTTACCTTGGAAGAGCTCGAGGAAATCGAGGCGACGTACGCACGATGCGTCGCGAATGGCACCGCGCCTCGGCTCATGGTGGGATTCAATCGCCGCTTCGCGCCGCAGGTCGTCAAGGTCAAGCAACTGATCAGCAGCGTCGTCGCACCCAAGGCGTTCGTGATGACAGTGAACGCTGGCGCCATTCCCGCGAACCACTGGACGCAGGACCTCGCGGTGGGCGGCGGGCGCATCATCGGCGAGGGATGCCACTTCATCGACCTTCTGCGTCATCTCGCGGGAAGCACGGTGGTGCGGCAGGACATCGCGTTCATGGAGTCGGCAACCTCTGACACCTGCACGATTCAGCTGGCGTTTGCCAACGGTTCCATCGGAACGGTGCACTACTTCGCGAATGGAACCAAGGCGTTTCCCAAGGAGCGGCTCGAAGTCTTCACGGGGGGACGCGTGCTGCAGCTCGATAACTTCCGCAAGCTCACGGGGTTCGGCTGGCCGGGTTTCAAGAACTTGAATCTCTGGAAGCAGGACAAGGGCCAGGCTGCATGCGCCTCGGCGTTTGTACAGTCCATTGGTCAGGGCGCGCCATCGCCAATTCCATTCGAGGAAATTGTCGAAGTGAGCCGAATCAGCATCGTGCTCGGCAAGCCGCAGTGATCCCGCACGCCGCGCGCGCTCACGCCCTGAACGCTCGTCGCTGATGGCGTCGTTGCTCACGTACTGGCACACGCTGAGACATCTCAAGCCTGTGCAGTTCTACGGTCGCGCATGGTTCAGGCTCGCGCGCCCGAAAGTCGATGTGCGTCCGGCACCGCGCAGACGGACCGTCCAATGCAGCGAATGGGCGCTGTCCGCGCGGCGAGGTCAGAGCATGCTCGCGGCGGAGCAGTTTCGCTTTCTCAACGAAGTGCACGATCTCGCTGGCGGCGGGTGGGATGACTCCTCCCGCGCGAAACTCTGGCGCTACAATCTGCACTACTTCGACGACCTGAACGCGCACGGCGGGGAAACCCGCCGCGCGTGGCACGCCGCATTGATGCAGCGGTGGGTTTCCGAGAATCCCGCGGGACAAGGCACTGCATGGGAGCCGTACCCGACTTCACTTCGCATCGTGAACTGGATCAAGTGGTCGCTCAGCGGTGGCGAGCTATCGCCCAAGTTGTTGCAAAGCCTCGCGATCCAGGCACGTTGGCTCACCCGGCGTCTCGAAATACACATTCTCGCCAACCACCTGTTCGCGAACGCGAAGGCGCTTGTATTTGCTGGCCTGTTTTTCGAGGGCGCTGAAGCCGACGCATGGCTCGCAAAGGGCTTGAGAATTCTCCGCCACGAAATCCCCGAGCAAATCCTCGGCGACGGAGGGCAGTTCGAGCGCAGCACCATGTACCACGCGCTCGCGCTCGAGGACATGCTCGATCTCGTGAACGTTACCGGCGCCTTCGCACAGGGGATTCTTGCATCCAACACGGCATTCGTGATGTCGTGGCGCGAAGCAGTCGGTCGCATGCGTGCTTGGCTCGCTACGATGTGTCATCCGGACGGACAGATAGCATTTTTCAATGATGCCGCGATCGGAATCGCACCCTCGCCGGCGGAGCTCGAGCGATACGCCGTTGCACTCGATCTCGGAGTTACGCCTCTGCCGAGAGACGGTGTTACTTACCTCGCGGATAGTGGCTATGTGCGCATACAGCACGGTGCCGCTGTGACGCTCATCGACGTGGCACCCGTCGGACCGGACTATCTGCCGGGTCACGCGCACGCCGACACGCTTTCGTTCGAGTGCTCGTTGTTTGGCCGGCGAGTGTTCGTGAACTCGGGTACGTCTTGCTATGGCGGCGACGCCGAGCGACTTCGGCAGCGTGGGACGGCGGCACACAATACCGTAACAATCGGGACGCACGATTCCTCGGAAGTATGGGGAGGGTTTCGCGTGGCGCGGCGAGCACGCGTATCCGGCGTGGCCGTGACTGACACCGAAGCGATAGTCGTGCGGGCAGTGCACAACGGATACACGCGCCTCGCGTCTCGGCCGGTGCACGCGCGCACGTGGATGGCCGATGACCACTCGCTCACCATTACAGACGAAGTAAAACCCGAGCAGGCAGGCGCCGAGGCGCGATTGCACGTCCACCCGGATGTGCGTGTTGGCAACGTCGAGCGAACTGAGACAGGCGGAACGGTCACGCTGACGCTCGCGGGCGGGCAGGCGATTTGCCTTGAAGTCATGAACGGCCGTGTCGAGGTCGCTGCGTCGACGTGGCACCCTGAGTTTGGCATCTCGCTGCCCAGTACCGTGGTCCGTGTGTGGCTTGGTCGCGGTCCACTGAAGACGCGAATTTCCTGGTCTCGAATTCCGTGAGAATACTTGTCGTCAGCTTCTACTATCAGCCGGACCTGAGTGCGGGCTCGTTCCGCACCACGCCGTTCGTAAAGGCGCTGGCGAAGCTCGCGCCTGCCGGCTCGCAGATCGAGGTCATCACGACGCAGCCTAACCGCTATCACTCGTATACGGCTGAAGCGCCGGCGTTCGAGCAGGATGGCAATGTGTCGATCCGTCGCATCTCGCTGCCGAAGCATCGCAGTGGTGTCGGTGATCAGGGACTTGCGTTTATCGCATTTGCGCGCGGCGCGCTGGCGCAGGTGGGAAATGCGCGCTACGACCTCGTCTTTGCAACATCAGGCCGCTTGATGACGGCCGCGCTCGGATCGCTCATCGCGCGTCGCACCAAGGCAGTGCTGTACCTCGACATTCGCGACATCTTCGTGGATACGATCTGCGATCTACTGCTGGGTCGCCTCGCGCCCGTCGCTCGTCCATTCTTCCGCGCGCTCGAACGCTGGACGATTTCTCGAGCCGCACGCGTCAACCTCGTGTCACGCGGCTTCGAGCCGTATTTCACGAAACGTTATCCCAAGCAGCACTTCTCGTACATCACCAACGGCATCGACGAAACATTTCTGAATGGTGCGCCAGTTACCAAGGACACGGCGTCACGGGAAAAGCAGAGTGAAGGGTTAACCATTGTCTATGCCGGCAACATCGGACAGGGACAGGGCCTGCATTTCATCATTCCGCAGCTCGCCAAGCGTATGGGACCAGGTGTGCAGTTCCGCATCATTGGCGACGGGGGCCGGCGAGCGCTCCTGGAGCAAGCGGTCGCAGACGCTGGGGTAAAGAACGTCAGTATTCTTCCTCCAATGCAGCGCGACAAGCTCATGGACGAGTATCGCGCCGCCGACGTGCTCTTCGTGCAACTCGGTGACTTTCCCGCACTCACCACGGTTATTCCGTCAAAGCTCTTCGAGTACGGCGCGCTCGGGAAACCCGTGTGGGCGGGCGTTGCGGGCTTCACGGCGACGTTCGTGAGCGACGAGATCAGCAATGCGGCGGTCTTCAAACCCTGTGATGTAGAGGACGCACTTGCGGCATTCGAACGCCTCGAGCTTCGCGACGCGCCGCGCGTTGCGTTCTGCCAGAAGTTTTCACGCGTATCGCTGAGTGTCGCGCTCGCCACCGACGCACTGCGTGCGGCAGGCGGCACACCGCGGGTCGCAACGCCGGAGTTGGACGGTGCTGGAGAATCTGCCATACCCACGGCGATGGCCCAACCGTAACTTTCTGGAGTCCGCCATGCCCCTTCGCGCCGCTGCGACGGGCGGCCGAGTCTGCGCGCTGCAAAGGCCCAGTACAGACCGTGCATGACGATCCTACATCTCCTTTCGCGTTTGCCTTCGCCAGGTCTTTCCCTCGGTGTGTTCCTGCTTCCGATCGCCGCTGCGGCTGTCACCCACATGGGTGCGCGCTGGTATCACGGCTTTGCGGAACGACACGGTATTGTTGCTCACCTCAACGCACGTACGCTGCACTCCGATATTGTGCCGCGGGGGGCAGGGATCGTCTTCGGCATCGTCTTCGTGGTCAGTGTGGTGCTCGCCGGCGCCTTCAGTCTCATCGAGTCATCACTCCTGGCGGCCCTCTCGCTCGGCGGTTTCGCGGCCACCGTCGCCGGATTCGTTGACGACAAGAGTGGAATCTCGGCTTTGCGAAAGCTTGCCATTCATGCCGGGTTGGCGGTCTTTCTCCTCCTCGTCTGGTACTCGTCGGTCTATCAGTCCGGCCTCGAGACGCTCACGCCGGTACTTCGCGTGTGCGCGCTGCTCTTTCTTCTCTTTGTGCCGCTCTGGCTTATCAATGTCTACAACTTCATCGATGGCGTCGACGGCTTGGCGGCCTCGGGCGCCGTGTTCATCTGCGGGGCGATTGTCATCGTCCTCTGGCTCGCACACAGCGACGCCAGCACGATACTCGCTGTGGGACTGCTCGGCGCTTGCTGCCTCGGATTCCTCCCGCTGAATCTCCCGCCGGCGCGGATGTTCATGGGCGATGCGGGGAGCATTTTCCTCGGCTACTGCGTATCGTCGCTCGCAATCTGGACCATTCTTCATCGCCAAGTCAGCATCTGGACCTGGATCGTTGTGCTCGCATACTACCTCGGCGATACCACTACGACGACGTTATTCCGCATTGTGCTGGTTCGAAAGTGGTATGGCGTGCATCGAAGTCACGCCTATCAGAACTTGGCTCGCGTACTGCAGTCGCATGCGCGCGTCACGTACGGAGTTCTGCTTTACAACATGTGCTGGCTGTTGCCGCTGGCGGTAATGTCGACGCTGCGACCGCAATTCGGTCCAACCGCTGCCGCGTTGGGAATCGTGCCGGTCGTGCTCTGGACGGTTCGTTTCGGTCCGCGCTACTCGCGTGATTGAATGAGAATCAAATTCGCGAAGGAGAACACCGGTGCTGGTTTCATTTGTAGACAACCTCGGGAGCGCGGCTGACGAACAGTTACCGGTTGCTGCGACTTGGCTCGGTGACGTGCTTCGTGAGACGGTATCGTCCACTGCCGGAGTGTCGCTCGACACCTCGGAAACACTGCATGCGGCGCGAGTTGTGATCGAGCCCGGCGCGTGGTTTTCCGGTCGGGCACTTCAGGCACTCAGTCGCTTGCTACTCGATGGCCGTCATCTCACCGTCTATTCCGACGCAGAGTTCGGTGAGATCGCGCCAGATCGCCTCGCGTACACTGCGCTGCCTGGCGTTACAACGGCCGAGCAACATCCATTGGCCACGCGGCAAGTTTTCGCCAGCGCCCTCGACCCAGAACACCCGCCGCGCCGCGTTCGGAATCTGGAAGACGTTGCTGTCGTAGAAGGAGCACAGTCGCTTGAGCGCGCCTGTACAGCCATGCGCGGCGGCGTGCGCATTCGCGATCCGCGCCGAGTGTTCATCCGCGGCACCTTGAAGTGCGAGCCCGGTGTGTCCATCGACGTCGGGACGATCGTCGAGGGAACGGTTGCCATTGGCTCCGGCGCTGAGATTGGACCCTACTGTGTTCTCAACAACGCCACGATCGGCGCCGGCACCAAGGTCAGGGCGTATTCCATCGTCGATGGCGGCAGCGTGGGCGCCGCATCCACCGTTGGTCCCTACGCGCGCATCAGGCCCGAGACCACCATCGGCGATCGCGTACAGATCGGCAACTTCGTCGAGATCAAGGGCTCGACCATCGGCGACGGCGCGCGAATCAATCACCTCTCGTTCGTTGGGGACGCGACGTTGGACGACACGGTGACTATCGGCGCAGGTACCATCACCTGCAATCACGATGGCACTGGACCCGTGCGCACTCACATTGGTGCGGGCGCGTACATCGGCTCGGGTTGCGAACTCGTGGCGCCACTCGAGATCGGAGCAGGAGCCATGATTGCAGCGGGATCGACGATCACTGAAGATGTTCCTGCTGGTGGCCTCACGATCGCGCGCGCACGACAAGTCTCCAAGGCCGGCTGGAAACCACCAGCCAGATGAAAAGTTCCGAGAACGCGCTACGCGTCTGCGTCTGGGGAATCGGTCCGCACGCGCGCAAGAATCTCCTGCCCGCGCTCGCGAACACACCCGGCGTTCGCGTCACGGGTGTTTGCTCGCGTGACGCGTCCGTGGTGGATGCAGTGTCTCGGGAATATCAGTGCCGCGCGTGGACGGATTCCACTGCGATGCTCTCCGAGGCTGATGCCGACGCGGTTGTGCTGGCCACCCCGATCGGACTTCACTTCGCGCACGGCATGTCCGTGCTGGAGAGTGGAAAGCATCTCTTTTGTGAAAAGCCACTCACGGCAACTATGCGCGACACGGAGGTGATGCTCTCAGCCTCACGCGCACGTGCGCTCGTGGTCGCGGAAGGACTGATGTACTTGTACCACAATCAGTTCACGACACTTGCACAGTGGATTTCCACGCGACGGTTTGGTGCGCTCCATTCCGTGTCCTCTGCGTTCTGTATTCCCCCACTCGCTGCCCCCGGATTTCGAGGCGATCCGGCGCTCGGCGGAGGCGCATTCCTGGACGTGGGCTGCTATCCCATCTCGGCAATCGCCGCGCTGCGTCCCGATGAACTCCCCACAGTGGATTTTGCTGTCATCGAATCAGAATCCGATGCGGCAGCGGACAAGTCCGGCCGGGCGTTGCTCCATTGGCGCGACGGCGCCTGTGCGCAGCTTGAGTGGCGGGTAGGTTCGGCGTATCGCAACGAAATTGCCATCTGGTGCGCGGAGGGCGCTGCGCGGAGCGAGCGCATCTTCTCAAAACCAGCGAACTATGCGCCCGTTCTGCAGGTTCGAGATGTGCATGGGAAATCGTCCGAAGCGCTTGGATCAGCTGAGAACCATTTCATCACGATGTTCTCGGCATTTCGAGCACTGACAGCGGACTCTGGTGCAAGCGAGAACGAGCGCAGGAACATCCTGCGACGCGCCCAGTTGCTCGACCACATTCGAGCGGCGGCGACTCTCTGAACAAAGGCGATCGTTGCAGGGGACTGGGCTCGACCTCGGTCGGACAGTTGTCTGCAATTCCCGTTTGCTGGACGCTACATTCACGGTTCACGCTTGAGGCGAATATGAAGAAATGGCAGGACATCGCGCTGGACGACGAAACCATGTGGCCACCGACCGGCAAGGTCGAGCTCGATGCGCCACACGCCGATGAGCGCGGCGTCATTCAGTCCATCGTGAACTTCCCGATGAAGAACCTCTCGCTCATCCGTTCGGCCAAGGGTGCTGTGCGGTCCAATCACTATCACGTGACGGACTGGCATTACATGTACGTTACGAAGGGCTCGTTTGACTACTACTGGCGCCCCACCGGCAGCACGGCTGCGCCTGACGTCGTTCGTATCTCGGAGGGCGAGTTGATCTTTACGCCGCCAATGGAGGATCACGCCACCGTGTTCCTCGAGGACACCGACATGTTCGTTGCGAGCCGCAATCCGCGCGACCAGGCGACGTACGAGTCCGACGTGCGCCGCGTTATCCTCATCGACCCGGCTTCCGTCAAGATCAAGTAATGGCCGATTTTTACGAGCGCGTGCGCTGCCGGATGTGCGACGGCGCGCACCTCGAACGCGTCATGCGACTTACGCCGACGCCACCCGGAAATACGCTGCTCTCGCGCGAGGAGCTCGGCCG
>JBBQHJ010000201.1:0-8844 GCA_038323865.1 Gemmatimonadales bacterium
CGTTCACTCTTACAATGTGCAGCTCTCGATCAGACCGTTGACGCGTGCTCCGTCACCACTCGAACCACATCATCGACGACTTGCAGAAACCCGCCCTGCACGACGAACGAATTGCCAGTGCCGATCCGCAACGTGCCGTTGCCGAGCAGCGTCACCATTGGCGCGTGACCGGTGAGAATACCGACCTCACCGTCGAACGCCGGCGCGACGACGCTATCCGTGGTGCCCTCGAAGAGCACGGCCTCTGGTGAGATAACCGAAACGGTCAGCACGTATCAGCCCTGAAGCTTCTTCGCGTTCTCGACAACATCGTCGATGCCGCCGGCCATGAAGAACGCTTGCTCCGGCAGGGTGTCGAACTCACCGGCCACGAGCCGCTCGAAGCTGCTGATGGTCTCCTCGAGCTTGACGTACTTGCCCGGGATGCCGGTGAACTGCTCGGCGACTGCAAACGGCTGCGACATGAAGCGCTGCAGACGACGCGCACGACCGACGATCTTCTTGTCGTCTTCCGAGAGCTCGTCCATGCCGAGGATGGCGATGATGTCCTGAAGTTCCTTGTAGCGCTGGAGAATCTTCTGCACGTCCGTGGCTGCCTTGTAGTGACGGGCGCCAAGGTACTGCGGATCGAGAATACGCGAACCAGATGCAAGCGGATCAACGGCGGGGTAGATGCCGAGCTCCGTGATTGCTCGTGAAAGAACGACGGTGGCGTCCAAGTGTGCGAACGCCGTTGCCGGCGCCGGATCCGTGATGTCGTCAGCAGGAACGTAAATGGCCTGCACCGACGTGATCGAGCCGCTTCGCGTGGAGGTGATGCGCTCCTGAAGATCGCCCATCTCCGTTGCGAGCGTCGGCTGGTAACCCACGGCGCTCGGCATACGACCGAGCAGGGCGGACACTTCAGAACCGGCCTGCGTGAAGCGGAAGATGTTGTCGATGAACACGAGCACGTCCGCATTCTCTTCATCGCGGAAATACTCGGCGACGGTGAGACCGGAGAGACCGACGCGGAGACGTGCTCCAGGTGGCTCATTCATCTGACCGTAAATCAGGGCGACGTTCTTGATAACGCCGGACTCCTGCATTTCGAGATACAGATCGTTGCCTTCGCGCGTGCGCTCGCCCACGCCGCAGAACACCGACTTACCGCCGTGTCCCTTGGCGACGTTGTTGATGAGCTCCATGATGACAACGGTCTTGCCGACGCCGGCACCACCGAAGAGACCGATCTTGCCACCCTTCACGAAGGGGGCGATGAGATCGATGACCTTAATGCCCGTTTCGAAGACTTCCGTCTTGGGCTCGAGGTTCACGAAATCCGGACGCTTGCGATGGATCGGCCAGCGCTTCGCATCAGCGGGAATCGGCTCGCCGTTGTCGACCGGCTCGCCAAGCACATTGAGGATGCGGCCGAGCGGAACGTCACCGACCGGCACCGAGATGGCGGAGCCTGTGTCGACGACCTCCATACCGCGCACGACGGCGTCGGTGGAGCTCATGGCGACCGCGCGCACCTGATTGCGGCCGATGTGCTGCTGCACCTCGACGGTCACCCTGATCGCCTGACCCGTATCGGTTGTCGTGCGGATCTCGAGCGCGTTGTAGAGCTCAGGCAGGTGGCCGCTCTCGAATTCAACGTCGAGAACCGGGCCGATGACCTGCACCACTCTGCCGATTTGCTTCTCTGCGATTGCGGTGGCCATGGATTATCCCTGAAGTGCCGCAGCACCGCCGACAATCTCGGCGATTTCCTGCGTGATCTGCGCCTGACGGGCGCGGTTATAGGTGCGACGGAGCACGTTGAGCATGTCGCCCGCGTTGTCTGTCGCGTTTTTCATTGCTGTACGACGCGCGGCCTGTTCACCGGCCACGGTCTCCACGAGCGCGCGATACATCGCATTGCGCACGTAGCTCGGGAGGAGTTCTGTAAGGATCTCCTCTGCATTGGGGTACAACAGATAGTCCTTCTGCGCTGCCGCTGCCGCTGCCTGCTGTCCGCTGTCCGCTGCCCGCTTTGAGGGCGGAGTGACGGGCAGGATCTGCTGCGTGGTCGGCGGCGTGCTGAGCACCGAATTGAACTTGCTGTAGACGACGTACACACCATCGAGCTTGCCGGCGATGTAATCCGCCATCAGTTGCTCGACGATGCTGGCTGCATCAGCAGCAGTTGGACGATCGGTAATGTCGATGCGATCCGTTGTCAGCTTGCGACCGACGTACTTGAAGTAGCCCAGTCCCTTCTTGCCGACGACATGGACATCGACCTTGATGCCCTTGCCCTCCAGCTCGATGAGCCGCGCACGCGCTTCCTTGATCAGGTTCGCGTTGAACGCACCAGCGAGACCACGATTGCTCGTGAGCAACACGAGTGCAACGCGCTCCTGCTTCGCCGGCTGGCGCAGCAGCGGGAAGCGTTCGGCGAGATCGCCCGAGTAGAGACTCGAGATCACATCGGCCAGCGCATTCGCGTACGGGCGCGCGGCGACAACACGGTCCTGCGCCCGCTTCATCTTCGAGGTCGCCACCATTTCCATCGTGCGCGTGATCTTGCGCGTGTTCTCGACGGACTTGATACGACCCTTCAGTTCGCGACCCTTAGCCATTGCGCGCTCCTTTCAGCCGGTCGACCAGTCGGCCAGTCCGCGAGTCACTGCGGTTTGCTGGCAGACCACAGAGACCACTCATCAGAGGGACGCCTTTGTAAACGACGGCTTGCCACTCGACGCGGACTTCTTGTATTCGTCGAGCGCACGCTTGAAGTCGGCTTCTGTCTCCTTCGACATCGCCTTTTCGGCGCGAATGCGCTCACCCACCTGTGGATACTGCGCGGCCATGAACTCGTGCAGACCCTTTTCCCACTCGCGGAGTTGCGGCACTGCGACGTCGTCGATGAAGCCGTTCGCCACTGCGTACAGGATCATGACCTGCTGCTCGACCGGCATTGGCTGATACTGGCCTTGCTTGAGCACTTCGACGGTGCGCGCGCCACGTTCGAGCTGCTTCTTGGTCGCCGCGTCGAGATCCGAGGCAAATGATGCAAACGCTTCGAGTTCGCGATACTGCGCGAGATCGAGGCGGAGACGTCCGGCCACCGAGCGCATCGCCTTGATCTGTGCCGAACCGCCTACGCGGCTGACCGAAATACCGACGTTCACAGCTGGACGAATGCCGGCGTAGAACAAATCGGACTCGAGGAAGATCTGTCCGTCGGTGATGGAAATAACGTTCGTGGGGATGTACGCCGACACGTCGCCAGCCTGCGTCTCGATGATCGGCAGCGCGGTGAGCGAACCACCCGGCTTCAGGATGTTCACGCCGTCAACAACCTTGGGATCGCTCGAGAGCTTTGCTGCGCGCTCGAGGAGGCGCGAGTGGAGATAGAACACGTCGCCAGGAAATGCTTCGCGACCCGGCGGACGACGCAGAACGAGCGAGAGCTGGCGATACGCCGCGGCCTGCTTGGAAAGATCGTCGTACACGCACAACGTGGGCATGCCCTCGTTGTACATGAAGTACTCGGCCATTGCGGCGCCCGAGTAAGGCGCGATGTACTGCATCGGAGCCGGGTCGGATGCCGACGCGACAACAACGATGGTGAACTCCATCGCGCCTGCGCTGGCGAGTCGCTCCACAACTGATGCCACCGTCGACGCCTTCTGGCCGATGGCGACATAGACGCAGATGACGCCCGTGCCCTTCTGGTTGATGATGGTGTCGACGGCGATTGCCGTCTTGCCGGTGCCACGATCGCCGATGATGAGCTCGCGCTGTCCGCGTCCGATCGGGATCATCGCGTCAATTGACTTGATGCCGGTCTGGAGCGGCTCCTTTACGGGCTCGCGAACGATGATGCCAGGCGCCTCGCTCTCGACCTTACGGGTGAACTTGGTGACGATGTCACCCTTGCCGTCGATGGCGCGGCCGAGTGCGTCGACGACGCGCCCGACAAGCGCGTGACCAACTGGCACTTCGAGCACGCGACCGGTGCGGCGGACTTCATCTCCTTCCTTCAGCTGGAGATAGTCACCGAGAATGACCGATCCGATGTTGTCTTCTTCGAGGTTGAGTGCGAGTGCGGTGACGGTGTTACCCGTCTCGCTCGACAGCACCTCGAGCATCTCGCCCGCCATGGCCTTCTTGAGGCCGTAGATGCGCGCGATTCCGTCCTTCACTTCGAGGACAGAACCGACTTCTTCGACGTCGAGGTCATGGAGATCTGCTGCTTCGATCTCGCGGAGCAGAATGTCCTTGATCTCGCCGGGGCGGAGCGTGGTTTCGGAGGCCATACAGTCGGTCAGTGGGAGCGGTTTGGGTCTAGCTTGTGAAAATTATCACAAGCTTGGGGGTGAAGCAACTGGCGAGGTGCGAGGGGCGAGGGGCGAGGAACTGCATTCCCTCGGTACGACGGGCGTGAATTTGGTGACGCGAACGACGAGCGGGCTGATAGAATCACGCCCATGTCATCCGGCGTGCGGGAACTCAGGGTCTGGCAAGAAGCCGTCGCGCTCGCGGGGGATGTCGTTCGCGCGCTCCGTGGCGGGGTCAAGCGTGAAACAAAGACCCTCAGTGACCGGGTGATGCACACCGCCATCGATATCGGTGATAACATCGCGGAAGGTTACGGCCGGCATACACCTCTTGAGCAACGCGAGGCCTATCTCGCCGCAAAATGCGCCCTCCTTCGTCTTGAAACCGAACTCGCTGTCGCGAAGCACGCGGACCTCATTCCCAGCGGCGCGTTCACTGAAATCACCGGCCGAACAAGTCTCGTCGCCCGGTTACTCGCCGGCTATGTCGTGTATCTGGACCGGCTCATCAGCGAAGCACCCACCCCACCCTGCCTTACCGCAGTCATGGAACGGCCACCTACCCTCGGCTCCGGGCATGCCCACGGGTAAACCGTTCGATCAAGTCGACTGCCCGGAGACGTGAGAGTGAGGCCGGTTTCATTCCGACCACGCGCTGTGCTGTGCTCGAGAGATGCGAGGAGCTCGCAAAGTCGAGTACGGCGGCTACGTCGCGTACGTCATAGCCGGGGTTTTTTGCGAGCTCGGCGGCGGCGATGAGGCGAACGAGATCGATGACGCGCTTGAGATTCGGCGCGTTCTCTGCGGCAAAGGAGCGACTGAGATGTTCACGCGTGACACCGATGGCGTCCGCAAGCAATTGAGTGCGTACCGGACGTCCTGACCAGGCGACAACGCAGCGCCATGCTGCGCGCTGAATCGGCGTCACGAGGCCCAGCGCGTTGGGAGGTTCGCCGAGTGCGTCGTTGAAGCGCGTGGAGAATGCGCGTCGGAGTACGAGGTCGCGCAACACGGCGTCGTCCACGACTTCCACGAGTGCATCAGCGAAATCGAACGCGGTGCACTGCGCGAGCGACGGTGCTTCCGCCGCGCGCAATGCGGTAAGGGCAAAGAACGGAACGCTCGGAAATTCACGGGCAAGTGCGGCCGCACGCCACGTCTCGTCCTGCGCACCGGCGAGATCGACGATGACGGCATCAACGAGCGATGTGCGAAAGACTCCGTCGAGCTCGTCGGCAGTCTTGGCAAGGGAGAGACGTGCGCGCCGGCGCGGAAAGGCCGTGCGCACAAGCGCGCGCGCGCGCTCCCGCGTGGTGTAGACAGCCACCAGAGGCGCGGGGCTCGCAGCGCGAGGCACGGGGACTTCGTTCATGCTACGCCAGAGCCCTCAGCCGAGATCAACTCCTGAGCACGTTGCAAGACTGCCCGGGCATTCACGTACGAAATCGATTCGGTTGCGGTTGGGTAGTCCACCCACGTGCACGCCGTGATGCCTTCGGCCTGCTGTGGTAAGGTGTCTTCCGACTCCGACTCCATGAGGAAGAAGTGACAGACCTTGTGAATCAACTTGCCGCGAAAGCGGAAATACCAATCGATGGTCTGGAGCGTTCCGCGGAGTTCTACGCGCTGGAGTCCTGTCTCTTCGCGCACTTCACGCAACGCAGCATCGGCGGGTTGTTCGCCCGCCTCGACATGTCCCTTGGGAAAGCCCCAGTTCTGATAGCTGTCACGAATGAGCAGGAACAGCGGATTCCCGCCGTGAAGGCGGTAGACGACTCCACCGGCGGAGGTCTCCTGCTGCGCGCGCGTTCGAGGCATACCAAGCTCGCTAGAGCGAGCTGTCCTCGTCGATGGTTGGCTTGCCTTCGATGAACTGCTTGACGATGGGATCCGTCGTTTTCTGGATCTGATCGACCGTGCCCTCCCACCGAACCTTGCCTTCGTACAGCATGGCGATGCGCGTGCCCACGGTGTAGGCGCTCCGCATGTCGTGCGTGATCACGATTCCGGTGACGTGCAACTTCTCACGCATGCGGACCATGAGCTGATCGATGACGGCACTGGTTACCGGATCGAGACCGGTGGTGGGTTCATCGTACAGGATGTATTTGGGGCGGAGCGCAATGGCGCGCGCGATGCCGACTCGCTTGCGCATTCCCCCGGACAACTCGGCGGGAAAACGATCACGGACATTTGGAAGATCCACGAGATCGAGTGCTTCGTCCACGCGCGTGCTGATCTCCTTTTCGGAGAGCTGTCCCTGCTTGCGAAGTCCCATCGCCACGTTCTCACCGATGGAGAACGAATCGAACAGGGCAGCGAATTGGAACACGTAGCCGATGTGCGAGCGCAGCTCGTAGAGATCCTTTCGTGGGAGCTCGGGCACGTTGAGGCCATCGACCCAGACTTCGCCGGAGTCGGGCTCGAGGAGGCCGACGATGTGCTTGATGGCCACCGATTTTCCGGTACCGGAATAGCCGATGATGACGGTGGTTTCGCCCTCGGGCACATCGAGGGTGAAGCCATCGAGCACTTGCTTCGGACCGAAGCTTTTGTGGACGTCCTTGAGCTGAATCATTGGGAGCAGAAAAGTGATACGCGGCTTGGAAAGCGGCCAGTCCTTGCGGAACGATCAAGACCGATAACTGCAGGAGGGACAGAACGACGTGAAAACAGGCCTACGCAGAGCGGATTGGAACGGACTTATTGGGTGCTGAGGTTTCCGCCATTCACAATCAGGCCGTTTCCGTGTAATCCGTCACGATCAGCTCCTGCGTAGTTCAGGGGCTGCATGTGAAAGAAAAAAATCCGCGCCGACTGCTCGACGCGGATTCTACCGTAACGTTGCAGCGAAAGCTCAGTTATGCAGCAAACGAGCCCAGTGCGCGGCCGACATCGCCCTCGCGGAGACGCTTGAGTGCGCGGTCGCGGAGCTGGCGAACACGCTCGCGGGTGACGCCGAGCATGGAGCCGATTTCTTCGAGGGTGTGTTCGCGGCCGCCTTCGAGACCGAAGTAGAGACGCAGCACCTTCGCATCGCGCGGGGGCAGCGTGGAGAGTGCCTGCTCGATTTCGTCGGTGAGGAAGCGGTTCATGGCTTCCTCTTCCGTATCGGGCATTTCGTCAGCGACGAAGCGCTCGATGAGTGAGCGATCGCCCTCCGGATCCATTGGTGCGTCGAGGCGAACGTCGCTCGTGTTGAGCGCAGCGAGTGACTGTACGACGTCGACAGAGAGACCGGTGAGCATGCTCAGCTCTTCCGGGCTCGGCTCGCGATTCAGCTTCTGGCGCAGGATCTCGCTTGCCTTGATGATGCGCGAGAGATCGGCGGTTCGGTTGAGCGGAACGCGAACGGTACGACCCTGACGCGCGAGCGCGGACAGGATGGCCTGGCGGATCCACCACACGGCGTAGGAGATGAACTTCACGCCTTGGTCGGGATCGAACTTCCGGGCAGCGGTGAGCAGGCCGACGTTGCCTTCGCCGATGAGATCGATGAGGGGCAGGCCGCGGTTCTGATATTTTTTGGCCACGGAGATGACGAAGCGCAGGTTGCGCTTGACGAGCTCCTGGAGGGCGTCCTGATCGCCGGCGCGAATCTTCCTCGCGAGGTCGAGTTCCTCCGTTCCCTTGAGGAGCGGATAGGTGGAGACCTCGTAGAGGTACTGGTCGAGAATGTCGCGCTCAGGTTCACTGGGCGCGATGCCGGCGGGCGCCGCGCGGCGGCGACGCACTGGCTTTTTGACTTCGGTCATGAGTGCCTCGTACAAGTCCTACGCGTGAGTGTAGGCATCTATGAGCTGCGACAACCGGCGTGCATACTGCGGCGAAAGACCAGCAAGTACGATCGGAAGCGGCGTCGCTTAGCTACGTGAATTTGTGTCGCCGCGACTCGCGATTTGGTGCGTGTGCGTGTCGAGGCTCGATGACGTGGGACCTCGCGGCCCCAAGGCGCTGCAAATTACCGGCCTACTGTAATTCCGCTAGCCCCATTTGGTTGACAGCAAATATACCCACGGCTATATATCGTGGTTCCTGCGGGAACGTGTGTTTTGCATCCGTTTACCGGAGTCAAGCACGCCCTGCAGACCCGGGGGTGTAGCTCAGTTGGGAGAGCGCTTGAATGGCATTCAAGAGGTCAGGGGTTCGATTCCCCTCACCTCCACTGGGTTTGGAAGAGACAACGCGGGAATAGCTCAGTTGGTAGAGCACAACCTTGCCAAGGTTGGGGTCGCGGGTTCGAGTCCCGTTTCCCGCTCTGAAGTAAAGGCGGAAGGAAGGCAGTGAGTTCCCGATGCCCGAGGGCGGTTAGCTCAGTTGGTTAGAGCGCCACGTTGACATCGTGGAGGTCACAAGTTCGAGTCTTGTACCGCTCATTTGGTTGCCCTCGGCGAGAGCCGAGGGCTTTGTTTCGGAGGGTTGGACGGATATAGTTGTGGTCTGTCTCCGAACGCATGTTTTCGGTTGCAGCCGCTGAAAAATTGAGTCGCGCTCGTAGCTCAACTGGATAGAGCATCTGACTACGGATCAGAAG
>JBBQHJ010000202.1:0-8843 GCA_038323865.1 Gemmatimonadales bacterium
TGCATCATTCACCTATGTGGATGCCAAGGTTGTTGATCCGGGCACGAGCACCCAGCTCACCGCTCTGTTTTCACCGGGTGCCAAGCTGCTTCGCCGGCCGCAGAACTCGCTCGACGCGGGACTCGGCTATCGCCCCCGCAGTTCGCTCTTCGAGGTCCGCGCGCACTACGTCGGAACTCGCGAAGACGTCTATTACGCTCCGGATTTCTCGAGCGCACGCGTGACATTGCCGGCCTACACACGCGTCGACGCGGCGGCGGACGTGCCCGTCTTCTCCGACAACGGACATCGCGCCGCAGCCACCGTCCGCGCCGAAAACATCTTCGATACGCGATACACCGACGTCGCAGGCTTCAACTACGACTTCGCCCGCACTGACGCGGCATCGCTTAGTCAAACTGGCTACCGCGCGCCGGGTCGCCGTATCCTGGCCGGTCTTCGCCTCACGCTGTAGTTGCGGTCGGCGGACAGCGGTCCGCGAACGGCTGTTATCTTACAGCATGGCCTTGCTGGCGACGGACGCCATCGTCCTTCATTCGTTCGACTATCTCGAATCGTCGAGAATCATCAGGATGGTCACCCGGGACGGTGGCGTGCGCAGCGTGCTTGCCAAGGGCGCGCGCCGGTCGTCTCGGCGGTTCGGTAGCGGCATCGATCTCTTTGCGCAGGGCACAGCGCACCTGTACGCCAAGCCCGGACGTGATCTCGATAACCTGAGCGGCTTTGACATCACGCGCTCGCGTGCCGCACTCGGCAGCGATCTCGGTCGTTTCACGGGCGCCTCCGTCATCGCCGAGCTTGCACTGCGATTCGCGCGCGACGCTGAAGATCATCCGCTGTTCGACACGGTTGCCGATGCGCTGGATGCGATCGCCGCCGCGCCCCCTGGCAGTACAGCGACTGCCACCCTCGCGAGCGCCTGGCGGCTCGTAGCCGATTTGGGATTCGCGCCGGCAACTGACGTCTGCAGCGAGTGCCATGCTCCGTTAGCGCATGAGGCACCCGCGCTCTTCAGTCACGCCGCAGGTGGCGCACTGTGCCCGCGATGCGGTCGCCTCGCGCCCGCCGGGCGGCTTCTCCCGGCGGAAGCACGAAGCGCGTTGCGACGATTGATCGCCGGCGATGTTCATGTCGAACTCGACGAAAGCGGCATTCGTGCGCACCAGCGGCTGCTCCGCGAATTTCTCGCGGAGCATCTTACGGATGGCCGGCCACTCCAGGCGCTCGCGATGTGGGAGGAACAGCAGTGGTAGGACATACCCGATGATCCTCGGCACCGCTGGCCACATCGATCACGGTAAGACCACGCTCATTCGCGCGCTCACCGGCGTTGACACCGATCGTCTCCCCGAAGAAAAGCGGCGCGGCATCACCATCGACCTCGGCTTCGCGCCATTGGAGCTTGCTGGCGTCGGGAAGATTGGTGTCGTCGACGTGCCTGGGCACGAAGCCTTTGTCCGCACCATGGTGGCAGGTGCCACGGGCGTCGATCTCGCGCTCCTCGTTGTTGCTGCGGACGCCGGCGTCATGCCGCAGACGCGTGAGCACATTGCAATCCTTGAATTGCTCGGCGTCACGCGCGCCGTTGTTGCCCTGACCAAAGTCGATCTCGTCGAGACTGACTGGCTTTCACTCGTCGAGGACGATCTTTCCGCAACGCTGCTGACGAGCAACTTCTCCGATGCGCCAATCGTCCGCGTGTCCGCGACAACCGGTGCGGGGCTCGAAGCGTTGCGCGAGGCGATTGCAGCTGCGGCGCTCGAACTGCCCGCGCGCGCAGCGGACGATCTCTTTCGTCTCCCCATCGATCGCGCATTCACAATGAAGGGCACAGGTACGGTGGTTACCGGCACCGTGTGGTCTGGCACATTGCAGCACGATCAGGTCGCATCACTCCACCCTTCAAATCGCAGCGTGCGCATCCGCGGGCTTCAGGCACACGGAAAGGCAGTTGCCAATGTCTCTGCCGGCGAGCGTGCGGCCGTTGCACTCACCGGTGTAGAGCTCGCCGACGTGCATCGGGGCATGGTGCTCGTGCGCGGAAAAGGCTGGCTCGAGAGTCACGTGTTCCGCGCCGATGTTCTGCTGCTCGAAGGCGATTCGGCAATCGGCCCACGGGAATGGGTGCGTTTGCACATCGGTACCCAAGAGGTGGGCGCACGCATCGTTACACGCGGCGCCTCACTTTCCTCCGGACACGCGATTCCTGCTCGCGTGGTACTCGACGCACCCGTCGTCGCGCGAGCAGGCGACCGGTTCGTGCTTCGCGCCGCGTCGCCCTCCCGTACGCTCGGCGGAGGAATCATCACGGATCCACATGCATCTCGTCGAGCACGGCCGTGGACGTCGCCAAACACAGCGGCGCCGGAACGATTGGCTCTGCTGCTGGCCGAAGCCGGGGTTGATGGGCTCGAGGTCGACAGTCTCGGTGTTCGCCTTGGCATTGCCGGCGCCGAGCTGGACCCGCTCGCCGCTGAACGCAACGCGTGGCGTGTCGGCAACCGACTCGTCGATGCGGACCATCGCGATGCCTTGAGGCAGCGCGCGCAACGTGAACTCGCGTCATACCATTCATCGCACTCACTCGAACCGGGCGCGCCGACCCAGTGGCTTCGCTCCCGGCTTGGCGCAACCGACGAGATCAGTAGCGCGACGATCGAATGTCTGGCCGCCGAAGGCGAAGTGACATCGGAGAGAGGGGTAATTGCACTCTCGGGCTTCACACCAGCGCTGAGCGGCGCCGAGGCGGGGCTTCGCGATTCCATGCTTGCCGGCATTTCGGGCGCTGGCAGCGAGCCTCCGTCCCTTGAGGAGCTCGCGTCCGAGCTGGGCGCGTCCATCGCTACCGTAACGGGTATCGCGCGCTGGCTGGCGCGGGAGGGGACTCTAATCTCGGTCGAACCCAGCCGATACTATACGGTTGTAGTTGTGCAGGACCTTCGAACTCGGCTGGAGCAGGGAATGGTCGAACCGAGGGAGTACAGTCCGTCTGAACTTCGAGATTTGCTGGGGCTCACAAGGAAGTTCCTTATACCCTTCCTAGAGTATTGTGACCGTGAGGGTTACACGATTCGGGGCGGGCTCGGCAGGCGCCTTTCGGCACCTTTCCGGCCTGACAGGGTATCGTAAGTCCAGATGGATTCTTGACATGCGCCGCTTTCACGTCTAACTTCGCGATACGGCAGCATCCTTCCTAACCAGTTCAGGAGCAGTACCAAAGATCCTGTTTCGTCAGCCGGAGTAAACATGTACCACCGCTGGGCAGCACTTGCGCTTGTGCTCGCCCTTTGTGCAGTTCCGACAAAGCAAGCGGCGGGACAGCAGTCGCAAACGCAGTCCCGTGAGCGCAAGTCCGCGGGGTCTCTCGGACAGAATTATCCGAACCCCTTCAATCCGGAAACCTCTATCCCTTTCAGTATTACCGACTGTGAGGGAGGGGCGCAGCACACGGTCTCCATCAGGATCTACAACGTGCTTGCACAGCTCGTTGCAGTTCCGGACTTGGACGGACCGAAGGTGCCCGTGAACAAGCTCAAGCTTGGTTGCGGGAGCTATGTCGCGCGCTGGGACGGCAAGGTCCTCAACTCGGGCCGAGAAGCCGCGTCCGGCGTCTACATGTACGAACTCGTGATCGACAGCGAACGGCAGGCCAAGAAGATGTTCGTTGCCAAGTAAGACACACGAGACCTGACAATCACGAAGCGCCCGGACAATCGTTCGGGCGCTTCGTGCTTTATTATCTGTCGAGTTGGCAGTCTGTGCGCGGCACTCTCGTTGCCCGTGCAACGTGTCATTCCGAGCGAGCGCGCAGCGCGTAGTCGAGGAATCTGCTCTTACGCCCCCAATGATCAATCCAGACAAGCTCACGACCAAAGCCACAGAAGCGCTCAACGAGTCCATCTCTGCAGCGCGTCTGAACGGCAATCCGCAGGTCTACGACACACATCTCCTCCAGGCGCTTCTCGACCAGGACGAGACCATCGTCGTACCCGTGCTCCAGAAACTCGGCGCAAGTGCCGCCGCCCTGCGCGAGCAAGTCCGCACGGAGATCGCGCGTTACGCAAAGCAGTCCGACGCGCAGCCGACGCTCTCGCGCGAGATCAACGGTGTGTTCGACAGGGCAGAGAAGGAGGCCAAAACCCTCGGCGATGATTTCATCTCCGTCGAACATGTACTGCTTGGGCTGAGCGATGCTCGAGGAACCGACAGCAAGACACTGCTCGATAACGCAAAGGCAAAGCACGACGCCCTCCTCGAAGCGATCAAGGCTGTTCGCGGTACGCACCGTGTCACCGATCAGGATCCCGAGAACCAATACCAGGCCCTCAAGCGCTACACGCGCGATCTCACCGAGGCTGCACAACGCGGCAAACTCGATCCCGTCATCGGTCGCGATGAAGAGATTCGCCGAGTAATTCAGGTGCTCTCGCGCCGTACCAAGAACAATCCTGTCCTCATCGGAGAGCCCGGCGTCGGCAAGACGGCAATTGTCGAAGGTCTCGCGCAGCGCATTATCAATGGCGATGTGCCGGAAAGCCTGAAGGGAAAGCGCCTGCTTTCCCTCGACCTCGGCGCTCTCATTGCCGGGGCGAAATTTCGCGGTGAGTTCGAGGAGCGCTTGAAGGCCGTTCTCAAGGAACTCACCGAGGACCCGGACCAGTTCGTCGTGTTCATCGACGAGCTGCACACGATCGTCGGCGCGGGCAAGGCAGAGGGCTCGATGGATGCGGGCCAGATGCTCAAGCCCATGCTCGCGCGCGGCGAGCTGCGCGTTGTCGGTGCGACTACGCTCGATGAGTATCGCAAATATGTAGAGAAGGACGCCGCGCTCGAACGGCGCTTCCAGCCGGTCTACGTTGGGGAGCCGACGGTCGAGAATACGATCGCGATTCTCCGCGGCCTGAAGGAGCGCTATGAGGCACACCATGGTGTGCGCATCACCGATGGCGCCGTGATTGCCGCAGCGACACTCTCGCATCGCTACATCGGCGATCGTTTCCTGCCCGACAAGGCTATCGATCTCCTCGACGAAGCATCGTCGCGCATGCGCATCGAAATCGACTCGATGCCGCTCGAGATCGATGAAGTTGAGCGTCGCGTCATGCAGCTCGAGATCGAACGAACGGCGTTAGAAAAGGAAAAGGACGCAGCATCGAAGGAGCGCCGTCAGATCATTGAGCGCGAACTCGCGGAGTTGAAGGAACGCTCCTCGGCGATGAAGGCTCAGTGGCAACAGGAGAAAGACACGCTCGGCGCCGTCGGCAAGATCAAGCAGGAGATTGAGCAGACGCGTATTCACGCGGATCAGGCATCTCGTGCTGGCGATCTGGCCAAGGCCGCTGAGCTGAGCTACGGCCGTATTCCGGAGCTCGAGCGGAACATGAAGGAGGCGGAGGCCAAGCTGGCCAGCGCCGATGGCCGCGCGCGCTTCCTGAAGGAAGAAGTCACCGCTGACGACATTGCCGAGGTCGTCGGCAAATGGACTGGCATTCCCGTCTCGAGAATGCTCGAAGGTGAACGCGAGCGGCTGACGAAGCTCGACAAGGAGCTGGCGCGTCGTGTCGTTGGGCAAGACGAAGCCGTCGAGGCGGTGGCCAACGCGGTGCGTCGCTCACGCGCGGGACTCCAGGATCCGAATCGCCCGATCGGCTCTTTCATTTTCCTCGGCCCAACGGGCGTTGGAAAGACGGAGACAGCGCGTGCACTCGCCGAATTCTTGTTTGACGATGAATCCGCGATGGTCCGCATCGACATGTCCGAGTACATGGAGAAGCACGCGGTCGCGCGTCTCATCGGCGCGCCACCGGGTTACGTGGGCTACGAAGAGGGTGGGCAGCTCACAGAGGCGATTCGCCGTCGCCCGTATGCGGTGATTCTTTTCGACGAGATAGAGAAGGCACATCCGGATGTGTTCAACATCCTGCTCCAGATTCTCGATGATGGCCGCCTGACTGACTCACAGGGACGAACTGTCGACTTCCGGAATACCGTCATCATCATGACGTCGAACATTGGAAGTCATTACATCCTCGACAACGCGGGCGGCGATTGGGCAGCGGTGGAAAAACAGGTCACCATCTCGCTCCGCTCACATTTCAAGCCGGAGTTCCTCAATCGCGTCGACGACATCATCATCTTCAAACCACTCGGCACCGAGCAGATCGAACACATCGTGGACTTGCAGCTCGCGCGATTCAGCAAGCTGCTCGCTGATCGCAAGCTCTCGCTCGAGATCACGCCGGAAGCGCGCAAGCGGATTGCCGAGGAAGGGTACGATGCAGCATTTGGTGCGCGTCCACTGAAGCGTGCGATTCAGCGCATGATCCAGAATCCATTGGCGCTCGAGATTCTCGAGGGACGTTTTCTCGAGGGCGATCAGATCGTCGTCCGTAATGGAGAAGGCTCTTCGTTGGTGTTTGAAAAGAGCGGGAACTGAATGGCCAGAAACAACCGGGAACGGTGGAAAGGGCGGATCAACAGAACAAGCGAGACAGTGTGTTCATGTTTCGTTGATCTGCATTTGCCGCGCATTCCAGTTTCTTCTGGGCATTCTTTTGGACGCGCCATACGCGCGCGCCCATGCAAGTAGTGGCGGATACACGCTGGATGGCCGCTGCCCTATCCGAGGCACGATTGGCCGCGGAGTCTGACGAGGTTCCCGTCGCCGCGATCATCGTGCGCGACGGTGTAGAGCTTTGCCGCGCGAGCAATCGCACCGTCAGAGATCAAGATCCCACAGCGCACGCGGAAACGCTGGCCATCCGCCACGCGAGCCAGCTGCTCAAGCAATGGCGTCTCGAGGGGTGTACGCTCTATGTGACGCTGGAGCCGTGTGCCATGTGCGCCGGAGCCATCGTTCTGTCACGCGTCGAGCGCGTAGTCTTCGGCGCGTGGGACGATAAAGCCGGCATGGCAGGGTCCGTGAGCGACCTCCTGCGTCATCCACGGCTGAACCATCGGCCGCAGGTGCAGGGCGGGGTCTGCGAGGTGGAGGCCGGCGCATTGCTCCGCTCGTTCTTTGCACGCAAACGCGAGCGTATTTTCGTTGACTCTCCCGACGTAGCCGGGTAAATTTGTTGGTTGTCTCCGGATAGGTGGCTGAGTGGTTGAAAGCACCGGTCTCGAAAACCGGCGTACCCGCAAGGGTACCGTGAGTTCGAATCTCACCCTGTCCGCTACTTGGCGCGTCGTCCTGAGCGCAGCGTAGGACCTGCTTTTTTGAAACCTCAGGATCGGTGGCCGAGTGGTTTAAGGCGCACGCCTGGAAAGTGTGTGTACGTGAAAGCGTACCGTGAGTTCGAATCTCACCCGATCCGTTCCGAACAGCCGACAGCCATCACTGTCGGCTGTTTGCATGTGTGCCTTCAATTCGACACTGCACTCGCGCATATTGGACGCCATGCCGAGCCGCCAGTCCACCGTCCTCGACGCGCGCGCAATGGACCGCACGCTCCGACGCATGGCCGACGAAATCGTCGAACTCAACAACGGGACCGACGACCTGATTATCGTCGGTATTCAGCGCCGCGGCGTCCAGCTCGCGGCGCGTCTCGTGTCCTCCATCACTGAGCGTGAGAACGCCGACGTGCCCAACGGGGCACTCGACATCACGCTCTACCGCGACGATCTCCAGACCGTCGGCCCACGACCAGTTGTCGGACCGACACATCTGCCCTGGGATCTCGAGGGCAAGAGCGTCGTGATCGTCGACGACGTGCTGTACACCGGTCGCACAATCCGCGCAGCGCTCGATGAGCTCGCGGACTTCGGCCGCCCCCGACGCATCGCACTCGCTGTGCTGATCGACCGCGGCGGACGAGAGCTGCCGATTCAACCTGACGTCGTTGGTAAGGCCATCGACGTCGGTGAATCGCAACGCGTCGACGTCATGGTGGATGATCTCGATGGACGAGACGCCGTAATCATCTCGGAGCGCGAATGACCGCCGGAGCGCTGGGAAAGGATTTGCTCGGACTCGAGCCCCTCTCCGGCGACCAGATTCGACTCATTCTCGACACCGCGGAGCCGTTCAAGGAGATCAGCGAGCGCACCATCAAGAAGGTGCCAACGCTCCGCGGCAAGACCATCGTCAATCTGTTCTTCGAAGCATCCACGCGAACACGCGTCTCCTTCGAATTCGCCCAGAAGCGTCTCTCGGCAGACACCGTCAACGTCGCCGCATCAGGCTCCAGCGTCAGCAAGGGCGAGACGCTCGTCGATACCGCGCGAAATCTCGAAGCCATGCGCATCGACATGGTGGTGATTCGACATGGCGCATCGGGTGCCGCGCAGTTTCTCGCCGAACGCATCGAATCCAACGTGATCAACGCGGGCGATGGCACGCACGAGCATCCGACGCAAGGTCTACTCGACATGCTCACGCTGCGCGATCACTTCAAGACGCTCGAAGGCCTCAAGGTCTGCATTTGCGGCGACGTGCTGCACTCACGCGTGGCTCGCTCGAATATCTGGGGCCTCAAGAAGATGGGCGCCGAAGTCGCCGTCTGTGGCCCGCGCTCGCTGCTGCCAAATGCGATCGACGACTTCGGGGTGACGGTGTTCAATCGCATTGAAGACGCCATCCAGTGGGCCGATGCGCTCAATATCCTGCGTCTGCAACTCGAACGCATGCAGAGGGGCTACATCCCCTCGTTGCGCGAATACAATCGCGTCTTCGGTGTCTCACGCGAACGTCTCTCGCGCGCACCACGAGACGTGCTCATTCTCCATCCCGGTCCCATGAATCGCGGCGTGGAAATCGATTCCGATGTCGCTGATGGGCCAAACAGCGTAATCCTCAATCAAGTGACCAACGGCGTGGCGATACGCATGGCGGTGCTCTA
>JBBQHJ010000203.1:0-8820 GCA_038323865.1 Gemmatimonadales bacterium
GGTGCTCACGCTCAATGCAACGGACCATCCACAGGCGTCGTCGTCGGCGTTCGCGCTCGGCCGGGCGTGGGGCACGGCTGGCAACGTTGCGCAGGCGCGTGCGGAGTTCGAGCGCGCGCTGCGGCTGGACCCAGGCAACAAACGCGCAGCAGACGGTCTCGCATCCCTCGACCGGCGTGCGCCGTAATTTTGCAGGGTTCGGTGCCAAGCCGGGGCTTGGCGCAGAAGCGTGCCTGTCTCTTGATGGAAGGTGATGTGCCACTGCCCCTCCCGTTTGACGAACTACCTGCGCGCTGGCGATGCACGGCTCGCCACGGCATTGCAGCTCCGAACTCATCGCTGTGCCGGCGCTCTGCGTCACGTCGAACGCCACGCGCAGGACTACGAGTGAGTTTGGGTGTACAATTCGCGGCCATGCTGGCTGTCGGTGCGTTCATGGTCTCGCCGAAGACGGCATTGGCACAGCGAGACATCGCATTCGTCGATGTGTCCGTCCTGCCGATGGGGAAGCAAGAGATTCTCGTTCACCAGACCGTGCTGGTTCGTCGTGGGATGATTCACACGATCGGCCGGGTTGATAGCATGCAACTCGCCCGCGGTACACGTCGTATTGACGGGCGCGGCCGGTTTCTAGTACCAGGGCTCGCCGACATGCACACGCATGACGACGATCCGGCCGACGTGCCGCTCTTCCTTGCGAACGGCGTGACGACGACGCTGCACATGGGAGGGTCGTCGGCTTGGTATCGACATACGCTGCGCGCGAAAATCGCCGCTGGTCAGGCGATCGCCCCCTATCCCTTGAGTGCATTGTTGCTTGACGGTCCGGGGGACGCCGGCGGTGTTGGCGTTGTGCCCGCCTCAGCGGCCGAGGCGCGGAGGGTAGTCGCCCAAGCGCGATTCAATGGATACGACTATATCAAGATCTACAGTCGCGTTCAGCCAGACATCTTCGACGCTGTCATGAGTGAGGCGGCACGCGTCGGTATCACGGTGATAGGTCACGTGGTGCGATCTGTAGGACTGGCAAGGAGTCTCACGAGCGGCGAGCGCATGCTCGCGCACGGCGAAGAATACCTGACGGTGTTCGATGACGACGACCATCCCGACTCGACGAAGATCCCCGAGCTCGTACGCCTCACGACTGCGACCCGCGCGTGGGTGACGCCCAATCTGATGGGCATTCAGCGCATCGCCGAGCAGTGGGGAAAGGGCGACCCTGTTGTTGAAGGATGGCTGGCGAGCGCTGACGCACACTTGATGCGGCCGGCGCTTCGTGAGAAGTGGCGGTCGAAGGGGTTCACGCGTCTGAGCGGGACCTACGACGCGCAAGCCGGCTTCGTCAGACAACTGGTGCCGGCATTGTATCGCGCCGGCGTACCCCTGCTCGCAGGAACCGACACGCCCGATATTGTTGGATCCGAACCTGGTTTTGCGCTGCATGATGAAATCGAACTGCTGGCTCGTGCCGGGCTTACCACGTTCGATGCGCTCGCGACCGCGACACGCAATTGCGGACAGTTCGTTGCTGGCACGGTTCCAGGGGCCGAAGCGTTTGGGCAAGTAGCAGTTGGCTATCGCGCGGACCTGTTACTGGTGGAGGTCAATCCGTTGGAGCATCTCGAAACGCTGCGCCAGCCGCTTGGGGTCATGGTACGCGGCACCTGGCTGCCGGCGGCGAAGCTGCTGTCGTGGCTCAACCAGCCGCGGCGGGCCTACGATGCTGCGGAACGCGACAACACAGCGTTTCTGCGCGTGGTTGATTCCATTGGAGTGAAGGCGGCTGTCGTTCGCTTTCGCGCCGTGCTCGCGCGTGAGCGCCCGCTGAAGATTCCCGAGCTACAGTTGCTGCGCGCGTCGCGCCAGCATTTCCGCCAAGGCAGGTTTGAGATCGCCGAGTCGCTCTATCGACTCACCATCACCCTGTATCCCCGCTCGTGGGCGTCCTATCAGGGGCTCGGTGCAGTGCTCGAGAAGGTTGGGCGGACGCGCGAAGCGGCCGCTAGCTCTCGTCGTGCGTTAGCGCTCAATCCCAAAATCACGGATCACTGAGTCGCCTCCGCTCCGCACCCATGAGTTCATGCGCGGCATGTCAATGCTGCGCGGCCGGCTGGTGGCGCATCCCTTGACCGTCGTGCGCCGTAGTCATCATGGCTTGGCCGGCGGCGTGTCGGTCTCTTGATGGAAGGTGATGTACCACTCTCCCTCCCGTTTGACGAACAGCGTACTCCCCCACGTGGACGAGCGAATCGTGCGAGTGCCGCATTTTACTTCGGCGGCCGCATGCATGGTGAGCAGCGCCACATCGGCCGTCTGGCGATGGGCGGCAAGGCTGTCGAGGGAGAAGCCCAGGATGGAACACCTGCCTTGCTCCGTCTGCTTTGCCATGGCCTCGCGACTCTCCCTGCCAACGCCGCTCAGGTACACGGCGTCCGGCAGGAGTCTTGTTCTATAGAAGTTGCCCTCCCCGTTCTTCCATGCGTCCCAGGCCTGTCGCTCAATCGCCCCCAGCTCCTGGACGAGCGCGCCGTCCCGCGGCGAGCCGACATCGATCGCCCGCGCACTTCCGCACGCACTGGCGGCGAAGGCAGCAGCAATAGCAATCGCCACCATGGGAACCCTGGTCAGCATCCGTGTCCGCCACCGTCGTAGCATATGATTCTCAAGGGAAGTGTTTGTGTGCGATCAGCACAATTCTGCTCTGTTTGAGCGCGCTCGGTTGACACATACGGCAAGACAGTGTTCAGCATCACATCGGCCCGCTGGCCTCAATGCAACGACGCGATGATCGCCTCGATGGCAGGATCCTTTCCTGCCCGGTACGATGACATCGTCCACGGTGCCACGAGGTCTGGCGGGAACCGCGATCGGGAATTGGACGACCGCGGCGTGGCAATCCGTGAATGGTCGGCAACCCGTAGCGTAGGGATGCCGCTCACGCGTCACACCGATTCCGATTCCGCTGTTCGGAAGATCCACAGGCCTTCCTTCCGCGAAGACGATCAGCCGATCACCAACGCCCTCGCCCACGAGGCGAACACGTTCCGGCGCGGCCTGCTTTGCGTATCCGGCCGTCGAGATGGCCGCAGAAAACGTGTAGGGACTAGTGAGAACGAAAATCTTTCCGCTCGCGAGTGCGGGGAGAGACTGCACGAAATCACGCGTGTTGTTGAGATTTCCTCCGCCGTTGAAGCGGAGATCGAGCACGATATTGCACGGTTTCCGGGCAGTCAGGACTCGCGTGACACTATCGAGAAATGCTCGAATGGGCTGACCAGCGCCATCGACATTTTGCCGCAGGTCCACGACGACGCCGTCTAATTCCGGGGCCTCGCGCCAACGGAAGCGCGTCGGCCATTCACGCACGGACCATGGCGCATCCGTTTCGTTCAACAGCGTGACCATTCGCGCCCGTCCAGCTGTGTTGGCGATGGGGAGAGCCATCGACTCGTTGGCGCGTAGCCAGCGAGTATGAATGTGTACGTCGCCGCGCCCGGGCCTGCGGACAGTCCAAGAGCTGCCAGGAGTGCCGGGCTCTCGAAAAGATATGGTGCCGCACGATCGCGCCATGCGGTGATGCCTCCCTGCAGCTCGCGAAACGCACGCTGAACTGTGTCGGCCGCGCGTTCGAGGCGCGTCAGCCGTTCCAGTGCCGCCGCGCGCGTGACCGCAGTGAAGGCTGCATCGCGCATGATGAACTGCTCGCGCACCACGACAAGGTCGGCGCGGATCAGTGCAGGCGTGAGAGGCGGGTAGGTTCTGGTCGGCTGTTCGCCGTGCTGTGCGGAGAGCGGTACGGCGAACAACACGAGGGAAAGCAGGAGGGCGACGCGCATTCTGCTCGGGTGTGAGGTCATCTGGTATGACACTGTCCATGGTGCCCACGGTTTAGCGGCATTCGCCTCTTAACAAAATCTTAACAGCCAGCCCATAACATCGACGTCGTGAGCTCGGGCAAACTTCACCCGGACCACCGCCTGCTGCATGCAGCAGCCATCCACTGCATCGCCGTGGACGGCGCGGCAGTCGACGCGAATTATCACGGTGACGCCACGTGCACGCCGAGATGTTCGTGCGCGGGGCGGTCCCGCCCGCCCGTGCGTTGTCGGTGCAGTAACACTTCAGTCCAACGATTTCCATGTCGGCGCAATCCGCAACCTGCTCATCACCACTCGCATCCACCGTCGACTATCTGCGCCTTATCGGCTCGCCGGATGTAGAACTGCGTCGGCTGAGCGCGAATATCGCCTTCCCGCTGCAGGTCGTGCGGCATGCGACGCTCGTCTTTGCAGACGGCGGACCTGCCTCGGCGACCGTTGTGCGAGACCATATGCTGCTCCGGTGCAACGACATGCTGCTGGTCGCGGCGCATTCCGCGCTGAGCGTGCGCGCCGGCACTGGCTCCGGCACAGCTGTGACGTTGCTCTCGCTGCCCGCGTGCACAATCGCCCACTCCCGCGTACTGGCGCCTGACGGCGCGCTGCTGTCCGCGATCCAACGCGTCAATGACGCGCTCGCGCATCCGGGCGTGATGCCGGCGACGTTGGAGCGCGTGTCTCGAGCCGTCGCGGAAGTGACCGGAGTTGAGGACCGCCTCCCGCACCGACGCGCGACGCCACGAGCAATTGATGAACGGGTCGCGGCAGTGCGCGAGTACATCAATGGGCACTTCCAGGAACGCATGCATCTGGAGTCGATTGCGCGTGTTGCAGGCTGCAGCATCTTTCACCTCATTCGCGAGTTCCGACGCGCCGTGGGGATGCCGCCGCACGCCTACGTGATCGATCGCCGGATCGACTATGCACGTCAACTCATTCGAGCAGGCATGCGGCCGTCGCGCGTTGCATTCGAGGCTGGCTTCGCAGATCAGCCGCATTTCAATCGACACTTCCGCCGGCTTACCGGGATGACGCCGGGCGCTTTTGCCCGTAGCTAGTAACCTGCGGACGCTGTGACGCGCGATCGCAGGCCGCGCGAGGGGGACGTGGCGAGCGGGAGTGCCAGCCGGACGATTGTCCCATCGAACTCCGTTCGCAATTCCAGTGTCGCAGCGGAGCCGTACTGCTCCTCCAGCCGCGCCCGCGTATTTCGCAGTCCCACGCCGTGGCCCTGCGTTGCGCGCACCGCGTTCGGGCCCGGGCCATCGTCCTGAACGTCGATGCACAGCATGCCATCGGCGACGTGCGCATCAATCCTGATCGAGCCACCTGCCGCGCGCTGACCTACCCCATGCCGTACCGCATTCTCGACCAGCGGAAGTAGCAGGAGCGTGGGAACGGTGATGTCGAGAAGCTCGTCCGATACGTTCACCCAGACCTTGAGCTTTTCTCCGAAGCGAATGCGCTCGATATCGAGATACTGTTGCGCAATGACGAGTTCCTCACGCAGCGGCACGGTCTGCGTGCGGTCATTCAACGCGTAGCGGAGCAACTCCGACAGGTTGGCAATCGTGCGGATGGCCACGGTTTCTTCGCGGCGGCGTACGAGCATGGCCACCGTGTTCATGGCGTTGAAGAGGAAATGTGGATTGAGCTGCGCGCGCAAGGCATCGAGCCGAGCCTGGGTGACTTGCTCGTTCAGACGCGCAGCGCCGACTTCCAGCGAGAGTGCGCGTTGGTGCGTGTCCAGCGCATACGTGATCCCGAATACGACCACGAAGACGAGAATTGTTTCAAATGAATTGCTGACGAGCGTTCCCCAGTACACGAGTGGTATCGACGCGGTCTCGCCCCGTTCGAGCATCGAGAGCGGTGCATACATCAGCGGAAAGCAGAAGACGACAAGCAGGAGCCATGGCACGGCGCGACGCGCGATGGCGCCCGGAGTTGCGCCAGCGAATGCGGCACGTTGTGCAACGAGAACAATCACCGGCCACCACAGGGCCCAGCAGAGCCAATACGTCATCTGGGGCAGGGCATGCGCCGCGAAGACGCTCCGCGAACCCTTGCTGGCGAGCGCAATGTGCATCTGCAGCGCGCGTGCGTTCGCGAGCGCGACGGCCACGACCGCGGATGCGAATTGCAGGTGGAGCCATCGCCTGAGTCCGCGATGAATTGTCACGGCAGCTGTGCCACGCGTGCTTCAAGCTCCGCTCGGCGGTTGCGCGCAACCCGTACGCGGGTACCACCTTTCAACACCGCGACCCCTTCGCCGTTCGGGGTGATCCGAACCTCGCGAACCTGCAGGAGATTGAGGATCACGGACCGGTGCACACGCATGAAGGTTCGCGGATCCAGCATCGTCTCGAGATTGGTCAGCGTGTTTCGCATGAGACGCGATGCGCCATCAGCCACGGAATGAATCCGCGCATAGTAGCCGGCGCCTTCTACCCACTCAATCTCTGTTGTTTCGACGTAGATCACGCGACCTGCCTCGCGGATCGTGAGGCGCGCAGGCTGACGAGGCGTCGTCGTCGGCTGCCCGTGCATGACAAGACGGTCGAGCGCCTCAAGCATCGCCTGCGAGTGATAGCCCGCAACCCGTCGCTTCGCCTGCAAGACTGCCTTCGTGATGCGGATGTCCTCATACGGCTTGAGCACGTAGTCGACCGCGCTTGTCTCGAACGCCTGGAGCGCAAACCGATCGTACGCGGTCACGAACACCACCGCGGGAACGCGATCGGTGCCGATCGTGCGCAGGACATCGAATCCCCCGATCTCGGGCATCTGTACATCGAGAAAGAGAATGTGCGGATGGTGCGACTCCACCGCGTCGATGGCCTCCGCGCCCCCGAGACATTCCGCCACGACGTGCAGCGTCGGATCGCGGCGCAGCAACGTGGACAAGCCATCCAGTGCGAGTGGCTCATCGTCCACGACAACGACGCGAAATGCGTCGCTCGCCGGTCTCACGGTTTCACGAGTGGTTGTTGCGTTACTGGCGTCCAGGCCCGCCCGTCCCATTCCCAAGTGTCCGCCAGCACGCTCCTGGCGTCATCGCCACCGTATATCACGACGCGGTTGCGGCGCGCGTCATACGCAACGGGCGCGCCTCGACGACGGACACGCGGATCGTTGTGAACGTGCCAACCCTCACGCTCAGTCCAGGTGATCGTGTTGGCGCGGCCATCCGCTTCCCAGCCGGCGAACATCAGCACATTTCCTCCACCAGCCAGCGTGGACGATGCCTGCGGGCTGAACCGCGGACCTGTCGAGTCGACGACCGCCCACTGCTCGTGGCGCACTTCGTACAGCGCTGCTCGAAACGCACCGAGCGAATCCGGCGCTTCCGCCGCGATCAGGAGCGCGCCGGAAGGCCGCGCGACGAGCGAGTTGGCGATGACTGGTCGCGTGACGCGAGTCTCCATCTGTGTCCAACGCGTTCCGCTCCAGCGCCACGTGTCATCGAGTGCTGTGTCGCCCGCGCCACCCCCGTGCAGAACCACGGAGTGCGTTCGTGTATCAAACGCAGCAACCATGTGTTCGCGCCGGCCCGGGCCGATGGTGTCGCGCAAATCCCACTGCCTGCCGTTCCACTCCCATGTATCGTGCAGCACTGTTGTCTGCTCGCCTGACCTGCGCCTCCCACCGTAAAGCACGATTACCCCGCGGTCAGGATCATTCACGAGGGTCGCATCAACGCGACCCGGCGGACCGTCCGCGGACAAGCACGTCCATCGCGCGCCGTCCCACGCCCACAACGTCGAGGGATATCCGATGGCGGCATCCCCACTCTGTCCGCCGAACATCAGGATGCGCTGTCGCGCGCTGTCGTACGCCAGCTGATGTCCGGTGCGCGGCTCCGGCCGCGGCAAGCCGCACGCGTTTCGAGTGGTGCTCGCCAGCAGGTTGAGTGCGGCAGCAAGAACGAGAATCATCACAACACACCTCCGCAGGAAATGATCTTTTGTCCCCTACTCGGCAGCAAATCGCCATGCACCAGTCCTGGCATCGCGCTTCCAGATCGTAAAGAACGGGAAGCGCCCCGCCGGCTGCTGCTCGCTAGCGGCAACGGTGATGACACCCACCGTGATTCCGAGATCGCCACTCTGCGCAACGTGCACTTCATCGGGCGCCCAGGCAATCGTTCCGACGGGCGGGCTCGAGCCAACAAAGCCTGCGCCGATGGAGTCGGGACCAACGCGGAACCAGGCGTCGGTTGGAGATCCAGTGTGCACCGCGTCGTGAGAGGCGGTCTGTCGAAATGCCTCGCCGAGCGGTACGGCACCGGCCAGATGCGAAAAGGCCAACTCGGCGTCGTGGAGTTCGCGCGCCGACGTCATCGAATCGCCGCTGGCGATGCCGGAGGGAAGAAGGTGAAGCGCGTCCGGAGTGCCGGACCGCGCACTTCCAGCAGCGCGTCGATAGGCGAGCATGCGCCAACCTACCGGCGTGCGCTTCCAATATGCGACGTACTTGGCGTGCCCCGGTTGGCCTGCAGCGTTGGTCCAGTCCGCGTAGCCCACCGTGTAGCCGTTGCTGCCGTCGTGCGATGCCAGTCCGCCAATCGGCTGCCACGTCATGCGCGAGCGTGCGTTGTCCGGGTTTGTGTTCAACAGCGTCCGCGCCGCCGCGGTCCCAACACCGAGTCGCCCCGCGCCGATGAATCGTACGTCGTCCGCGAATGCGTTGATCAGGGCGTCGGACAGTTTGGTAGCACTGGCATTGGCGCCGAGTGTGGAGTCTGCGGCAAGCAGTTCTCGCGTCGCCGTTGGTTGCAGCTGTACTGCCGCCGGTTGCGATGCAACGATGCCGCAGGCCGAGAGCGAGATGGCGAGGGCAACCCACCCGTGCCGTGAATTGCGGTAAATAGCTTTCATATCGAACACTGCGCGCCGCTCGCTTGGCC
Source organism: Gemmatimonadales bacterium (assembly GCA_038323865.1). Classification (GTDB taxonomy): domain Bacteria; phylum Gemmatimonadota; class Gemmatimonadetes; order Gemmatimonadales; family Gemmatimonadaceae; genus AG11. Next base: position 8,788 of record JBBQHJ010000203.1, read on the forward strand.
GACTAGCACGAAGTTGCTATGGACATCTCGTAG
>JBBQHJ010000204.1:0-8726 GCA_038323865.1 Gemmatimonadales bacterium
CGCTCGAGCCGCAGAACACCACGGCGCACTTCAAGGCGGACAACACGCTCGAGATCTGGTCGCCCACGCAGTTCCCGGACAGCGGTCGCCAGCTCGTTGCGAGTACGCTGGGCATCAAGGCCAGCGACATCACCGTGCACATCACGCGCAGCGGTGGTGGCTTCGGGCGACGCATCAACAACGACTACATGGTTGAAGCGGCGGCCATCGCGAAAGAGATCAAGGTTCCGGTAAAGTTGTTGTGGACACGCGAAGACGACATGCAGCACGACTTCTATCGTCCAGCGGGCTTCCACAATTTCTCGGGAGCAGTCGATGCGTCGGGTAAGGTGACCGCGTGGCGCGATCACTTCGTGACCTTTGGTGAAGGTGCCAACTATGTCGCGTCGGCGAATATCGGTGCCGCCGAGTTTCCGGCGCGCTTCATTCCCAATTTCACGCTCGACGTCTCGGTGATGCCACTCGGCGTACCGACCGGTTTCCTTCGCGCGCCGGGAAGCAATGGCATTGCGTTCGCCGTGCAGTCGTTCATGGACGAGCTCGCGAATGCCGCCGGCAAGGATCCGCTGCAGTTCCGGTTGGATCTCCTGTCGTCACCGAATCCCGAAGCACCGCCGGTCGCCGGCGCCCCGCAGCAGGCGGGTTACGACGCCGCGCGTGCGCGTGGTGTGCTCGAGATGGTGCGCGACAAGAGTGGCTGGGGAAAGACGAAACTGCCAAAGGGAACGGGCATGGGCGTCGCGTTTCATTTCAGCCATCGCGGCTACTTCGCCGAGGTCGTTCAAGCCACGGTGTCCAAAGCCGGCAAACTCACGATCGAGAAAGTCTGGGTCGCCGGTGACATCGGCAGTGAGATCATCAATCCGATGAACGCCGAGAATCAGGTGCAGGGCTCGGTGCTCGATGGTATCGCGCAGGCGATTGGCCAGGAAATCATCATTGAGAATGGCCGCGCGATGCAGAGCAACTTCAACGACTTCCAGTTGCTGCGCATGGCGCAGGCGGTGCCGGTTGAAGTGCATTTCCTGAAGAGCACCGTTTCTCCGACCGGGCTTGGTGAGCCGGCATTGCCGCCAGCGCCGCCGGCGTTGTGCAACGCGATTTTCGCCGCAACTGGCAAGCGAATTCGTTCGCTGCCGCTGTCGAAGCATGATTTGAGTTGGTCATAGTGTCATTCCGAGCGAAGCCGAGGAATCTGCACCTCACGCTGTTGGAGGTGCAGATTCCTCGAGTCGCTTCGCTCCCTCGGAATGGCACGCCCCTCCCTTCCCATAGCCGAATGTCCCGTCTTTTCTCGCGCGTCGGAATTCTCTCACTGTTGCTCAGCGCCAGCGCAGCCGCGCAGGCAATCGATCCCGCGGCCAATAAGCCTGGCCGCGATCCCAACCAGCCCATCGACGAGGAGTACACGAAGAAGATTCTCGAATACACCACCGAGAAGTTCTTTCTCTCGCCGCTCGTGGATTACATGCCGGCATCGAAGACGGTGCCAACGCCAAAGGCGGTACTCGGCGACATTGCCGGCGCGAAGAACTACTTCCCGTACTCGAAGGAGGTGTATGCGTACATGCGCCTTCTGGAGAAGAGCTCGCCGCGCGTGAAGGTGTTCTCCATTGGCCGCACGGAAGAAGGGCGCGAGATGATCGCCGTGGCGGTGGCGTCGGAGGAGTTGATCGCCAAGCTCGACGAGAACAAGGCAAAGCTGGCCAAGCTCGCCGATCCGCGAACGATCGGGATGAATGACGCGGAAGCGGCGCGCCTCATCGGTGAAGTGGCGCCGGTGTATTACATCACGGGAACGATTCACTCCACGGAGTCCGGTGCGCCGACGGCACTGATGGAACTCGCTTATCGCATTGCCGTGGATGAGAGCCCGTACGTGAAGCACATCCGGGACAACATGATCACGTTGATCACGCCGATCGTCGAAGTCGACGGCCGCGATCGCATGGTCGACTTGTTTCGTTGGCACATGGCGCATCCGGGCGAGACTGTGCCAAACCTGCTCTACTGGGGCCACTACGTCGCGCACGACAACAACCGCGATGCGATGGGCATGACGCTCAAGTTGTCGCAGAACGTGCTCAACACCTACATCGGCCAGCAGGCGCAGGTGCTGCACGATCTGCACGAGTCGGTCGCCTATCTCTACGACAACACCATCGGCGACGGACCCTTCAACGCGTGGATCGATCCGCTGCTCACCAACGAGTGGCAGATGATCGGCTGGAACAACGTGCAGGAAATGACGCGCTTCGGCATGCCGGGCGTGTTTGCGCACGGCAACTTCGATACGTGGTCGCCGGGCTATCTCATGTTCATGGCCGCGATGCACAATGGCATCAGCCGCTTGTACGAGACGTTCGGCAATGGCGGAACCGCCGAGACCGTCGAGCGTTCCCTCGGACCAAACGACACGCAGCGCACGTGGTTCAAGCAGAACCCCGCCCTGCCGCGCGTGATGTGGTCACTCCGCAACAACAACAACTACGAGCAGACGGGCTTGCTCGTCTCGCTCAACTATTTCGCGACGAACAAGCGACTGTTCCTCCAGAACTTCTGGGAGAAGAGCAAGCGCTCGGTGCAGAAGGCGAAGACCGAAGGCCCCGCAGCATACATCTTCCCCGCCACCGACACTCGGCTCGGCGCACAGGCAGAGTTGCTGCGCGTGCTTCAGAAGCAGCACGTCGAAATCTCGCGCGCGACGGCGGCGTTCAGCGTGACCGTGCCCGGCACGCGCACCGCAGGTCGCGGTGGTAGTCGTCCCACAGACTCTGCGACAGCGGCACCGGCAGCACCACCGGCTGCGGAGACGCGCAATTTCCCCGCGGGCAGCTACATCGTACGCATGGACCAGCCGTACTCGCGCGCAGCCGACGCATTGCTCGACAAGCAGTACTGGGCACCGAATGATCCGCAGAAGACGCCATACGACGACACGGGCTGGTCATTCCCGGAAGGCTTCAACGTTCAGGCCGTTCGCGTGACCGATGGCAAAGTGCTCGACGTGCCGATGGAACTCGTGACGGGCGACGTGAAGGCACCGGGCGGCGTAACCGGCACTGGCAGCGTGTTCGTGATCAAGGCGAACGCCGACAATGCGCTCGCCACGTTGCGCTATCGCCTCAAGGCGGCGGACATGCAGGCCGCTGAAGACACGTTCTCGGTTGACGGCACGAAATATCCCCGCGGTTCGTTCGTGATCAGCAAGATCTCGCAGGGCGATCTCGACAAGGCCGCAAAGGATCTCGGACTGTCTGCGCAGGCCGTTGTCGCGGCGCCATCGGTGAAGATGCATCCGCTCCGCGCGGCGCGCGTGGCGATCATGCACACGTGGCAGAGCACGCAGACGGAAGGTTGGTGGCGCTATGCGTTCGACCAGATGGAGATTCCGTACGACTACATCTCGGTGCAGGACGTCGCCAAGAATGCGACGCTGAACACCAAGTACGACGTCATCATCTTCGGCCCCGGTGGTGGCGGTGGTCAGGCCATCATCGAAGGCATGCCGATGTGGCGCAACGCGATGCCGTGGAAGAACTCGCCCGAGACGCCGAACATCGGCACCTGGGCACAGACCGACGACATGCGACCGGGACTCGGCTACAATGGTCTCGCGAATCTCAAGTCGTTCGTCTCGAACGGCGGCGTGTTGATCACGTCGGACAACACGTCGGAATTCGCCATTGGCTTCGGACTCACGAACGGCGTCTCGCTGACAACGCCAAAGAGCCGCGTGGTTGGCAGCCTGCTACGCACACAGGTTGTTGATGGCACCAGCCCGATTGTGTACGGCATCAGCGACAACCTCTCCGTGTACTCGGATAACGGCCAGAGCCTGAACGTCAGTGCAACGCGTGGTGGTGGTGGTCGCGGTGGACGCTTCGGCGGCGGCGGCGAGCGTGCAACCGGCCGTGGTGGGCCGGATGATGCCGACGTCGTGCAGGGCCGTCCGGCGATGGACACGAGCCACAACGCCCTGCCGCAGGAAACAGTTCAGCCGTGGGCGTACGCGATTCCGACGGTCGATGCCCTGCGCACGCCTCTGAACATCATTCCGCTCGATCAGCGTCCGCGTGTTGCATTGCGCTTCGGTGATGCGCGTGGATTGCTCGCGTCTGGATTGCTCGAAGGCGGGACGGACATTGCGCAGCGGCCGCTTGTCGTCGACTCACCATTGGCCAAGGGGCACGTGGTGCTCTTTGCGAACAACCCGATTTGGAGAGGAGAAACGCTCGGATCGTATGGAATGGTGCTGAATTCCATTCTGAACTGGGACAATCTGAATGCGGGCCGGAAGTTGGATATCCGGTAGGTAATCAGTCTGCCGGCCCGCCGGCGTGCCAGCAAAAAAAAACGGCGTCCCGCGAGCGGGGCGCCGTTTTGACTGGCCGACTGGCCTGCTGGTAAACTGGCCGGCCCCAAGGCTACCAGATCTTCACCCGATCGGCCGGCGCGCGATACATCTTGTCGCCCGGCTGAAGGTTGAACGTCTTGGCGAAGACATCGTTGTTCACGAGCGGAACGAATGCGCGATACTGACCCGGCGAGTGCGGGTTCGTGAGCAGCTGCTGACGCAGTGCTTCGTCGCGCTCCATGGTGCGCCAGATCTGCGCAAAGCCCATGAAGAAGCGCTGGTCGCCGGTGAGACCGTCGATGACCGGCGGCTCCTTACCCTTGAGCGAGATGCGATACGCGCGATACGCCTGCGCGAGGCCGCTCAAGTCGCCGATGTTCTCGCCCATCGTGAGCTTGCCGTTGATATGCATGTCGTCGATGGGATTAATCGCATCGAACTGCGCGCCAAGCTTCGTGGTGCGCGAGTCGAATGACTTCGCGTCGTCGGACGTCCACCAATCGCGCAGGTTGCCCGAGCCATCTGATTTGCGGCCCTGATCGTCGAAGCCGTGGCCGATTTCGTGACCGATCACGGCGCCAATGCCGCCGTAGTTCACGGCATCGTCAGCATTCACGTCAAAGAACGGCGGCTGAAGGATCGCGGCGGGAAACACGATCTCGTTGTTCGCCGGATTGTAGTAGGCGTTCACAGTCTGCGCGGTCATGCCCCAGCGCGTGCGATCAACCGGCTTGCCGAGGAATGACACGTTGTCGTCGTACTGAAACTGACGTGCGCGACGAATATTGCCCACGAGATCACCACGCGCGACCTGAATCGCCGAGTAATCACGCGGCTTGTCGGGATAGCCGATCTTCACCGTGAAGTGTGCGAGCTTGTCCTTGGCGGCGGCCTTGGTGGCGGGACTCATCCACTCCAGACTGTCGATACCGACCGAGTACGCGTTGAGCAGGTTCTTCACGAGCGCGTCCATGCGCGCCTTCGCTTCGGGGCGGAAGAAGCGCTCGACGTACATCTTGCCGGTGACATCGCCAAGGATGCCTTCGGTGCCTTGCACCGCCTGCTTCCAGCGCGCTGGCTGTTCCTGCTGTCCGTTCAACGTCTTTCCGCGGAACGCGAACTTGGCCTTGCCGAATTCCGTCGGCAGGACATCGGCGGTCTGGTCGAGCACCTTCGCGGCGAGATACTCGCGCCACGTTGATGCCGGCGTGTCCTTCATGACTTCATTGACTGCCGTCACGTAGTCCGGCTGGCGCACGATGACGTCCGACGCCTTGCTGAGCTTCGCCGACTTCAGATAGCTCTTCACATCGTACGACGGCATCATCGCAGCGAGCTCGGCGACCGTCATCTTGTTGTACGTCGCGTTGCGATCGCGGCTCCTCACCCGATCCCACTGCTTGCCGGCGAGCGTGGTCTCGAGTGCAAGCACGCGCTTGGCCGCCGCTTCGGGCTCCGGCTGCTTCGCAAGTGTGAACATTGTCGTGAGATACTGCACGTACGCGGTACGGACGGCGACGCTCTTCGCGTCGTCCTTCAGGTAGTAGTCGCGATCGGGCAACCCAAGGCCCGACTGACTCACCAGCACCGTGTTGATTGACGACGCCTTGGGATCCTGGCCGACGCCCACGCTGATGGGACCTTGAATGCCTTCTTGTGCGAAGTGGGCGAGCGTGGCGGGAAGCTGCGCGTTCGTCTTGAGCGCGGCGATGGCCTTCATGTCCGACGACAGCGGGGCGAGCCCGAGCTTGGCAATGCGCGTGGTGTCCATGAAGCTCGCGTACAGATCACCGACCTGCTTGCGCTCCGCTTCCGTGGGGCCACCCATGCTGGAGACGAGCTTCGCCGCCTTGCGTTGATCGGGGGCGTCCGAGGGCTTCTTCGACGCGTCCTCGAAAACCTCGTGCATGCCATTGCGGCTACGGTCGCTCAGCTCCTGGAACGAGCCCGCGCCGGTGGCGTCTGCAGCGATAGTGGTCTTCTTGAGCCACCCGCCATTTACATAGCGGAAGAAGTCATCCTGCGGGCGGATGGACTTGTCGAAGTTGGTGGTATCGATGCCGCTCGTGAGCGCGCGCGTTTGAGCGCCCGCAATGGGAGCAGCTACTGCAAGAACCAGGAGTGAGACCCGCGTACAGCGAGTCAGGAAATCGGGAGCGAGGGCCGGCATGACAAGGAACTCCGTCGAGTGAGAGGAATGACGGAGTGTGCAGTCATCACACCGGCTTGTCCAGCGGTCAGCGGCCTCGCGTCAGTGTTTCCTGATAGCTGCGCGGTGGTGTTCCGCAGCGCGGCACGCTGATCGGTTTGCCGTTGCTGGCGTCGAGCGCGGGTATGCGGCGCGCGCGACCCATCCTTACGGGATCCTCACTCGCCTGATACGCGAGCATGGCGATGAACGTCGCGTTCTTGCGAATCACATCCCAGCTGATCTTGTCAAACGTGTCCCGGTTTGTGTGCCAGGTGTAGTCGTTGTAGTCCCAGTCTGCGGAGTTCAGGAAGAAGCCCGGCGCATCGCGGCAGGCAAAGGCGTCGCTGTCGGTGCTTTCATTGTGCGCATAGCCGGGAAATTCGAGCGCCGTGGCGCGCCAGATGTCTTCGGGCATCTGCGACATCCATCGCGCAAAGTGTGACGGCGCATCGATAAATCCTGCCGTGATGATGTGGTCGATGTTGCCGGTACCGTTGTCCTGATTGAACAGCGCCTGCAGTCCGCTCAGAATCTCCGGATGATCGGCAGCAAAAGCGGCGGATCCTATTTCGCCTTGCTCCTCCCCGCTCCAGTGACCAGCAATGATGGTGCGCTTCGGCGTGGGATACGCCGCGCGCAGAATGCGCATGGCCTCGAGCATGACGATGGTGCCCGTGCCGTTGTCCGTCGCCCCGCTTCCGCCGTCCCAGGAATCGAGATGCGCCGACAACATCACGTACTCGTCCGCCAGCGTGCTGCCCTTCACCGTTGCCACCGTATTGAACACCGGCCTTTCCTGCGCCGCCAACTTCGACTCGGCCACCGCACGAATTGTCGGGTGCTGACCCGCCTGCGCGAGACGTGCGAGCAAGCCGTAGTCTTCGCAGCTCACGTCGAATGTCGGCGCCTTGGTGGTGCCAGCGCTGAAGATCTTGTCGACGCCCCATCCGCTCGACCATGAATTGGTGAGCACACCGGCGACGCCGGCGTCATCGAGCTTGGCACCGATGGCCCGCGTGTTCACGCCGAGCGCTGCGAGTCGCGCGCGGAATGCCTGAAGTGCGCTGTCGCGTGCGGTGTTCATGGACTTCACGACATCGGGCGTTGCCCATGCGACCCAGTTCGTATCGGGACGACACGTGGGCTGCGGCGCCGAGATCATGACGAACTTGCCCTTCACGGTGCCGAGCCAGCGGGTGAAGCCCGCGCTGTCGCTCGCGTCGGCCTGCGTGATAAGCACGACGTCGCCCGTTACACCACCAGCAGGCGTGGGTGGGCTCCACGCGAGCTGCGTTGCCTCAAGCGTGCGCACACGCGGCGCTGTGAGCTCGATGCGGCTCTGCCCGCGCGTCCAGTCACGCCAGGTTCCGTATTTCTCGTTCGTCGCCGAGATGCCCCACGCGGTGTATGTCTTCACCAGCCAGTCATTGGCCGAGCGGTTCGCTGGCGAACCGGTGAGTCGCGGCCCTATCGAGTCCATGAGCACCTGCGCCAAACTGTAGGCGAGTGAGTGCTTCATGCCCTCATCGTAGATCCTCGCGATGACGGGATCGTTCGTCGGATTGCCGACGGTGGGAATGGTCTGGGCGGTGGCGGCGCGGCCGATGAGCAGGCCGGCGAGGAGGAGTTTTCGCATGGCTGAAATAAGCCCGCTACGCTGTCAGCCCGCTACGCTGTCAGCCCGGCGACCGCTACGCGGAGCGGGCTGACAGTGAGCGCCAGCGAACGGGCTGTTACTTGAATGTGTCGCACACCCGTGGATCGCCCGTGTCGAACCCCTTCTTGAACCAGCTCGACCGCTGTGCCGCCGAACCGTGCGTGAACGAATCCGTATTCACGTGACCAGTGGTGCGCTGCTGGATGCGATCGTCGCCGACGGATGCCGCCGCAGTGAGCGCTTCGTCGACGTCGCCGGCCTGGAGAATTTGCCGTTGCTGCGTGGAGTGTCCCCACACGCCGGCATAACAATCGGCCTGCAGTTCGAGTCGCACCGACATCGCGTTGCGATCGTCAGCTGACGCGCGCTGCACACGCTCGTCGGTGCCGAGGATGTGCTGCACGTGATGTCCAAGTTCATGCGCAATCACATACGCCTGCGCGAAATCACCTGCCGCGCCGAACTTGGTCTTGAGCTCATCGTAGAACGCCAAGTCGATGTAGACCTTTTCGTCGAGCGGA
>JBBQHJ010000205.1:0-8725 GCA_038323865.1 Gemmatimonadales bacterium
GACTCTCAGCCAGGGCCTCCGCCAAGGGTCCTTTCCTCTTTGCGACGACCAACTCTACATCGTACATGTTGAGCGGCTTGTCAAATCCAGGCTTGCCGGCGCGCACCTTGTGGCTCATTCGCAGGATGTCGTCGCCGAAAAAGTCTCCGCTGCCGTCGATGAAGATCTTTTCCTTGGGCCAGGCAAATATCACATACCCGGACCAGGAAATATTCTCGGCGAATAAACGACCTTCGTGCCGGTCGCGCCGCGCACGTTCGACGATGCGTACCGGAAAGTTGCTCTCCGAGAACGACGTCGGAATCAGCTGTTGGGAACTGTCGGAACTCGTGTTGCGCCAAGCGACCAGCCCAAGCAGCGCCGCACCAAGTGCCCAGCCAGCCGGCGAGCCGGAGAGATACCAACGCTCCGCCACGCGTACGACACCTGGTTTGTAGTTCCTGAGGGCCTTGATCCACTCCGGTGAAAGATGCACCGCCGTGACTGTGATGGCAGTGACACCGAACAGCGTCGCGTAGCGGTTGGAGTGTAGCACCTGCTGTATGTGGCTGAGCACGATCAACAGATACTGCACCTGCATTCGGCGTTGGCTCACCGCCAGGGCAACGATCACGAGAAGAATGCCGAACAGCAGCGGACGCCACGCTGGGTTGTGAAAATCCGGCGAGAGAAATTCCCGGATCTGTTCGAACTGGTATGTGAGCCTGAACATCTTCACGATGTGGATGTGCAGGCTCGGACCGAGCGGCGTGAGGAGCGTACCGACGCACGCTGCCGCGAACACCTGTGCCAGAAGCTTCGCACGCGCGATCCACCACGCGCGAGACTCCTTGTCGATCACGGCCTCCGCGACTGCCCCAACACCGTACACGCCGATCAGTGCAAGACCGTAGACAAACCCTGGATGCAGGTTTGCCCACACCACGAACAAGAGCAACGCTTCCCATGGACGCACGGGTCGCAGTCGTTCGAGCAGCGTGAGCAGGATCACGGTGAACAGCACCGTGAAGATCTGCGGGCGCGCCTGCCAGAACATCACACTGATTGTGATGGAAACGGTAACGGTCAGCATGGTGAGCCACGACCGCACACCGCGCACCTGAAGCATTCGCGCTTGCAGGGCGTGCGTCATGGCAATGACCGTCACGCAGAGGACGGCGACTGCGGTGAGTCCGCCTAACTGATAGAGCGCGGTGAACAGCAGCTCAGAGCCATACTCCATTGGCACGTATGGCTGATTCGTCAGCGTGTACGTGAACGGATATGCGCGCATGAGGTGGCCGGAATCCACCATGTAGCGCCCGATGGTCAGGTGCCTGGCGAGTTCACCGTCTGCATTGAGCAGGTGATTGCCCGCGAACACCGACGCAAATGCGGCGACGAGCAGGAAGACGAGGGACGAGAGTGATGGCAGCCACCATCGTCTTGCGGCAGTGAGAGCGTGTTCTGGCATATTGACGCACGAGACGTTGCACGCCAGTGCTCCGTCGCTTTCTGGCCGAGGGGTGTACGTTCGCGGGTTCACGCGCGAAATTCAAGTCATGAGATGGTAACGGCGCCGGTGTCGCTACTAGTCGCGCAGACTGTGCAGCAGTGATGTTGTTCGCGAGAACCAACAGGCACCGGAACGAACCATGGATATTTCAGTCGTCGTGCCCTGCTACAACGAGGCGCTGGTCATCGAGCAGACGCTGAACCGCCTGGTGCAGGCGCTCGACCCGCTCGACATCGACTATGAGCTTTTGTTCGTCGACGACGGAAGCCGCGACGAGACGGCGACAATCCTGACAAAGTTGTCAGCTTCAAATGCGCGCTGCCGGCTCGTGCGACTCTCGCGCAACTTCGGCCATCAGAACGCTGTCACCGCCGGCATCGATCGCTCGGCCGGCGACGCGGTGGTGCTGATCGACGCTGACCTCCAGGATCCGCCCGAACTCATCGGCGAAATGGTGCGACTGTGGCGCAGCGGAGTGCAGGTGGTCTACGGCCTGCGCGTCGCACGCACCGGAGAGAGCGCATTCAAGCGCGCGAGCGCTGCCATGTTCTATCGCACCATGAATGCGATCTGCGACACGCGCATTCCGGTGGACACTGGCGACTTCCGTCTCATGGATCGCAAGGTGGTGAATGCATTGATGACCATGCCCGAGCGCGATCGCTTTCTCCGCGGCATGGTGAGTTGGGTTGGTTTCCGTCAGGTTGCGCTGCCATATGCGCGCGAGCCGCGGTTCGCCGGCGAGAGCAAATACCCATTCTGGAAGATGATTCGCTTTGCACTCGACGCCGTGACGTCGTTCTCCATTGCACCGCTGCGACTCGCAACGTGGATCGGCTTCATCGTCTCCACGCTCGCGCTCATCGGAGTGGTTGCAACATTCCTCATTCGCGTCTTTACACAGTCATGGGTACCCGGATGGGCGGGCTTGTTGATCTCCGTCCTGTTCCTCGGCGGCGTTCAGCTCATCTGCGTCGGCATTGTCGGTGAATACGTCGGCCGCATTTATGGCGAAGTGAAGCGTCGCCCGCTGTACCTGGTGGATGACTGATGGCTGATCTGGATCGTGAAACGCAGGCGCGTGTGTTCGATGGATATGCGTCGGCGTACGAAGATGCCGTCGACAAATCGATCGTCATCTCCGGTGAGAACGTCGCGTACTTCGCCGATCTCAAGGCGAAGCTCATGGCGCGGCTGGGCGAACCACGATCGATGAACGCGGTGCTCGATTTCGGGTGCGGCACCGGACTGTTCACGCGCGCCATGTCGGGCGCATTGGCCGATGGCGTGGAATTCACGGGGATCGATCCGTCCGAGGCGAGCATCGACGTTGCGCGCTCGCAGGCCACACCACGCTGTGAGTTCTTCACGTTGCCGGAAGACAGCCTGCCCTTTCCGGACAGTTCATTTTCCGACGTGGCAGCAGCGAATGTGTTCCATCATATCGAGCGCCCCGAGCATTCACGCTGGTTGCGAGAGATCGCGCGCGTGCTCAAGCCAGGCGGCACGCTGTGGGTATTCGAGCACAACCCGCGCAATCCACTCACGCGGCGCTCGGTGCGCGAGTGCCCGTTCGACGAAGGCGTCATCCTGCTGCCGCCGGGCTATCTCGCGCAGGCAATGGCGGCTGCGAATCTCCAGCCCGCCGAGGCGTACTACTACTTCTACTTCCCGCGCGCGCTCTCGCTGTTTCGCGGGGTGGAGCCGTTGCTGAGCGGCGTGCCATTCGGCGCACAGTTTCTCATGCGCGGAACCAAGGCGCGCTGAAGTCCAGCTGCGCCAACAGTCCGAGCGGTGCTTCCACAACGAGCGCTGCGGAATAGCCGGGAGCCACGTCGAGGTTGCGCATCACCCAGCGCGTATGTGCGCGCGCGTCGCGCCGGTCTATGAGCAGCGCCGCCGGCGTGCCTGGCGCGAGTGCGACGTCGAAATGATCGAGGCCGTCGGTGACACCGGCGCCGGTGGCCTTGATGTACGCTTCCTTGCGCGACCACGCCGCAAAGAACCCTTGGGCAGTAGCGTGCGGATCGCTGCCAACCTCACGCAGGGCGCGCTGCTCATTGGGCGAGAAGCAATACTCGGCGACGCCGTGGTGCTCCACCTCGTTTTTCCATTGCTCCACGTCCACACCCACGGACGGTGCCCGAGTTACGGCGACGAGCGCGATGTCGCCGGAATGGGAGAGATTGAAGGCGACGTCACCGTCGGCGAGGGACGGCTTGCCGCGGTCGGTTTCGGCGAAGACGAGTGATTCGGGGGAGTCCCCCGTATAGGCGGCGAGGATGCGCCTCAGCGCGCCATGCGCGAGGGCGAAGCGGTCGCGCAGGTCCTGCGTGACGAACCGCGCCATCCGTGCCAGTTCGGCCTCAGCTAGCACAGAGGCGTGATCGACGGCCCGGCCCGGCCCCCCGGACAGGCCCACCCGCCAAACGTGAACATCGTGGCCCTCCAGTGGCGGAGGCGAGGTGCCGACCTTCCATTTCATGTCATGTAGTTAGTGACTCGGACTGCCGGCGAACAAGTACTTTCCAATGGCGAAAGCATGCAGATTCCTCGACGTCGCTCGGAATGACACCGAGTGTGACAGGAGTGGCGTCGTCATCGTCGTTCCATAAGTGGTCTGCGCGCGATTTTCCTCCTGATTTTTACCCGTCCTGATGACCGACGCCCCTGCCCCGACCAAGAACAAGGAAATCGTCTTCGGAATCGTCGCCGGCCTGATCGCGGTGGTCTTCACCCTCGGCCTTGGCGAAGTGGCGGTTCGGGTGATCTCGAAGCAGAAGCTGATCTACAACATCGAGATGGTGAAGTACGCCACCGAGCTCAAGATGCGCGATCCCAAGGGCGAGGTGAGCCATGTCCATCGCCCCTCGTCGAGTGCACACCTGATGGGCGTTGACGTCTCGCTGAATTCGCTGGGCGACCGCGGACCGGAGCTCGCAGCCACGCGCGACTCATCCAGGAAGCGGGTGCTCGTGATGGGCAGTTCCATCACCATGGGTTGGGGCGTGCCCTACGATTCGACGTTTACTTCCACGACTGAGTGGCTGCTCAACACGAAGAAGCCTTTCGGGCCCGCGACCTCGTTCGAATTCGTCAATGCGGGCATCGGGAACTACAACACCGTGTTCCAGCATGGGCTGTTCGAGCGGCAGTTACCGGTGGTGAAGCCTGACCTCGTGGTGGTCCACTACTTCATCAGTGACGTGCAGCCGCGTGGAAAGGGGCGCGACAGTTTCATCCTGCGGAACTCGTTCCTCGCAGCGTTCCTGTTCGATCGCTACAGCCAGGTGAAGCTCCGCTTCAATCACGAGTACAAGGACCTGTTCACGTTCTACGGCGATCTCTACGCAGATAGTTCTTCTGCCTGGAAGCAGACGCAAACGGAGATCGTGCAGATGCGCGACGAGAGCGTGAAGTCAGGCGCTCCGTTTGTTCTAATGGTGGTGCCGGACATTCACGATCTCTCGCCGGGTACGCCTTACAAGGCGCTTTACAAGAAGGTTGCCGACACGTTTGCAGCGAACGGCATTGCGACGGTGAGCGCATTCGAGCCCATGCAGCAGGCGTTCGGCACGGATGTCACCAAACTGTGGATTCAGAGCGACGATCCGCATCCCAATGCATCGGGCCACGCCGTGATGGCCAGCGTGATGTACGACTACCTCGTCGCAAGCAATCCGCTGAAGCTCAAGCCAGTCGCGTCCGCCGCACCCGCCGCGCGCTAATACATGCTTTTCAACTCGTTCGAGTTCGCGATCTTTTTTCCGATCGTGACGCTGTTGTACTTCGTGCTGCCGTATCGCCTGCGCATTCCCATGCTGCTGGCGGCGAGTTGCTGGTTCTACATGGCATTCGTTCCGAAGTACATCCTGATTCTCGCCGTCCTCATTCTCATCGACTACGCGGCGGGATTGCTGATCGAGCCCGCAATGGGGCGCAAGCGTCACCTGCTGCTGGTGGTGAGCCTGTGCGCGAACGTTGGGATGCTCGCGTTCTTCAAGTACTTCAACTTCCTGAACGCAAACCTCGAGGCGCTCGCGCACTTCATCGGCTGGAACTATTCGATCTCGGCGTTGTCCATCGTGCTGCCGATTGGATTGTCGTTCCACACGTTCCAGTCCATGAGCTACACCATCGAGGTGTACAAGGGCCGGTTCCCCGCCGAGCGTTCGCTGGTGCGGTTTGCGACGTATGTGATGTTCTATCCACAGCTCGTTGCGGGGCCGATTGAGCGGCCGCAGAACCTGCTGCATCAGTTTCACGAGAATCATGATTGGAGCTGGACCGCGTTCATCGAAGGCGCGCAGCTCATGCTTGCCGGCTTCTTTCGCAAAGTCGTGATTGCCGACCGCGCGGCGGTGCTGGTGAATGCGGTGTACGCCAATCCCTCTAAGTTCAGTGGCGCTGAATTGTTTACGGCGACGTGCTTCTTTGCGATCCAGATCTATTGTGATTTCGCCGGCTATTCGGAGATCGCTCGCGGTGCGGCGCGCATGATGGGCTTCCGCCTGATGCAGAACTTCAACAGCCCGTACCTCGCGACGAATATTGTCGAGTTCTGGCGGCGCTGGCACATGTCACTATCGACATGGTTCCGCGATTACGTCTACTTCCCGCTCGGCGGCAATCGCGTGAATCAGGCGCGGTTGTGCTTCAATCTCGCGGCGGTGTTCCTGATCAGCGGGCTGTGGCATGGCGCGAACTGGACGTTCATCATCTGGGGCGCACTGCACGCAGCGTACATGGTGACGTACGTCATCACGACCGGAGCGCGCGCGAGCATGCTGGCATCGCTCAAGGGTGCAGCACGTTCCATCTATACGGGAATGAGCTGGCTGCTCACGATGATTCTCGTGTGCATCGCGTGGGTGTTCTTCCGTGCAGCCACGGTGACTGATTCGCTGGCGGTGATCGGTCGCATCTTTACGGCGTTCCGCCCCGCCGGGTCGTGGACGCTGCATCCGGGCATGACTGACGAGCAGTTTGTGCTGTCGCTCGTGTTGATTGCCGGTATGTTCGCCATCGAGATTCTCGGGCGACGTGCGCCAGTATGGTCGATGGTCGATGCGCAGCCGAAGTGGCGGAAGTGGGGCGTGTACTATGCGTTCGGCCTGATCTTCGTGGTAGCATTGTTGTTCAGCCCCGACACGAAGCCGCAGCCGTTCATCTACTTCCAGTTCTAGCCGATGCGCGTCCTGCTGTTCAGAAACCTGTGCGACATGAGCGGCATCTCGCGCTGGATGATCGAGCATGGGCAGGAGTTGAAGCGGCAGGGAGTGGGCGTCGAGTACTGGTTCTGCACACCGTCGCCGGCGGTTGAGGAGTATCGCGCCATAGCGCCAACGACCGTGGCACCGATGGTTGAATTGATGCAGCGGTTGGAGCGCGATCCCTACGATGTGGTTCATGTCTCATCGGTGGATGCGGCGGCAGAAGTGCTCCCGTTGGTGAATCCGCGTCCGAAGATCGTGACGACGCATCACGGCGCATTCTCGGAGTCGTGGACCTCCGAGAATTGCTTCGCCTGTGTTGGTGTGTCGAAGGATTCGTCCCGCGTTGAACAGCCGCTCACAGACCTGCTCGTGGAGACGGTGGTCAACGGTATCGACCCCGCACGGTTTTCCGCCCCGACGGCGTTCGACGAGGGAAAGCCGATCGTTGCATTTGCGGGACGCACGACGGACATCCGCCGCAAGGACTTCCCGCGCTTCACGCGCATCGTGAACGAGCTGGATCTCGACACTGTTCGCATCTGGGTGGCCGACGCGCGCGGTGGCGACTGGGATCGATTGCCGAAGGACAAGACCGTGCGCGTACCGGTGGAGCGCTGGTCACAGGTGCCGCACGACGAGATGGTGGACTTCTACCGCGCGATTGCGGCGAGCGGCGGCACCATCGTGATGACATCGCCCGCTGAAGGCTTTCCCGGCGTGGCCGCCGAAGGTTCAGCGTGCGGAGTGCCGATCATCGGGCCGGACGTGATTGGTGTGCGGCAGGCTGTGATCGATGGTGTGACGGGCGTTCTCTATCCGTACGAGGCGACGGACGCCGACGTCGCGCGAATCATTGAACGGGTGCTTGCTGACGGAAAGAGGGACATTGCCGATGTGGAGCGTCGGTCGCAGACCGCGCTCACGGCATTCTCGCTCGCCGTGGAGACACGCAAGTACATCGACATCTACGAACGCTCGCAGCCGATCCTTGCTCCAAAGCCGCTTCCGGCGTTCAATCCGCGCGAGCAGGGCGTGCATGTAATGGTTGATACGCTCTACAACTTTCGCGTGATTCGCGCACGGCATCGCGCGCGACTCATCACCGAATTTCTGGACGCGGGGCGGACCGACTACGCGCGCCTGGCCTTCGCACTCACGCTCAGACAGTTGCGTAAGGAGATGCTGCACAAAGACGTACGACGCTCGTTCGCACGCTCGGCACTGCGCATCATGGCGCGTGTGGTGCGCCGCCCTGCGAAGGCTTGATGGCTGCGTGAACGGCCGCTGACAGTTTCGGCCAGAAGGAATCGACAATCACCGGAATCGATTCCTCTGCGTTGTGTCCAACGCGATCCATGAAGACCGGGAGTGCCGAATCCTTGAACACGTGCGTCGCGTCGACGAAGTGCTCCTTGTCGACCATGGCCATGGCCGAATCGAGACGGGCGGGAATCGCCTTGTAGACATCGCCTAGCCGATCCTTCACCTCCTGACCGTTCGGGCGGAGAAGCTTCTCCTCGAAGGCTGTGAGTTTCTTGTCGCTGCCTTGCAATGTGGGCTGCCAGACAAAGATCGGCGTGAAGTGATACGACGCCGCCAGCGCCTGTACGAGCTTCACGTTCTCCGCATACATGTGAACCGTAGCATTGGCGGCGGAATCCACGGAGATCTCGGCGGGCGTGTCGGCGTGCAGCTTCGAGGCGAGCGCCGCGAAGGTGGCGGTGTGCTGCAGCGCGGACACGCCGAGCGTCGCAAATGCCTTCAGGTCACTCTTGAGACCGTGTCCAAACAGCGTGCGATCGAGTCGCCGGCCCATGTTGAACTCGTCGATGCGCTTTTGTTCGTTCTGCGGTATGCCGGCGCGTCGTGCCTGGAGTGTGGCGAACGGTTCGTTGATACCGTCGACGAACACGACGACGTCCGGGCGCTGCCCAGCGCGAAGTTGGAGCATCAGCTCGATGACTTCCTGCGAGTTGACCCAACCCTGTTCGCCGAGGTTGGTGACCTCGATGCG
>JBBQHJ010000206.1:0-8718 GCA_038323865.1 Gemmatimonadales bacterium
AGGCTCGCGTCGCTCCTTCTCACACCGTCCCACGATGCCGATGTGCGACTCCGTGCCGAGGGCGAGCCGGAGAGCGAAATCGTGTTTGTTGGGAATGTGATGATCGACACACTCATGCGCACCGTGGAGTCACAGGGGCTGTCACGTACGCAGCCGCTCCCGAAGGACGCTCCGATTGCCGTCACGCTGCACCGGCCCTCGAACGTGGACGAGCCGACCCGCCTGACGAGCATCATCGACGCGCTCCGCGAGGTGGCCCGCGACCGGCCAGTGATATTCCCCGCGCATCCGCGTACGCAAGCGCGCATAGCGGCTGCCGGTATTGATACCACCGGTCTCGAGATAACAGGACCGATCAACTACGAGTCGATGCTGGCGCTGGTGATGCGCTCGCACGCCGTCGTGACCGACTCCGGAGGTCTTCAGGAAGAGACTACCGCGCTTGGCATCCCGTGCTTTACGCTGCGCGACAACACGGAGCGGCCGGTCACCATCACGGAGGGCACGAATCAGCTCGTGCTCGACATGAGCACGATCCCCGCGCTGATACGGGGCATCAACCCCAACGAACCGCGCAAGCAGCCGCCCGATGGGTGGGACGGCAACGCCGGGCCACGCGTCATCGACGCTTTGATATCGCGCTGATGCCGCTTGAAATTGTCACCGCCACGTCGCGTCGAGATCTTTCGCGCTTCATCGACGTTCCGTTTCATCTCTACAACCAGAAGGATCATCCGCAGTGGATACCGCCACTGCGGCTCACGGTCCAGGATGCGCTCGACCGGAAGAAGCCGTTCTATCGTGATGCCGATCGAGAGCTGTTCCTTGCCGTGAGAGACGGGCACGTCGTCGGACGGATCGCTGCCATCGAGAATCGCGCTCACAATCGGTATCACAACGATCGCGTTGGATTCTGGGGATTTCTCGAGACGATCGACGATCAGGACGTGGCGAATGCGCTCATGCGCGCAGCGGGTGCATGGCTCGCGGCGCGCGGGCTCGATGTGATGCGCGGGCCCGTGATGCCAAGCACGAATTACGACTGTGGCCTGCTGATCGATGGCTTCGAGCACGAGCCGACATTCATGACGCCGTGGAATCCACCATCATACGAACGGCTTGTGGAAGGCGCGGGGAATACGCGCGTCAAAGACCTGGTGGCGTATTTCATCCCGATGGCGGACGGCAGCTATCAACTGCCACCCGCGTTCGAGGCCTTTGCCGCCCGTGCGCAAAGCAGGAGTGAGCTCACGTTCAGGGATCTCGATCTCAAGCGCTGGGACCACGAGCTCGAGCTGTGCTGGGATGTCTACAACTCGGCGTGGGAAGAGAATTGGGGCTTCGTACCGATGACGAAGGACGAGTTCATCGTCATGGCGAAGGATCTCAAGCCGCTGCTCATTCCCGAATTTGCCTTCATGGCAGAGGTGAAGGGAAAGCCCGCCGGGTTCATGCTCATTGTGCCGGATTTCAATCAGGTATTGAAGTCCATCCGGAACGGCCGGCTCTTTCCGCTCGGCGCGATCAAACTGCTGCTGGGCAAGTCAAAACTGCGCAGCGGCCGTGTGATGGCGCTCGGCATCAAGCGTGAGTTTCGTACGCGCTCGATTTTTCCACTGTTCGTTCACGAGTCGTTTCGCCGGGGGAAAGCGTATGGCGCGACGGGAGCCGAGGCGAGCTGGATTCTCGAGGACAACGAGCTGTTGCTTGGACCACTCAAGGCTGCGGGGTTGAAGGAGTATCGGCGGTGGAGGATTTATGATCGCCCGACGGCGAACCGCGACCCAGCGGGGCAGCTATGACGTCGGAGGACTCGACACGTCCGCGGTTTCTGCTGTTGGGGAGCAGCGGACAAGTCGGTTGGGAACTCCGCGGAGTGCTCGAACAGATTGGCACCGTCCACGCTCCGGCGCATGCGGAACTCGACCTTACTAACGGAGAGGCGCTGAGAAGGGCCGTGCATGAGATGCAACCGGATGCGGTGATCAACGCCGCTGCTTACACCAATGTGGAAGGCGCCGAGCGTGATGGCGCAGTGAGCACGCTCATCAATGCGCTGGCTCCAGGCATCCTCGCCGCAGCGGCAAGAGAGGTGGGTGCCTTAATCGTACACTATTCCACTGACTACGTCTTCGACGGGAAGGAAGAACGCGCGCTCACGGAGCAAGACCCGACGGGCCCGCTGAATGTCTACGGTGCTACGAAGCTCGCCGGCGAATGCGCTGTGCTCGATTCTGGTGCTAAGCACGTCATTGTGAGGACGAGCTGGGTGTATGGAGCCCGCGGCACAAACTTCATGCGGACCATCCTTCGACGCGCGCGCGAGATGGAAGAGCTGCGTGTGGTCAGTGATCAGATCGGAACACCAACGTGGAGCGGTCGTGTGGCCATGGCGACTCGCCACATTCTCGACGCGTTCCTCTCGCCCATCGCGTCGGACGCGGATCGCAAGGCGCTCGCCGGCGTCTGGCACGTTACCTCCGCAGGTCAGGCGAGTTGGTACGAGTTCGCTCGCGCGATCTTAGCAAACGATCCACACGCCGAGGAGCAGTTGTTCAAAGTCATCGTCCCGGTCGCAAGCACAGATTTCCCGACCGTTGCGCGCCGGCCAAAGCACTCAGTACTCGACACGAGTCGGTTCCGAACGCGGTTTGGGGACATATTGCCGCCTTGGCAGGATGATCTGCGCGCAGTAATGAAAAGTGCCGAGCCCGCACACTGACCGGCAGGAAAAACAGAGAGGGGGGACCCGCGGACGGGTCCCCCCTCTCCTAGTTCAACCTCGCTCTACGTGTGCCGACTTCAGGAAGTGCGCTTGCGGCGAACCGCGACTCCAGCCACGCCCACGAGGCCGGTAAGCATGAGAGCAAGCGAAGCTGGCTCCGGCGCTGCCGTCACGCTGGCGACGCCGTCGATCTCAACGTTGTCGAAGAACGTAGTGTTGTCACCAGGCAGCTTCGTGTCGGTTGTGAAGCTCAACTCGTAGGTGCCGGCATCGGAATAGAACTGCGTACCCTTCTGTGACCAGGCCTCGTCAGTAGAACTGGTGAACTGGCCAATCTGCGTGCTGCCCAGCAGGACGTCGAACACTGTTTCGCCACCCCATCCCATTCCGCGACCGGCATTCAGGAAGGAGAGGTAGTAATTGCCCGACGTCGGAAGCGTCACTGTGGTGGTGATGACACCCCACGCCCGACGCGCATTGGCCTGAAGGAAAGCAACCTGGCTACCCTGACCTGAAACGGGCGCCGGGGTATTCCAAGCGGTGTTGAATCCGTTGATGAGGCCTGAGCCACCCACAAACGTCCAGTGCGTGGTTACTGGGTTATACACGTAACCAGGAATTGGGGACATCTCGAAGCCGCCATCGCTCACAATCTGGGCGCCTGCCGAAACTCCCAACCCTGCTACGAGAGCCGTTGCAGTCACGAGTGCGCGAATCTTAAACATGTCCACTCCACCATAGTTGTTGGTACCGGTACGCCGTGTGGGCGGAAGAAACCGGTGAGAGCGAGTTCGCTCCCCTTCAATTGCGACCGGGTTACCGGACTCGGACCCATCACTTAGCAAGCGGCATGCGCTAAATCGATGACTTGGATGGGTCGCGTACGGCTATGGGTAACTCTTTGTGAGTAAAGGAGTTGCGATGACTGTGATGAGGCCAGTTTGTGATGCAGCGCACACTTGGCGCAACAGCTGTTGTTGTTTGCTTGCAACACTCTTGCGGGGCGGGGGCGACAGATGCGCGGGTCTGATTTAGGGCCACTCGTTGTCGCGGATCCCGACCCTCCACGCGCGCCCTGACGTCGCGCGGAAGGATCGTCGAGGCACCATCATTGCCACGTGCGAGGGCTTTATTCAGGCGAATCTCTTCATGATACCGGGGGGAGATTTTGCTTGCGAATTCGAGCGATTTGTCGGGCGTCCGTCCGCACGTAACTCCCATTGTCGATTGGCTTTCGCAAGCATATGATACGGCGAACCGGACGCTCGGTGCGCCATTTTGTGGGTTGCTCTGGAGTCGTTAGGTGTGGACTCCGCTTCTTTCTCCGACCGTCGTCGATCCGCGTCGGATTCTGGAGTATTCCACATCTTGAGTTGCCCCCAGGTATTTGGGACGGCGACTCGCGTAGTGATCCCCGCCGATGTTGCGCACAACGGGGACGTGAAAAAATCAATTCGGCGATTGTGGCGGTGACGAGGCATGCTCCCGACGATTGTGTCGGTTTGCGATGGCGTGCTCATATTGGTCGTTTCCACCACCGCGCGTTCCCCGTTTACTGAAGTCGAGGCCGTTGAAAGTGATGCAAGAGCCGTCCACCTTTGAACAAGAGCGTCTGGCGCTGCTGCGCGCGGTCAACGCGGTGCTTGCAGCGCGGCGGCGTATCCTCGGCGCAGCGCTCGTTCTGACGGTGCTGTTTGTTGTTTGGCGGTTGTTACCTCCGCGAGTCTACACCTCGTCCATCACGCTGCAGCCGCAGTCGCGCCGGGCGCCTGGTAGCCTCTCGAGCCTCGCGACGCAATTGGGCGTGAACGTCGGGACCGCGGATGGCGCTCAGGCGCTCGCGTTCTACGCCGATCTCGCTCGCAGCGAGACTATTCTCACCCCCGTCGTAGAACAGCCCCTTCTCACGTCGACGGGGCGACCCATCACCTTGCTCGAATATTACGAAGTCGTCGGCGACAGCCGGCAGCTTCGTAGCTATCGCGCCGTCCTGCATCTCCGCGATGACCTGCACGCCACGGTCAACGCGCGGACAGGTGTTCTCCAGCTTGGCGTTACGTCGCGAGATGCGCAGCTGGCACTTTCAACTGTCCAGCGCGTTGTTGCTGCTCTCGACACCTTTAATTTGCAAACGCGCCAGTCCCAAGCGAGGCTTGAGCGCCGCTTCACGGAAAACCGTGTGGGTGAGGCTCGTCAGGAGCTGCGGACGGCTGAAGACAAGATGCGGCAATTCATCTCCGCCAACCGCGGACCGCGGACCGCCCCCGACTTGAAGTTCGAAGAAGACGGACTTGTGCGCGAAATTGGGGTGCGCCAGCAGGTGTATACCACGCTGATGCAGATGTACGAGCAAGCGCGGCTCGAGGAAGTTCGCGACACGCCCGTTTTGAATGTGGTGGAGCCGGCGCTGCGTGCAGCGGTTCCAGACAGCCGTCACATTGCCCTGAACGCGATCGTGATGTTTGCGATTGTGACGACCGTGTCCCTGATGTTCTATCTCGTCAAAGCGGGTTTCGCCATCGAAGTCGATCCCGACCCAGTCGGTACCTTTCGTCGATTGGTCACTGAGATGCGCGTCGATTGGTCTCGCCTGCGACTGCGCCGTCTTTGATTCTGGTGAGACAGGCTTGGTCGCTGGACCAACTCAGCAAACGGCTGGCGTGGTCGTTGGGTGCCAACGCGCTTGCTTCAATCACTGTGTTTGTGAGCGCGTTGCTCTCGGCGCGCTGGCTTGGGCCGGTCGCATTCGGCCGCCTGTCTCTATTGCTCAGTGCGCAGGTCGTGCTCACGACGGCAATCTCAAGCTCTCTCGGCCAAGTCGCGACCAAGCTCACGGCGGAATTACAGCATACCGATCCCCGCCGCCTTGATGCTATCCGAATGTTGCTGCGGTTGGCTATCCGCGCCTTTTGCGGGGTGATCTTCGTTGGCGGCATGGTTGCGCCCTCACTCGTCAACGAAATCGTTCTCGGGGCAGGTGCGGAGAGTTCGCTGACCCGTATTGCCGTCCCGACGGTCTTGTTCGCCGTGCTCACGTCGCTACAGCAGGGGCACATGGCAGGTGTCGGCGCTTTTCGCGGATTGGCGTGGATCAACGCGCTCCGCCTGGTTGCAACGCTGGTGTTACTCGGGCTGCTCACGCCGACGCTTGGTTTGAAAGGCGCGATCATCGCGCTCGGCGTTGCTGGAGCCGTCACGTGGGTGGCGAGTGAGTTTGAGTTGCGTCGACATATTGCTGCCCCCTCGGGCGTGGCTTTCAGTCAGGCGCGCAAGGAACTCCGCGTGCTGACGGGCTTTGCTCTTCCATCATGGTTGAGCGGCGTTCTCTTTGCCGCCGCCGCCTGGTGTGGCAACGTGTTGTTGTCGCGGCGCCCCGATGGGTTGCTGCAGGTGGGTCTGTTTGGCGCGGCTAATCAAATGGGCCGCTCCATCCTGCTGTTGGTTCCCAACGCACTCGCGGTCCCGTTTCTCGTCGAAATCGCGTCGGTGCTCGGCCGCGGGGACAACCAAGCCGCACGAGGGCTCTTTCGGCGCAGTCTGTTGCTCACGTCTGCAAGCACGGTGCTTCCAGCGCTCGGCGTCGCGCTGCTCGGACGTACCCTGCTCGGATTGTATGGACCAGCATTCGTGTCGGGCTATGCGCTTTTGCTCGTCATCCTTGCGGCCACCGTCATGGCCGGATTGACGCTGAGCGTAAACACGACGCTTCTCGCGTTCGGTCAAGCATGGTCCGTGACGCTTGTTACTACGGTGTGGGCCACCGTATTTCTGCTCACCATGTGGACCATGCGCGGCGAAGGAGCAATGAGTCTTGGAATCGCGTATCTCGCTGGTTACGCGGCACAGGTAGCGTTAACAGTGCCGCTAACGGTACGCCTGTTGTATCGAGGCAGGCACGCATGACGGCACGCGTGCTTGTGGGAATTCTCAATTTCAATGCGATCGACGATTGCGTGTCAACGGTTCGGAGCCTGCGGGAGCTGCGCTATCCGGCATTCGACGTGATCGTGGTCGACAATGCGTCAACGAACGATGCAAGGGCGCGCGTGGCCGAGTTGTGCCCCGAGATCGTTGTCGAGGCGAACGCGGTCAACAGCGGCTTTGCGGGCGGAATGAATTCCATTCTCGATCGCGCGACGGAGCGCGGTTATGACTATGCCGTGCTTGCCAACAACGACATTGCGCTGGCGCCGGACGCGCTCGAGCACCTCGTGACAACCGCACAAGCCCATCCAGAAGCAGCAATCATTGGCGGGCTGGAGGTCGGCTGGGAATCCGGCGATGTGCGGGCGGTTGGAGGCACTGATTTCAACTTGGTGCTGGGGCGGCAACGCTGGACTCGCGACGTTCCCGCGCAACCGAGTACCGTCGAATATCCACAAGGTGCGCTGCTGTTAGTAGCCACCGAAGCAGTTCGCCGCGGCCTCCGGATGGATGATCGCTTGTTCATGTATTACGAAGAGGTGGATCTGGGCTTTCGGTTACGGGCGCTCAATAGGGTCGCGATTGTTGACCCGGCCGTTCGCGTGAGGCACAAGGCGGAGAGCAGGCATCTGGTGCCGCGCGGCGCCTACTATCAGCAGCGGAATCGTCTCTATCTGGCACGGACGTATGGCACTCCGCTGCAGTTCATTTCGCACGTCGTGATTGTCGGCATGATTGAGTTGCCTGCTAAAATGCTCATCCGATCGGCGCAAGGGCACGGACGCTTCGCTCTTGCCTGCGCCCGCGGGTTTCTGGATGGATTGGTGAACAGGATGGGCGCGGGACGCGGGTCGAGGCTCGGCTGATGGGCGTCGCCGTGATGACCGCGGAGTCGCTATCCAGACGCAATCAGCTCACGTGGCCTGCGATCGCCGCATGGGTTGCCAGTGGCCTGATCCTCGTCACGCATCCTCTCTCTCTGATCAACCTCTTCGTGGAGGTTCGGCCGTCGCTGGTCATGGCGTTGGTCATGACATTGGTCGCAGTCGCATTTGCGAGCCGACTGGCACGCGAGCTCTCCCGCCCGGCGGCGCTCGTCTTCTGCGTTTTCGTCGGCTGGCAACTGGTGTTGCTGGTGCCGCATATCTCGAATACCTACCTGTCGTATTGGTCTTCGCTCCCCCTGATTGCCAATGCGCTGACGTACATCCTCATCCCGCAGGTAGTGTGTTTCGCGCTTGGGTCGGCCTTGATGCGCGAGCAGCAGACGGAAGCGAGGTTTCTCAAGATTCTCCTCTGGTCGAACGTTCTCGCCGTCGGAGTTGGAATACTGCTGTACTTGATCCGCCCGCAGTTCTTTATTGCTGCGGAGGCACGGGTCTTCAAGGACATTGCCAGCGCGTACGCCGGCTTTCTCCCGCGCATGAATGGCTATTTCAATTCGATGATCATGGGCGGTGTGTGCTACTCGAGCATCGGGCTGCTTGCTGCGGCCCGGGGACGCATCAGGGGTTCGCTGATATTTGCCACGATCTTTGCCGCCGGAGCGCTCCTGACACTCCAGCGCGCGTCGTGGGCGCTTGCCTTGCTCTGCCTACTGGCTTGGGGAGTGAAGGGGCTCATTGGCGCATTGGTGCGCGTGCGGCTGCGGGGGAGTGCCCCCGCAACGCTGCTGACCGTCTTTGCACTCGGCGTGGGACTGCTGCTAGCGTGGAGGTTTGCGCAACAACAGGCATGGTTCAATATCGCGTCGGGCGAATTTTTCAATCGCATACGTCTGTTCGACACGCTCGTGGATGAGCGCCGCGGTCAATGGGAGGTCGCGTTCGCACTCGTCAGATCGCACCCATTCGGTGTCGGCCTCGGGATGGTGTCGCACAAGGCCGCGGAGGTCGATGGGTTATTCCCCTATGCTGTCACTGACGGAAACTTCTTTCGTGTGCTCGCCGAGACCGGAGTGCCCGGCATTCTGCTTTGCACGATCGTCATCGCAAACGCTGTATGTCGCGCCGCCTTCGCCCGCCGATGGGAAATCGCTATTCCCTTGGGGCTTTTGATGGCAGGCGCGG
>JBBQHJ010000207.1:0-8700 GCA_038323865.1 Gemmatimonadales bacterium
GCCATGAAGATGGAGAACGAGTTGCGCGCTGCTGCCGCCGGCACGGTGAAGGCAATTCTCGTTCAGACTGGCACTGCGGTGGAGAAGGGCGCGGTCCTGCTCGAATTGGAATAGCCTTGACAGCCGCCGAGGTGCAGATCCCTCGGCGGCGCTCGGCGTGGAAGCGCCGCTAGTGCTTGCGACCCGGTGCGATTGCGCCGCGGCCGAATTTCTTCCGCACGAGATCCATCGCGCGAGATACCTCGCGATCTTTCTCCGTCTCCAGCCGCTTGTCATCGCGGTTGAAAAGCGCGAGCTGCTTCACGGGCGGGGTGGTGAAGTTCGAAAGTCCTACCCCGAGTAGTCTCGCAGGAACACGTCGCGCATTGCGCAGCTTGTGCAGAAGCTCACGTGCGACGGCGAAGATGGCGCGATCGGATTCGAGCGCCTCGTCCACTGTGCGGCTGGTTTGACGCGTGGTGAAATCGCGATCGCGAA
The DNA here is from genome assembly GCA_038323865.1 of Gemmatimonadales bacterium. Taxonomy (GTDB): domain Bacteria; phylum Gemmatimonadota; class Gemmatimonadetes; order Gemmatimonadales; family Gemmatimonadaceae; genus AG11. Next base: position 478 of record JBBQHJ010000207.1, read on the forward strand.
TGCGCACGGTGATCGTGCGTGCCTTAAGCGCATCACTCCGAAGATCGGCTGCCGCACGTCCAACCAGTTCGGTGAGTTCGCCCTCAAGCATGACATCGTCATTGATGTCAGTCGGAAACGTGTCGTCGCGGCTGATGCTCTTCGCGCCGTCGCGATCGCCAACCTCGGCGTCATCGATCCCTCGCACTTTGCGCGCGAGCCAACTCGCTTCGCTCGGTCCAACGAGCCGCGACAACGCCGCGTCGTCCAGGGCGAGAACATCCTCGACTCGTCGCAGACCTCGCTCAGCCAGACGCGCATTACTCTTGGGACCGACGCCGGGAATATCGGCGAGCATGAGCTGCTTCATGAAATCAAGCTCACCACCGGGAGGAACGATTTGGACTCCGTCCGCCCCAGTGCCGGGCTTTGGTTTTGCTTTTTCGACCGCGAGCTTCGCGATGAGCTTTGAACCGCCACCGCCGATCGAAACGGTCATTCCCGTCTCCGCAATCACGGCATTCCGAATGCGATGCGCGATGTCGCGAAGCGGCGCGTCGGCATAGACCGTTTCCGTTCCAGCCAAGTCGAGGTACCACTCGTCGATGCTGGCGGATTGCACCACCGGGGAGTAGCGCTCCAGGACGGCGCGAATCTCTCGATGCTTGACTCGGCACGCCTTGCCTGGGACGGGCACGGCCATGGCGCCCGGACACAAGCGCAGCGCACGCGACATCGGCATTGCAGAACGGACGCCGAATTGCCGCGCCTCGTACGACGCGGAGCACACGATACCTCGACCCTCCGGCGTGCCGCCGACCAGGAGCAACGGCGCTTTGCCCGCTCCCTCTGGGTCGACGAGCCTCGCGACGGCGACGAAGAATGCGTCAGCGTCGATGAGGAAAATGCGGCGCGGGACCATGGTACGAATATATACCGAACAACGGGCGAGGGCTGAGGAGAGAGGGCCGAGGAACAGGATACTCGCCCGACGTGTGTCGCACCTCGGAAGTGTTGACTGCGCTTATGGATACGGGTATCTTGCAAGTCTGCACAAAAACGCCTTTACTGGCGGCCGAGACCCGGGTTGCATTACGCACCGGTGAGGCGGAAGACATACGCTGTTGAAAACTGTCAATGTTCAAGTCCTACACAGCCACGCCTGCTGATATTCAGCAGGACTGGTACATCGTCGACGCCGAAGGCATGGTCCTCGGCCGACTCGCCACTGAAGTGGCCCGCATCATTCGCGGTAAGCACAAGCCGATGTTCACGCCGCACATGGACACTGGCGACGGCGTCATCGTCATCAACGCATCCAAGGTGAAGGTCACCGGTCGCAAGGCGGAGCAGAAGGAATACTTCCGTCACACCGGCTACATGGGCCACGAGCGCTTCACGCCGTTCGCGACCATGCTCGACAAGCACCCCGAGCGCATCATCGAGAAGGCGGTTCACGGCATGCTGCCGAAGAGCGCCCTCGGACGTCAGGTTCTCCGCCTCAAGCTCCGCGTCTATCCAGGTGCCGAGCATCCTCACGCGGCGCAGCAGCCCAAGCCGCTCACTTTCCCGAAGAGCGAGGCGAAGTAAGTCATGGCCGACCAGATCACGCACACCATCGGCCGCCGTAAGGAAGCCGTTTGCCGCGTTTACTTGAAGCCGGGTTCCGGCAAGTGGGACATCAACGGTCGTACGCTGGGTGATTACTTCCCGCGTCCGGCGCTCGTCACCGCCATTCAGCAGCCGTTCACGGCGACCGACATGCTCGGCCGCTTCGATGTGAAGGCCAGCGTGCAGGGCGGTGGTCAGATGGGTCAGGCAGGCGCGCTGCGTCTCGCCGTGGCCCGTGCAATCGTGAAGATCGACGAAGGGCATCGCCGCAAGCTTCGCGACCTCGGTCTCCTCACGCGCGACGCACGTGCTGTCGAGCGTAAGAAGCCCGGCCGTCCGAAGGCACGTAAGCGCTTCCAGTTCTCGAAGCGCTAGTACGCAGCCGCTATCCGCTGCCTGCTGACCGCTTTGCGGAACGCGGTCAGCGGGGAGCGGTCAGCGAAGCAGTACCATCTCACACGTCTCTCGAGTCTCTCCCAGGTCCGGCGAAAGTCGGTGGGTCGAGATGCCGACAGAGACCGACGTCAACAAAAACCATTGGACCATGTCAGAAAACAAGCCGTCCCTCGAACAGCTCCTCGCCGCTGGCGTCCATTTTGGACACCAGACGCGCCGCTGGAATCCCAAGATGCGCCGTTTCATTTTCGCGGAGCGCAACGGGATCCACATCATCGATCTCCAGAAGACCCTCCGTCAGCTCGAAGTCGCGCAGAAGCTCGTGCGCGAAGTCGTGCTCCGCGGTGAGAGCGTGCTCTTCGTCTGCACGAAGCCCCAGGTGGCCGGCATCGTGAAGCAGGAAGCTGAGCGCGTCGGCGCCATGTACATCACCGAGCGTTGGCTCGGCGGTCTGCTCACCAACTTCCAGACGGTCAAGAAGCAGCTCAAGCGCATGAAGGAGCTCGAGGCCGGCAGCGTTGAAGGCGGTGAGTGGGAGAACTTCACGAAGAAAGAGCGACTGATGATGTCGCGTGAAAAGGAGAAGCTCGAGAAGTACCTGAGCGGCATCAAGTCGCTCACGCGTACCCCGGGCCTCATGTTCGTCATCGACGCGAAGAAGGAAAAGATCGCCGTTGCCGAGGCCAACAAGCTCGGCATCCCGATTGTCGCAATCGTCGACACCAACGCCGACCCGGATCTCATCACGGTGCCGATTGCCGGTAACGATGATGCCATTCGCTCGGTGGAGCTCATCACTGGTGCAATTGCTGAAACCATCGCCGAAGCCCGTCGTGAAGCGCCGGTCCGCAACGAGCCGGAAGACGGTAACGAAGGTGGCATGACGTATAGCTCTGAGCGTGGCACCGAAGCCGCACCAGAGCGTGGTGGCGATGAAAAGCGCCGCCCCCGCCCGCGTCGCCGTCGCGCAAAGCCGGAAGCGATTGCCGCGCACCTGAAGGGCACGGAAGGTGAAGCGCCAGCTGAGGCGGCCGCCGCAGACGCCGAGTAGTCGGCTGTCGCCCTGAGCTACTCTCAGGATGACACACCGAGTTAGAATTCACACGCCGCCGGCACACCCGGCGGCGTTTCCACGACACGATAGGATTTGATCAGAATGGCCGCGTTTACCGCCAAGGATGTTTCCGAGCTGCGCCAGCGTACCGGCGCCGGAATGATGGAATGCAAGAAGGCCCTCGAGGAAAACGAGGGCCACATGGACAACGCGATCGATTGGCTGCGCAAGAAGGGTATTGCGAAGGCCGAGAAGCGCGCCGGGCGCGAGACCTCCGAGGGCAAGATCGTCGCGAAGACGTCGCCGGATGGAAAGACGGGCGTGATCGTCGAGGTGAACAGCGAGACGGACTTCGTGTCGCGCAACGACACGTTCGGCCAGACGGTTGAGAAGATCGCTGACACGTTGATGGCGAACGGTTCCATCGATGGTATCACGACCAGCGTGGAAGGCTCGCCGCTCATGGCGGCTGCGTTTGGCGACTCGGGCACCCTCGCCGATACGCTTAAGCACATGACGGGCACGATTGGTGAGAACATCGTGCTGCGCCGCTACGCGCGCTTCTCGGGTGATACAGTGGGCGTGTACGCGCACCACAACTCGAAGATCGCCGCCATGGTGGAACTCGCCGGTGCAAGCGGACCTGCTGGCCAGGAACTCGCCAAGACCATTGCCGAGCATCTGGCCGCAGGCGTTCCGACCGTTCCGGTCGCCGTGAATCGCGAAGACGTTCCCGCCGAGCTGGTCGAGCGCGAGCGTCGCATTTTCTCGGATCAAGCGGCCGCGAGTGGCAAGCCGGCGAACATCGTCGAAAAGATGGTCGGTGGCCGCATCGACAAGTACTACAAGGAAGTCACGCTGATCGATCAGCCGTGGATTCGTGACGATAGCAAGACCATCAGCGATCTCGTGAAGGCGGCGGGCCCTGGCGTGTCCATCAAGCGCATCGCACGATTCCAGATGGGTCAGGAGTAAGCAGAACGTGACCGAGCTTCGCTATCCGCGGGTACTGCTGAAGATCTCCGGCGAAGCATTGGCCGGAGAGAAGGGGCTCGGTTTTGACTTCGACACCATGGGGCGCATCGCCGATGAAGTGTTGTCGGTGGTGCACACGGGTGCGACGCTCGGCCTCGTGATTGGTGGCGGCAACATGGTGCGCGGTTCCCAGCTCTCGAAAATGGGAATGGATCGCGTCAACGCCGACTACATGGGCATGCTCGGCACGGTGATCAACGCGCTCGCCGTGCAGGACATTCTCGAGCGAAAGGGCATGGAGACGCGCGTAATGACGGCGATCCGCATGGAAGAGCTCGCGGAGCCGTACATCCGTCGCCGCGCGCTGCGGCATTTTGAAAAGGGCCGGCTGGTGATCTTTGCTGCCGGCACCGGCAACCCGTACTTTAGCACCGACACTGCGGCCGTCCTGCGCGCCATCCAGATCAAGGCGCAGGTGATCATCAAGGCCACGAGCGTCAACGGCGTGTATTCGGCTGATCCGAAGCAGGATCCAAACGCGAAGTTCTACGACGAGATCAGCTACCGCGACGTAATGCTCGAAGAGCTGAAGGTGATGGACCAGACCGCCGTCACGCTCTGCAAGGAGAACGCGCTGCCGCTGATCGTGTTGAACATCCACCAACCGGGCGCGATTGCCGCGGCGGTTCGCGGCGAGCGTGTCGGCACCCTCGTCAGATGAGCACAATCCAGCAGATCACGAAGGACTCTCGCGCGGCAATGGACAAGGGCATCGAGATGGCGAAGCGTGAATTCGCGTCCGTACGCTCAGGCAAAGCCGCGCCGAACATGCTCGACACCATTCGCGTCGAAGCATACGGCCAGATGATGCCGCTCAATCAGGTCGCGAGCATCAACACACCGGAGCCGCGCACCATCATCGTCACGCCATTCGACAAGTCGCAGGCGAAGGCGATCGAGAAGGCGATTCGCGACTCCGATCTCGGTCTCGATCCGGCGTCGCAGGGTGGCGTCATCCGCGTGCCGTTGCCGCAGATGAACGCCGAGCGTCGCAAGGAACTCGTAAAGCTCGTGCACAAGTACGCCGAAGACGGAAAGATCGCCATCCGCCACGCGCGCACGCACGGACGTGACGTGCTGAAGAAGTTGACGGGTGTGAGCGAAGACGACGTCAAGCACGGCGAGAAGGAGCTCCAAAAGGCTCACGACGACTACATCGCGAAGGTCGACGCGATGATCAAGGTCAAAGAGGCCGAGATCTCGGAAGTGTGAGCGAGCTCGCCAAGCGCGTTCTCGTTGCGGTCGTTGCGGCGCCTCTCGCACTCTGGATCGTGCTGGCGGGTGGCGCGCCACTCGCCGGTCTTCTTGCCATCGTCAGCGCACTGGGCGCGTGGGAGTTCTTTCGGCTCGCACGCGCGACCGGTGCACGTCCGCTCGACGACGCCGGCATTGCACTCGCTGGCCTGCTTCCGCTCGCGGTACACGCGAGCTATCTCGGCGTGTTCACCGTCCGCGCGCCGCTGATTGCGGTGATCGTCCTCGCGCTCTGCGCGGCGACAATCTGGTTGCGCGGAGTGGAAGGACGGCCGATGGGCGCTGCTGCATCGACGATCTTCGGCATTCTGTACACGGCTGGGATGCTGAGCTTCGGCTACGCATTGCGTTACCACGATAGCGTAATGGGCTATGACGCCGTGGGCGCGCTGACGGTTGCCGGCGTCTCGGTTCCTCCGGGCGGTCTGCTCCTCATTTTTCCGATTCTTGTCACCTGGGCTTCCGACACAGGTGCATTTTTCGTCGGACGGACCATCGGTGGTCGCAAGCTGATTCCGTCGGTCAGTCCCGGGAAGACACTGTCGGGGGCGATCGGTGGTTTAGCGGCGAGCATGCTCGTGGCTTACGTCTACGCCAGGTTCATCCTTGCCCCGGCCGCGCACCTCGGCCTAACGCCATGGGGTGCACTGATCTTTGGGCTGTTGATTAGTGTTGCCGCTCAAGCGGGCGATCTCTTCGAGTCATTGCTGAAGCGCGAGGCGAACGCCAAGGACAGCTCGCACATCATCCCGGGACACGGTGGAATTCTCGACCGGTTCGACAGCCTGATTTTCGTGCTGCCGGTTGCGTATGTGCTGCTGAGCTGGCTTCCCATTCCCGTGTTCGGATGAGTGTGCGCGGTATCGCGCTGCTCGGGTCAACGGGCTCGATTGGCCAGACGGCGTTACGCGTACTTTCCCGGCATCGCGATCGCTTTCGGGTTGTGGCGCTCACGGCGTATTCCAACGCAGAGGTTCTGAGTGGCCAGGTCGCTGAGTTTGATCCGGGGTACGTCGGACTGGTGGTTGGCGATGACGCGCACCCAAGCTGGTGCGATACCGAAGCATGCCTCGTGGACGCCGCCACACGCACTGACGCCGACGTCGTATTGAATGCCGTGGTAGGCGCCGCCGGTCTACGCGCGACGCTCGCGGCGCTCGCCCGCGGCAAACGCGTCGCACTCGCGAACAAGGAATCGCTTGTCATGGGCGGCGCGCTCGTGACGGACGCGGCGCGGCGTGGCGGCGGAGAGATCGTTCCCGTCGATAGTGAGCACAGCGCGATTCTACAGTGCCTGAGCGGCCGCACGGTGAGTGATGTGCGGCGTCTCGTGATTACGGCGTCGGGTGGTCCGTTCCGTCAATGGAGCGCCGAGCGTCTCGAAGCGGCGACGTTGCGTGACGCGCTTCAGCATCCGACGTGGCAGATGGGTCGCAAGATTACTGTCGATTCTGCGACGCTGGCGAACAAGGCGCTCGAAGTGATCGAGGCGCACTATTTGTTTGGCATTCCATATGATCGCATCGACGTCGTTGTTCATCCGCAGAGCGTGGTGCATTCGTTCGTCGAGTTCATCGACGGCAGCGTCATCGCTCAGCTCGGTGTTCCGAGCATGGAGTTGCCCATTCTCTACGCGTTGACGCATCCGGACCGCGTATGCGATACCGGTGTACCAGCGTTCGATCCCGTGGCGCTGTCGCCGCTGCAATTCGAGCCGGTCCGTCACGACGCGTTTCGGGCACTTGATTTGGGGATTCAGTCCGGCCGTATGGGCGGAGGCGCTCCGGCAGTATTTAATGCCGCGAACGAACAGGCCGTGGCACTGTTCCTCGATGGGTCGATACGTTTCGGGGATATCGTCGTAGGAATCGAGAGCGCACTGAACGCGCACGGCGACGCACCTGGCGGTTCGCTCGATGCCGTTTTCACCGCCGACGCGATGGCGCGCCGGCATGTGCAGGAGTTGTTCGGATGCTAGCCTACGTTGCTCCGGTCGTTGTGTTCGGCCTCGTGATTTTCGTGCACGAGCTGGGCCATTTCATCGCCGCCAAATTGGTGGGCGTGTATGCGCCACGTTTCTCTATCGGCTTTGGTCCGGCTCTGTTCCGGCGTCGCCGTGGAGAGACGGAGTATGTCCTGGCCGCATTGCCGCTGGGCGGCTACGTGCGCATGGCATCGCGTCACGACGCGGAGGCCGCGTTCCTGGAAGGCGGCAACGAGGAGGCCGGTGCCCTCAAGCCGGACGATCCGAATTACGATCCCGAGGCGATGGTTCCGTTCGGGCCAAAGCCCGTTCCTGAAGAACGCTGGTTCGAGTCGAAGAGCTTGTTGGGACGCCTGTTCATCATGATTGCCGGCGTGACGATGAACATCATTCTCGCATTCGTCGTGCTGACGGCGATCGGCATGTACTACGGCGAGGTCGTGATTCCGACGCGCGTGGTGGGTGCCATCCGTGCGCCGGTCACAGCGCCCGCACTCAGCGCATTGCAGACCGGCGATACCATCGTCAGCGTGAACGACGTTGCGGTTGGTAACTGGAACGAGATCCGCGAGCGGATCGATGCCACCGCTGGACACGCACTTCGCATCAAGACCAACCGCAGCGTTGTTGATGTTCCTGTCGGAGGCCCCGGACAACCGGTGGCCGCAGACATCGGTAATGCAATTGACTTCTTCATCCCGCCTGTCATCGGCGACGTGCTGCCCGGTACCGCCGCGTCGCGCGGTGGCCTCAAGTCCGGCGACACGGTGCTGACGATCAATCAGGAGCCGCTTCGCAGCTGGACGGATTTGCAGGACAAGGTGATGCCCGCGTCGGGGACGGACCTTGCATTTACGATTCGGCGAGGGACGGAGACGAAGAACTTTACGCTGAAGCCTGAACCCGTTCA
>JBBQHJ010000208.1:0-8689 GCA_038323865.1 Gemmatimonadales bacterium
CATCGATCTTCACGTGCACGTGCCTCCCGTTGCACTTGCACGTCTGTCCTCGCGCGACACGGGTGAAGCATCGGCGGCTGTGCGCGGTCGTGTCGAGTCTGCGAGAGCTGTGCAGCGTGAACGATACGGTCGCGACGACGCGTGCAACGCGCGCGTTGCCGGCCGGTGGCTCGAATCGCATGGGAAGCTGGAGACAACCGCCCGTTCACTCCTCGCCACCGCTGGCGAACGCCTCCACCTCTCGGCGCGCGCATTCCATCGTGTGCTGCGCGTCTCCCGCACGATCGCTGACCTTGAGGTTTCCGACAGCATCACCTCCGCGCACGTCAGCGAGGCATTGGGATTTCGTCCGCGCTCTGTTGAACCGGAGCCACCACCATTGCCGGTAAAGCGCCGCCCTCCTCAAGCCAAGAAGAGACCATGAATTCGACACCGCACGACGGGTTGAAAAACACAGAGCAAAATGGTATTATTTACGAAAGTAATACCAAGGAGCCAGCTATGCGCATCACTACGAAAGGGCAGGTCACCATTCCGCTCGAAGTTCGAGAGCGGCTTGGTCTTCTGCCACACACTGAAGTTGAGTTCAGCGTTCGCGGAGACACTGCGGTTCTCACAAAGGCGGGCACGCGTCGCAAGGGCGCGATGTTGATCGATCACATGCGCGGTCGGATTGCCACGCGTCTGAGTACTGAGAACTTGCTGGAACTGCTGCGCGGCCCAATCGATGTCTGAGGTTCTCGTGGACAGCAACGTCCTCATCGACGTCATGTCTATCGACTCGCCCTGGTTCGAGTGGTCGTCCACAACGCTCGCTGAGTACGCCGAGCGTTGTGTGCTGCTCCTCAACCCGATTGTGTATGCCGAGGTGTCGGTCTACTTCGACCGGGTCGAAGCCCTGGATGCCGCGCTTCCGTCGCTCACGTTCAAGCGGGATGCGCTGCCGTGGGACGCCGCATTTCTTGCCGGCAAGTGCTTTCTCGAATATCGTCGGCGCGGCGGGACGCGATCTGCGTTGCTACCCGATTTCTACGTTGGGTCGCATGCCGCAGTGAAAGGCGCCGCGCTGCTCACGCGCGACGCCCGTCGCTATCGCTCGTACTTTCCGCGTCTCGAGATCATTGCGCCAAATTAGCGCGCACCGGATCTGAGATACGACAATGATCGCGCTATCTCCGCGAAGCATTGGGATTGCGCCCGCGTCGAAGAGGATGCTCCAACACTACCAGTCATCAACGCGCGAGACGCCGGAAGGAGAAATCATGAATTCGAATGAACGGCAACGGGTTGAAAAGAGAGGTCGACCTGGTGATCGATCCACGCCGTGGTGGACCGCACAGCAGGCAGGGAATCTCGCCGGCGGATACGTCTCCCGTGACGATTGTCCTGATACGCGTTACGGAACTCACGGCGATCAATGTGGTGGACTCCGCACCCCAATACGTATCGCCCGGACTTCGCGCATTCGAGGATCGGCGGCGGATTGCAGCATCGGGCACGTTTATTTCCGAGCAACGCATACGCAAGGAAGAAACGAGCAGCACGAGTGCTTTCTATCGTTCCTTTCTCTCGAATGCGGTGCTAAGAGAAGGACGTGGAGGCACGTTGCTCCTGCTTCCCTCGCCGCGATGCTCGGTTGGTGGTCCTCCGGCTGTCTATCTGGATGGAGGTCTGCTCACTCCGCCGGTGAATCTCAACGACTATCCACCAAACATCCTGGCGGGAATCGAATACTACCCGAACACCGGTAGTGCACCACCTCAATTCAACGCCACGTTGCGATCATGCGGCGCGCTGCTGCTCTGGACGCGAGAAAAGTGAGTCGCAGCGCGTCGTGCGCGAATCAGCGACCTGGGTCGGCGCCCACCAAGTCGCCGTCCTTGTCCTTCACCGGCTTGCCAAACGTATAGCTCAGGCCGAGCACGAGTCCGCGAATCTTTCGCATTCGATCGGAAGTCTGCACGAACCGTGGGTCGATCGTGGTTGAGCTTTCGCTGGCGGTGCTGAAGGGGTCAATCACGCGCAGTGTTACGCTGAGTTGATCGTCCATCAGCTTCTTGCGGCCGGCAAAGCTGAACTGGCTGCGAGCGGCATTGCGGCCTTGCTCAACCGTCATCGCCGGTTGATACGAGATGAGCGCCTGCACGTCCGTCGTCTTCGAGAAGCGCATCGTGGCGTTTGCGCGTCCGCGGTAGCCCGTTGTGTTGATGGACAAGCCAGGTGTCACGTTCGCCGCATTGCTCACCTGATGGAAGATGCTCGTCGCCAGAAAGCCGGTGAGCCTGCCACCGCTTAGAGCCACAGTCGCATCGCCACCGTAGGCATCGGCCGTAGAGATGTTGGCGTAGGTCCGCGTCGCGACGCCGGCTGCGTCGATCGTGCGCAGGGAGCGTACGGCATCCCTGGTATGACGCCAGAAGGGGGTGAGCTGCATCGTAATCCGTTCACCGGTGCGCTGGAGTCCCAGCTCGAGCGCCTGAATGTATTCCGGCTTGAGGTATGGATTTCCGCGCGAAAGGTTGAGTGGATCGGCGTAGTGTGCGGTTGGATCGAGAAGGTCCGGCTCGTCGGGCCGCTTGATGCGCGTGGAGTAGCTGAGCTTCACCTGATGCGCATCGTCCACGTTATACGCAACGAGCGCGCTCGGGAAAATGCTGTTGTAGCTGTTGTTGAACGTCGAGCCGGTCGTGTTCAGATGAAACGTGGACGCGGCGTGCTCGCCGCGAGCACCGCCTTGCAGCTGGAAATTGCCTTGCTTCGCGCTCATCATCGCATAGCCGGCGTTCACTGTTTCGTCGAACAGGAAGTCGTTGATACGCGTCGGATCCGGGAGATACTGGCCGGACACAGGGTCGAGCACGCGAGTATCCAGCGTCGTGTGAAATTGCTGGAGCGATCCCTTGTATCCGGTCTCTATTCGCACGAGTGGCGCGAGCGGCCGCACGTAGTCGACCTTGATGTTGTTCTCGTGCGGATGCTCCCACGTGTCCTGATTCTCCAGCGCAGCGGAACCGGATGGTGCACCTGAAAGCGTGAGAACGCGTGATCGCACGCTACTCGACCCGCCTTCCTGATCGCGCACAATGCTCCCTTCCGCCGACAGCCGATGACCCTTCTCGGCGAATGCATGCTTGAAGCCGAGCGCCGTCTCGAAATTCGATTCGTTGCCTCGGCCAGTAGTGAGTCGGTCGCTCAGGCCTGTCAGGATGCGTGAGCTGTTGAGATCACGGTACGTGATACCAAAACTCTCGTCCTGATTACGCGTGCTGTACACCACGTCGAGTGACAGCTCGTCTTTCTCGCGGAGCTTGTACGTCGTGCTCGCAGTGAGCGTATGTGCGAGCGGCTTCTGGAGCCGATCGACCGACTCGTCGAGGTACGTGAGCGGCGAGAGATAATTGTTCTGACGGAAAAGCGCCTCGACACGCGGGCGACGATCGCGGAGGAAGCCATAGCTACCATAGAAGGTGAAGGGCCCATTCTCGTAGCCGAGATTGCCGCCGACATTCACTTGGCCGGTTGTACCGCCGGAGAGATTCAGTCCACCGCTCGTTCCGGCGTCGGATTCCTGCTTCAATACAATGTTGATGATGCCGGCCACCCCCGTTGGGTCATCACGCGCCGATGGATTCGGAATGATCTCCACCTTGTCGACCATGTCCGCGGGCAACTGCGAGAGAAAATTGCCGAGTTGCGCCGGCTTCATCGGGCTGGGGCGGCCGTTGATCTGAACAGTCACGGCAGAATTGCCGCGCAGGCTCACGATGTTGTCGATGTCGACGTCGACTGCGGGCACGTTCTTGAGGACATCGAGCGCATTTCCGCCGCGCGTGGTCGGCATATCGCGGACGACGAACGTGTTGCGGTCCGGGGCGAGCTGTACGTCCTGACGGTGAATGATGACCTCCACCGTTTGCAACTCCACCGGCGTTGCGGTGAGCGTGACGGTACCGACATCGGCGCGTGGCACCGAGGAGCTGATGTCGACATTCCGAATGTCAACGGGACGGTAGCCGAGTGCGCGCACCTGCACGCGATAGCGACCGACGGCGAGATTCTGGAGACGAAATATTCCGTCGCTGTTTGCCGTCACGCGTCCAGCGGGCGTGGTCGCGTTGCCGAGGGTGACCTCGATTGTGGCGATGCCGACGCTGGCCTTGTTGGCTGAGTTGATGACGCGGCCGTGGATCTCACCGCGTCGGGCGGGCACCGAATTTTGCGCGAGCACCGGGAATACGGTGAATGCGGTGATGGCAAAGAGGCGAACGAGTGCGCGCAAAAGCTCTCCAAGCGTGAGATCGGGTTCGCCAATCGTACACCTGAGGCCCTGACAGTGGGCTAACAACTGTGACGCGGCGCACACCGCACACGGGAGTGTCGCGTGGAGTCATCGAAGGCCGTGGCGCGCGTGCAACAGCGCGGCAAGTCCCTTGAAGCTTCGCGCATAGCGCGTGGGCGTGAAGCCATTGGATTTCAATGCGTTGCGCGTTTGGCACAAGCGTACGAGCGATGTCACACGCTTTGCATATGGGTGCCGCCAGCAGGAAGCGAATTCTGCTTCCACACAGAAGCACGTCGCGGCCGGTGGGTCGGGAGCGATGGTGTCGCTAGAGGGCGCATGGGCCTGGGAGAGGGCTTATGCGCCCTCGTCAATTTACCGACCTAAACGGCGTGAACTTCAGTAGTTGAGTACGAAGGCCAGTACTCAGTACTTGGAGTACGTCAGTAACAGAGTATTGAGTACTACGGCGGAACGGCGTAGTGGTACTAAATACTTCAAGTCTGGGTACTCCTGTGCTGCGTACGGATTTTCGTACTTCAGGTACTGCTTTGCTATCCGGGCCGCTGCCGCGCGGCCACCTGATCCAGCCACGACAGCTCGGTTTCCATGAGCTGTAACGACAGGCCAACGACCAGCGCCGCATCGGAAGACGCCGAGGTTTCGGCGATCACCGCCGAGAGTGCCACGCGATCCTCCACGAGCTGCGACTGAAGGAACTCGCGTCGCCGCGCGACCTGCGCGACGAAATCCTGAGGGCTCGACTGCCACGACAACACCATCCATGTGAGAAAGGGCGGTGGGGGCCTTTGCGTCGCCCAATCTTCGCGGCCAAGCGACTGGGTCAGCATGCGCCGGCCGGCCGCGCTGGGCTTGAGTACTCGCCGCTCAGGACCAAGGGCAGGGTCGTCGTTGCCGGCGGGAAGCACGTAGCCGGCCTCGCCCAACTTGTTCAGCGAGTAGTAGACCTGTGGTCGCGAGATGGCGGCCCACTTCCATACATGCCGTCGCAGCAACTCCGCCCACAGCGCGTGACCATGCACCGGCCGCTCGGCGAGAAGGCTGAGCACCACGAGGTCGGCCACGGAAAGCTGTGCTGCGCGTCTTGACACGCTCGCAAGTCTAATTTAGACTAGTCGCCCCGTCAACAGGAGAAGGTCATGAGTGCGTCGTATTCCTTGAAGCAGCTCACGCCGGTGCTGATCGTCGACGACGTGGAGTCCGGCATTGCCTTCTGGAGCGAGAAGCTTGGCTTCGCGAAGGAGAATGAAGTGCCGGGTGACGATGGCCGGCTCGTCTTCGCGAGCGTCAACAAGGACGGCGTTGAGATCATGTACCAGACGAGGGCGTCAGTTGCAGCGCAAAGCCCCGCGCAGGCCGCTGAGCTGACCGGAAATTCGACGGCGCTATTCATCACGGTGCCCAGCATCAGGGACCTCGACACCATCGAGGCGGCGGTGCAGGGAGCGCCGATGGTGAAGGAGCGCCATACCACGTTTTACGGCGCTACCGAGTTCTATATCCGGGAGCCGGGCGGGAACGTGGTGGGATTCGCAGCATTTGGCTGAGCAGTACAACGCTTTTTGGGTTTGTGCTGTCCAACGTCGGTTGCTGAAGCGGTCCAGTTGCGGACGCCTTCATCGATTTTTAACGAATTGTCGTATTGCGGTGCTCTTACGGCATCCATAAGGTGGATGCTGAGTGCACGAATTCCCGCGTCGCCTCCCACCAATGCGGACATGATGATGCAACTGCTTCGCCGCCGCTGGCTCCCGATTCTCCTCGGTGTCATCCTCGTTGGCGGCACGATCGCCTACTACGCCTGGCCTTCCACGGCCGCTGCGGGCGAGACAACGCTCACTGCCCCAGTCAAGCAAGGCGACTTTAAGGTCGTCGTAACAACCACCGGCGAACTACGGGCGCGAAAGTTTGTTCAGGTCACCGGACCGGCCGCCGCCCAGTCCGTGAACGTCTACCAGACCAAGATTGCGTCGATCGTCCCGGAAGGTTCACTCGTCAAGGAAGGCGACGTGATCGCCCAACTGGACAAGGCGCCTGCCGCGACCCGTCAGGCTGACGTGACGCTGAGTCTCCAGAAGGCTCAGGCGGAGTTCACGAGCGCCCAACTGGACTCGGCGCTGAATCTCGCGCAGTCGCGTGAAGATGTACGTACAGCCGAGTATTTGCTCGAGGAGAAGAAGCTGGCCAAGGAGCAGGCGCAGTACGAGGCGCCGACCATCAAGCGCCAGGCGGAGATTGACTTCGAGAAGGCCGCCCGCGGCGTGGAGCAGTCGAAGCGCAATCTCTCAACCAAGACCAAGCAAGCGGTCGCCAAGATGTCAGCGGTGGGCGCGGATCTTGGCCGCCAGCAGAACAACCTCAAGAACATCACGGAGGTCATCAACAGCTTCACGGTGAAGGCGCCGAACTCGGGCATGGTGATTTACGTCCGCGAGTGGAACGGCAAGAAGAAGGGCGTCGGCTCCCAGTGGAGCGCGTGGGATAACACGGTTGCCACGTTGCCGGATCTCTCGCAGATGGAATCACAGACGTACGTCAACGAAGTGGACGTGCGGAAAATCTCTGTTGGCCAAAAGGTGCAGATCTCGCTCGACTCGGATCCCACGAAACGGCTGAACGGCACGGTGACGAACATCGCGAACGTGGGGGAGCAGCGGCCGAATCAGGATTCGAAAGTGTTCGAGGTGAAGATCGAGGTCGCGAAGGCGGATACCACGCTGCGCCCCGGCATGACGACGTCAAACGCGATCGAGACGGCGTCGGTGGCCAACGTGCTGTCGGTGCCACTCGAATCCGTGGTGAGCGAAGCAGGATACTCGTACGTCTTCAAGAAGGACGGCCGTCGCGTCATCAAGCAGATGATCGAGACGGGCACCACGAACGACAATGAGATCGTGGTGAAGCAGGGCCTCAAGAAGGACGAGATTGTCTACCTGACACCGCCGGCGAATAAAGAGGGTCTTCACGTCGCGACAATTCCCGGCCTCAAGCCGACGCTCACGCCCGGGGTGAATTCCGACACTGCTCGTGGCATCGAGCTTCCGGCGGGCAAGAACGCCGCGCCCGTTCAAGCAGGAAAGCCGGCTCCGGCCACAGCTGCCGCAGCGAAGAAGTAGTCATGACCGCAGCAGCGCTACCACTCAACGCGCGGCTTTCGCGAATCCGCGCCTTGGCCGAGCACATCGTCTTCAGCGGTCGAATCGCCGCTGAAGCAGTCGGGCATAACAAGCTGCGCGCGAGTCTCACTTCCCTCGGCATTCTCTTCGGCGTGGCGTCGGTGATTGCCATGCTCGCCATCGGAAACGGAGCGGAGCAGGAAATTCTCGCCCAGATGAAGCTGCTCGGCGCGAACAACATCGTGGTCACGCCGCTTGTCGAGCAGAAGGAAGGAAAGATCGAGAAGGACGACGGCAAGAAGTCGTCGAAGAAGTTTACTCCCGGACTCAACTATCTCGACGCGCAGGCGATCCGGAAGACCATTCCCTCCGTTGGCGCCACGAGCTCCGAAGTTGTGATCAACAGCGTCATCACGCGCCAGGGGCACCACCGGTCGGGCAAGGTTGTCGGCGTGGACGCGAGCTACTTCGAGGTCATGAACCTCAAGCTGGCGGAGGGCGCCTTGTTCGCGCCGATTCATTTCTCGGGCTCCCTGCCCGTGGCAATTATCGGGCAGGGGGTGAAATCACGATTCTTCACCACCGAGAATGCAATCGGCAGCACGATCAAACTCGGCACGCAATGGCTCACCGTGGTTGGCGTGCTCGAGGACCGCAAGGTCACGAGCGAGTCGGCGAAGAGCCTCGGTATTCGTGACGCCAGCATGGACGTCTACGTACCGCTGTCCACCATGCTGCTCCGGTTCAGAAACCGCGGCGAGGTCACGCAGACGGAGATGGAAGCGGCGGCGAACCAGAACTCGTCGGATTCCTCGCAGACCGATGAGCAGCGCGCCGAAAATCGAAACTATCACCAGCTGGACAAGATCATCGTGCAGGTCGCGAAGTCGGAGGATGTCGCGGCCGTTTCGGATGTCGTCCGTCGCATGCTGATGCGCCGGCACAATGGCGTGACGGATTTCGAGATCATCGTGCCAGAGTTGTTGCTCAAGCAGGAGCAACGGACAAAGACAATCTTCAACGTGGTCCTCGGCGCCATCGCGTCGATTTCGCTGGTCGTGGGCGGCATCGGCATCATGAACATCATGCTCGCCTCGATTCTCGAGCGCATCAAGGAGATCGGCGTACGCCGCGCCATGGGCGCCACGCAGAAGGAGATCCTGGCGCAGTTTCTCAGTGAAGCCGTGATGATCAGTCTCGCGGGCGGCATTGCGGGAATCATCACGGGCGGCGTACTGGCCTCGGTGATCGAGCGCATCGCGCACATCAACAC
>JBBQHJ010000209.1:0-8666 GCA_038323865.1 Gemmatimonadales bacterium
ACACTGGCTGTCAACGGTGCGAGCTATGTCATATCCATCATTGGCAAGTTCACGCCCGCAGGGATGACCGCCGTCGTTCACCTGGATGTGACGCAGGCCACGCAGCCCACGAAGTGCAGCTACGATGTCAACTGGACTGCCACGAAGACGGGAGCAGCAAACACCCTTCCGGGTGCCTGAGAGATTGCGGCGATCCGAATTCAACCGAATGCGGCTCCGTCGCTGTCCAAGGACGTATGCCATTGAGAGTTCCCATTCTCGCGCTTCGCCGCGCGCTGTGCGCCGCCCTCCTGTTGTCGCGCACAACTGCCACGCAATCACCACCGCCCGTCTTCAGCGCTGAGCTGCGCGAACTCGAATTTCCAAACGGCATGCGGGCGGTGATCGCGCGAACGCCGCCCGTCGAAGGGCGCGCTCCACGCGCCTTCGCCGGCCTGTATCTGCGCTACGGCAGTGCAGCCGCCGGAAGGCCAGAACTTGCGCATCTCGTCGAGCACATCGTGGCAAACAATGCGCCGGCACTCGTGAACTACGTGCTTCCAACCGCTACCAAAGTCTACGGCAGTAATGCGATGACGCGTCCGGACTACATGAGCTTCTTTCGCACGGTCTCTCCCGATGCGCTGCCCGACATCATTCCCAATCGCGCCAACCGCGTGCTCGGCATTCGAAACGACTCCGCAATTTTCGAACGTGAAGTGGGGCGCGTCGCGTCCGAAGCACAGCGGCGCATCGATCGCATCGCTGCAAGTGGTCTGTCCGCGGAAGATGTGCTTCCGAGTGCGTTCTGGGGTCCGCAGGTTTCGCTCGCCGCGTTACTCGATTCGATTCACGGGTTCGGCCGAACGGCGGTGTTCGAGCAGGTGGAGCGCTACCTCAAGCCGGCGAACGCGTTGCTCGTCATCGCCGGCGATATCGACGTCGATTCCATAGCCGCGCTCGTGACGAAGCACCTCTCCACGTATCCCGCTCGGATGCCTACTCCAACGATCGTTGGACCGGCGTTCGTCGCGTACACGCGGCCACTGATCGTCACGGACGCGTACGCGATTGATCCGCGCGTCGGCATCGGTCTGCCGGCGCCCGAGCGGCGGGATCCGGAGTTTCTCGCGTACATGATCCTCGACCAGTACCTCATCGGCGGTCGCGGACTCGCGACTGATTCCACGTCGCAGGGGCGCTCGCTGCGATCACCGCTCGGCACCCGGTTGGCAAATGCATTCTCCATTGCGGATATCGACGACGGCCGCGACGCGCGCACAAGTCCGCCAGCGCTCTCGTTCCAGTCACCGTCGTATGCAACCATCTCCTTCACGGTGAAACGAGCCATGCCCACCGACAGCATTGCGCCGAGGACACTGGCCGCGCTGCGTGGTGCCCTCACGACGGATCTGACCGACGATGCCATCGCGAAGGCGAAGCACGATCTCTCCGACTATCTCGGCAGGTCGATGCTGGCACCGGATCTCCTTCCGCTCGGCGACCACCTGGCTGCGTTCTCCTTCATCGATGGATCAGCGAAGCGCCTGAAATCGTTGCCTTCCGAGATCGATCGCGTGAGCCTGGTGCGGATACGCACGCTCGCCGCGCGATATGTGGCGCCGGGCATGGCGCGCATCGTGATCGTCGCGGCACACTGATTGGTTCCGCGACTGCGAGAGAGCACTCTGTGACGAGGCGCGCGTGACTGGGGACGGCGGAGCTCACGTTGACTGGTAGCGCGGCGTCACAGCGATCACAGTTCGAATGAGTACGTTGCCCCACCCATGAACCGGTCAAGGATTATGACGGACCTGGCCTCATTGCGCCGTCCAATGTCGATGTCCGCGTCGCTACTGTGCGCGCTCTTCGCCGCCACGTGTAGCGCATCCGATCCCGGCACTGCCGCGCACCCGGACAGGACCGACCCGCCAGCCTCCAGTGCCGACACGCCATTGGCCATCGTGAACGCCACGGTCATCACGATGGCGTCGCCGGCGCTGCTCGAGCGGCAGACGATCGTGGTGCAGGGAGGAAAGATTACTGCGGTCGGGGTGGGGGCCAGCATTCCCTCGGGAGCAACCGTGGTCGACGCGGCCGGACGGTTCGTGATGCCGGGACTGATCGACATGCATGTGCATGTACTGAAGTCGACCGATCTCGCGAGCTACACGCGGTGGGGCGTGACGACCGTCAGGAACATGTGGGGTTTTCCGCAAATTCAGACCTGGCAGCGCGAGATCGAGGCGGGCTCCCGACCAGGACCGGCATTGGTGTCCGCAAGCCCGGGAGTTGACGCGCCGCCTTCGCAGTGGCCGGCAGCCCAGTATCTCGTGCGCCCCTCAGATGCGGATAGCATCGTCACCGAGCTGAAAAAGGCGGGCTGGCCCTTCATTAAAGCGTACACGCAGCTCTCGCTTCCGGCCTTCGATGCGCTCCTCGCCGCCGCACGTGCGCGCAATATCCCGGTGCGAGGTCATGTGCCGTTAGCAGTTCCAGTGGGGCATGCCCTGGATGCGGGTCTCGCTGAAATCGAACATCTCTCGGGATACGACATTGCCGTAAGCGCGTCGGGCCGCTCGGGCACATGGGGATGGATCGATGCCGTTCCAGCGCGCTTCGACGCGCTCGTTCAACAGACTATCCGTGCCGGCGCAGCGAACTGCGCAACGCTTGCCATCTACAACGCGCTGGCGGCGCAGCATTCGTCGGCAGAGCGCGCGTCGGTTGTGGTCAATCGTCGAGCATTTGTGCGCGCGCTTGCGGCCGCAGGAGCCACGCTTGTCATCGGAACTGATGCGGGCATCGATGTCGTCGCGCCTGGCAGCTCAATGCATGACGAGCTTGCAGAGTTTGTGGCCGCTGGCCTGGCCAACATGGAAGTCCTGAAAATGGCGACGGTGGGCAATGCTCGCGTACTTGGACGGCAAGACCTCGGCACGGTCGCCGTGGGGCAGCAGGCGGACTTGCTCGTACTAGAGAGAAACCCGCTGACTGACATCGCAAATACCAAACGCATCGGTGGTGTCGTCATGCGTGGGGCGTGGATGCCTGTTCAATAGATGTAGCGCGTATTCGGCAGTGCGAATATGGTGGCGCCGCGGAGGCCGTAAGTGTCATGGTGCATTGCCGGGCCAGCGACGGCCTTGAGTAGTACGGCCATCAGAATGCGACGTTTGTGGTATCAGCACCGAGTCGGGAGTGTGCCGAGGATTCCGATCAACTGGTGTACCGGTTTCCACAACTTGCCGCACGACGATTCTTCCGTGCGCCCGGAAATGCGGTGACGTCCGGGCCAGGTTCACTGCTTCGTCCTCGCTTGCCGCGCTGACGATGAAGTAGCCGCTGAGTACTGCCGTCGGCGGCGGTGTTGCGCGCGGGTTCGGTGCGGCGTCGCGCTCCGCAGGTGCGAACGCCTCGCCACTGATCGCGTGTCCCGCTTTTGTGACGCCCGCCGCCCACGCGCGGTGTTCGGCGACGCCTCCCGTGGAATGCACAGCGCCCGGCGAGTCATACAGCAACAATGCAAAGCGTGGCGAAGTGGTCGCCGCAGGCCGTCCGAGGTCGCCGCCGTGCCTCGGGACGCGGCCCGTCAACGTCACGGTGCCGACTGATGATTGCTGAGCACGCGACATCGCCCGGCCGCAATCGCGGCGGCAGCTCGTACGAGCGTTGCTTCGTCGCGAACGAGTGATACGCGGAAATAGCCCTCACCACCTGCACCAAACGCGGCGCCGGGCGTGACGACAATGCCATAGTCGAACATCAGCGTCTTCACCCAGGTCCAGCCGTCTATGCCTTCCGGCACAGGGAGCCACAGGTACATCGCCGCGGCCGGCGCATCAACATTCCAACCGCCGGAACGGAGCGCCGAGACGAAAGCGTCTCGGCGCGATCTGTAGGCCGCGACGTTAGGTGGAACGAGATTCGCGCGATGATCGAGTGCGTAGGCGCCCATCAGCTGTATGGATGTCGGCGTGCCGTAGCCGACATTTGTGCGATACGCGGCGAGGGCGTCGATGGCCTTGCGGTTTCCGACAGCGAAGCCGAGGCGAAAGCCCGCCATGCTGAACGTCTTCGAAAACGAGTGGAACTCGACGGTCACCTCCGCGCCGGGATCGGCCTCGAGGGCACTCGGCGCGCGAGTACCGCCGAACGTCAACTCGCTGTAGGCGAGATCGCTGACGAGGAGCAGGTTATGGCGATGCGCGAATGCAACGGCGTGCTCGAAGAACGCCAGATCAACGCGCGCGCCAGTCGGGTTGTTGGGGTAGTTCACGATCAGGATGCGTGCGCTGGCAAGATCAGCGGGCGCGAGCGCATCAAGATCCAGGACAAAGCCGTTGTCGGCACGCATCGGCACCCATCGAACGTCTGCGCCGGCGAGCCAGGCGGCACGAGCGTAGACGGGGTAGTAGATCGACGGCACGAGCACGACGTCGCCGGGCTCGCACAGCGCCATCAGCAGTTGCGCAACGCCTTCCTTCACGCCACTCAATGCGAGTGTCTCGCTGTTCGGATCGACCTCGACTCCGAAGCGAGACGCCATGAAGCTGCCAACGGCGCCAACGAATCGCGGCACCCCGCGAAATGACGGATACCCGTGCGATGCGTGTTCGTGCGACGCGGCGCGCAGTGCCTCGAGAACGGCTGGCGCGACAGGAAGGTCCGGGCTCCCAATACCGAGGTCGATGACGTCGAGCCCACGTTCACGCGCGTCGAGCTTCAGACGGTCAAGTTCAACGAAGACGTACGGGGGCAGTCGCTGGAGAACGGCGGTCTCGCGAACGGGCTGGCGTGTGATCACGATGTGCGGGATAGCAGGAAGCCCAACGACTGTGTAAAGTCAGTCGCCGGGCGTTCTCCTCGGACGCCACCGAGTAGATCCGGTGACACGCGTGAGACTAGGCAGTGAGCGGCAAGTGAGAAAGCGAGAAGTGACGAGTCGCCGCTACGTGATGGTGTTCCGCTTTGGAACGCAACTAGTCGGGCGACAGTCGCGCTCGCAGTGGCGTAATGCCGGGCTTAGCTTGGTGACATGAATACGATCACCGCGATATGGGCATTCTCGATTGCCGCCGCGCTGGCCACGATGACGCCAGGCCTCGATACGGCGTTGATCCTGCGCACTGCAGCGGTAGAGGGCCGGCGACGCGCGGTCATGGCGTCGCTGGGTATCGCATGCGGTGTCGTCGTCTGGGGAAGCGCGGCAGCGTTCGGGCTGGGTGCGCTGTTCCGCGCGTCGGCACTTGCCTACGAGGTCGTCCGCTGGACCGGTGCCGCCTATCTCGTCTACCTCGGCGTCCGCATGCTGATGCGCCCGCGAAGTGAATTCTCCTCGGCCTCTCCGTCGCCGAAAGGCGAGAACACGGCGACGTCGCGGAGTTCAGGCGCAGAGTGGTTCGTTCGGGGCCTCCTCACAAACCTCCTCAATCCAAAAGTCGGCATCTTTTACGTTTCGTTCCTGCCGCAGTTCATTCCGCGAGACACGAGCAATCCTCGCGCGCTGATGCTGCTCTTCGCCGCAATTCACGCCATGGAAGCAGTGGTGTGGTTTACCGCCCTCATCCTCGCGACGGCGCGCCTCGCCCCAGTGCTGCGCCGTGGCAGTGTGGTGAGGCGTCTCGATCAGGCCATGGGCGCCCTGTTCATCGGTTTTGGAGTCCGGCTGGCGATGGAGAAGCGAAGGTAGTGCGGCGCACCGCGGCTCTCATTGCCTTTCTCATTCCGGCGCCAGCGCCGGCCTAAGGCACCCCTGTTGCCGGATTGATGCGCGCCTGCTCAGGATCTCAGGGCGTAGGCCTGCTCGTCGACGTGACCACCACGAGTTTCCACGCAAGTGAGACTAGGGTATGAGCCGCAAGTGAGAAAGCAGTGAGTGACGCGTCGCCGTTACGAAGGGGTGGGCTCTAACAGCTTGAGCGGCGCGCCGCGGAGATAGTGATCGAAAAAAATCGGCGAGGCGTGAAACGATCAACGCGTACGCGTCCGTAGCGCTACGCGTGCTGCCTGTCTTCCGCAGCAGCGATGGCATGAGGAACGGCGCGTCGGTGAATGAGAAATGCGCCGTGCCCTTCAATACCTGGACGAGCACGGGAATCGGTGCATCGTACTTCACGATGGCACGCCAGGTGCTATCGCGCTCTCGGCCCATGCGCACAAAGTCCGCGTGGCGCGCACGTTCCGCAGAATCTTTCGGTTCGGCGGCAGATCCTCGTAGTCCTCCCGCATCATGGCGTCGAGTAGCGCGCCGGGCTCCACATATGGCGCCCTGCGCGAGCGTCCATCGGCCCGCGACGGGTACCACACTTGCGCGGTAAGCGGACGCGCGACGCGATCACCGTTTGGAAAGACAGCCGTGTCCACCATCTGAAAACGCTCGGTGCCGATGGGGAACTTACCCGATGGCCGAGGCAAGGGCTGTGTTGCGGCCCACCCTGCTTGGGCACGTGCGGAATCCGGTGCGAACGCCGACGCAATAGAGATGAGTGCCGCTAGCACGATCATATGCGCCTTTTCGAAGAGGAGGGCGTTCATCTCAAGCCGTGTCACGGCAGCGCCGACGCCGCGGCGCAGCTGTCGCAGGAAAGCGGAAGGTGTGAATCAGATGCCACCCGCGCACCAACGGCACTCTTCTGCGTTGACCGTAACCGTCTGCACGTCCGAAACAGCTCGGGCTGGGTCGAGTCGTCCATCTCACGTGTTAAGCCGATACGCTGCTTCACATAGCCGCACACTCGCGATTGGCCAACCCCACACACCCTCGACGAAAAGCGACGTCTGTCCAGCGAAGCGCGCTCGTGTCTGCTCGCTCATTGAACAGCTGCTCGAGCAAGGACTGAAGAGCAGTGCGTGTAAGCTGCGGCGGAGAAAACCACGCGCGCGGCAACGGATCTGCAACTCCGCCGACCTGACTCATGCACGGCTCGTAATTCCTCCCGCATGTCGAATGGCATCGAGTGCCTTGCCCAGCGCGGCCGAGTGTCCTCCATGTGGCCACACGAGTGTGACCTCGAGCCGCGGTCGCTCGGACTGAATGCGCCGGTACACGCACCCGGTACGACGAAAGTACGTAATGCATTCGCTGAGGATGCCTACGCCCTGACCGGCGGCGACGAAGCTGAGTATCGCCGGCCAATCTGTCACCTCAACGGCAGTTCGCGGGGTGAACCCCGCGTCCTCGCACGCAGCATTCACCGCGTCATAGAGCGGCGGTGCGGTTCCGCGCGGGCACCGCACAAAGCCATCATCGGCCAGTGACGACAGCTTGACCTAACGACGACGTGCAAGTGGATGATTGGCAGGTAGCACCGCCACGAGCCGTTCGCGCCGCAGCACCTCCGAACGCAGCCCTTCCGCGACGACGGGGCCGCGTGCGATGACCGCGTCCAGGAGGCCGGCGCGCAACCGGTCGATCAGAAACGGAGTGTACCCCTCGACTGGAATGATCGCAGTCTCGGTCGACACGGACGCAAGGCGTTGCATCGCGCGAGGAAGGATGACGAGCCCATTCGGCGCGAAGTAGCCGATGCGAAGCTGATTCGGGGAACCGGCCGCGACCCGCCGCGCCTCATATGCTCCGCGCTCCGATTCCGCGAGCGCTCGGCGCGCGCGGCCGAGCAGCGCGGCGCCGGCACCGGTCAGTGATACGCGCCGGTTATTCCTGACGAAGAGCGCCACGCCGAGCGTCTTTTCGAGACTCACGATCTGCTGGCTCAGCGCAGGCTGGGACATGTTCAGCTCGCTCGCTGCCCGTCCGAAATGCAGCAGATCTGCCACCGCGACGAAATACCGAAGCTGGTTGAGTGTCATTGACGATAAGCTAGGGTTATCGTTGCGTGACGCAAAGCTATTGGACATGGTGTCGTTACGCGGCGTATGCTGAGGGATCGTCTTTCCACTGTCCACGCCATGATCCTACGCACCGCACCACTGTACGTCTCCGTCTTGCTCGGTCTCATCGGCCGCGTCGCGCCGGCGCAGGCCGCGCCGACCACTGTGCGCGCTCCGTGCGACGCGGCCTCCATTCGACGCGCAGCGCTTGCCTCCGACGGCGGGTTGGTCGGGCGGTACGGCGCCGACGCGGGCGCGCGCATGCTCATTGTCGCGCGGTGCGGCGATTCGTACGCCGTGCAACCCGTCGTATCCGGCAATCCCGCCTTCATGATTCCGGCGGGCGTCGACACGTTCGCGTTTCAGGAACGGCCTGAGCGACAGGTCGCCTTTCGGCGCACGCGCTCGGGCGGTATTGATGCCATCACGCTCGTCGGGAGCGGGCAGTGGCTGGAGCGCGTCGCCGCCGCCGATACGCAGCTGGCCGAGCACATCCTGGCCGGCCGGACGCAGCGCGCGGTGGTCGCCGCGCGGCGCACCGGTGTACCTGTCTCCGATGTAGCAGCGGTCGCGAGCCGGATCCTGTTCACGCTCCCGTCGATGCGCGCGAACGTTCTCGCGTTCCTCTCCGCAGTCGCGCCTCGTGACTCCACCGGTCCGCTCGCCATTGCCTACGGCGATGCGCTGGCGTCGGTGGGGCGGCTGAAGGAAGCGCACGGCGTGTATCGACGAGCAGCGACCACCGATTCGCTGAAGGGCGCGCTCGCGTCGCAACTTCGGATGACCAGCGATACCCGTGCGCCGATCGCTGAGGGATGGACGGTTCCGTTCGACCTTCGCCGCGTGTTCGACGC
>JBBQHJ010000210.1:0-8665 GCA_038323865.1 Gemmatimonadales bacterium
CGAAAGGCGTGAGGATCTCGGGGGTCGTACTGCCGGCAGGCGCCGCGGTGATCGACGGAGCGGGACTGTGCTCACGCCTAAGCGGAATTACCGGAAGCACCAACGCGCCGAGAGTTGGAAGTAGCCAGAAGTAGCGGGTTGGAATGCCTGCGTACAATCGCGCGATACGTGTGGCAATTGCGACCGCGCACACAAACAGCACGCCGATTGCCGACGTAGCGAACATCCATGAAGTAGTCACTCGCCGACCTCCTTGAGGCGATCGGCGATGAGCTTCTTCAGCCGCCGCAACTCAGCCGCGCTGATGTCCTCATCGTCGAGCAACCCGGCAACGAGCAACTCACGCGAGCCTTGGTACATCTTGGACAGCACGCGCGAGAGCGCACCGCGACCTGCGGCATCGCTCTTCGTTTTCGGGTAGTAGCGGAACGCCTTGCCGTCTTTCTCATGACGCACGTGCCCTTTTGCCTCGAGGGTGCGCAGCATGGTGAGCACAGACACGTAGGCGAGATCGTCCGGCAGCCGCTCCTTTACATCGGTGACAGTGGCGGAGCCGAGGCTCCAGATGACCGACATGATGTCGAGTTCGCGGCGAGTGAGTGAGGATGGCATATGGTAAGTATTATCTTTTTAATAGATAATGGCAAGAGCCAGCTCGTAGCGGGCTAAACCATATATTCGCCAAATGCTCACCGGCGCCGCGGCCACATTGCAATTCCCGCTAGCCTGAGGGAACCGCAATGGCACGGTGCGTCGCATGACCATGAAGCTCGGTATGTGCGGCTTCGCGATCCGCGCAGCCCCATTCGTGAAGCAGTTTCCGGTCGTAGAGGTGCAACAGACCCTATACGATGCGCCGCCGCTGAAGACGCTACGGAAACAAGAGTGCCTATGCTCGCTACGCCGACGAGGAACTCCTGCAACTGATCGCATGGCTGCCGTTGGATCGGCGAATCGACGCGTATGTCCTCTTCAACAACATCCCGCGCGTGTATGACGTCGCACGATTCGTGGAGCTTCTACCCACTGACGCGCGAACCTAGGCGGCAGCCGCCGCCAGCACAGGACCGGCGGGCACCAACTCTCGTCGCACCAGGTCCACTCGCAGGTTCATTCCCTCAAGGCCGATTGCGCCAAGCAATGCCATCTCGCCGCGCTGCGCAAATACGACAATCGTCGGCGTCGCACGGCCCCCGGCATAGATCATCGCGAAGCCGACGGATCGTTCAATGATTGCGCCATTCGCCAATTCGAACCGGTCAACGCGAATCGGTACCACACCCAACTCCGCGAGGATGTCCTCGGGGATCCAGTTATATTCGCTCCCGGTGTCGACCAATACATCGGTAAGCACGTGCCGGTAGTCCTGACTGTCGAGCGGAGCGACTTCGATTGTGGTGCGGAAGATTCCCATATCGTCGATCATACCGTAACCTCTCTGGCATGCGTTACCGATTCAATGCGACCTATTCAAAGTAGCGCCAAACTTCATGTCCAGCTCTGTTGAAAGCGTGGCGAGGGCGGTTGCAGACCGGTATCGCATCGAACGCGACATCGGTGAAGGTGGTATGGCGCGCGTGTACCTCGCGCACGACGCGCGACATGACCGCCACGTCGCCATCAAGGTGCTCCACCCGGAGCTCGCCGCGGCACTCGGCGGCGATCGCTTCCTCGCCGAGATAAAGACCACCGCCAAGCTCCAGCATCCGCACATCCTGCCGCTGCTCGATTCGGGCAGCGCAGATGGTGTGCTGTACTACGTGATGCCGTTCGTCCGCGGCGAAACGCTGCGCGCACGACTCGAGCGCGAGCGTCTCCTGCCCATCGACGACGCGCTCCGCATCGGACGCGAAGTGGCCGACGCACTCAATCACGCGCACCAACTCGGCATCATTCATCGCGACATCAAGCCCGAGAACATCCTGATCCAGGATGGGCATGCGCTCGTTGCGGACTTCGGCATCGCACTCGCCGTGCAACACGCCGGCGGCGCACGCATGACGCAAACCGGACTCTCGCTCGGCACTCCGCAGTACATGTCGCCTGAACAGGCAATGGGCGAAAAATCCATCGACGCGCGCAGCGATCAGTACGCGCTCGGCGCCGTGATGTACGAGATGCTCGTCGGCGATCCGCCGTTTACAGGAAGCACGGTGCAGGGGATCGTCGCGAAGGTGATGACCGAGAAGCCGACGCGCATTGTGACGCAGCGCGATCGGGTCCCACTCAACGTGGAAGCGGCGATCCTTCGCGCTCTCGAGAAGCTTCCCGCTGATCGTTGGCCGAGCGTGTCTGCGTTTGTCGACGGGCTCAATGCGGCGGCCGTTACGTATGAGACGGCATCGTCGCCAAGAACCGATAGACGCAGAACACCAATCGCACTTCTCGCAGCGGCAGCGGTGTGTGCGCTCGGCGGGGGCATCGGATGGTTTGCCGCGCATTCAAGCGCGACGCCCGCGACTGCCACAACGGTGACGTCGATTCTTCCGCCAACCTCGGGGAATTTCAGCGAACAGCGCTCCCTCGCGCTTTCGCCAGATGGTCGTAAGCTCGCCTTTGTATTTGCCGGAAACGATGGCTCGCGCAGCTTGTGGCTGCGCGAGATGGACAAGCTGGACCCAACGCAGATCAAGAAAAGCGACGGCGCCGAGATTCCGTTCTGGTCACCTGATGGAAAGTCATTAGCATTTTTCGTCGGCGGCTTTCTTCAGGTCGTCGACGCCAACGGCGATATCCGACGACTTTGCGCCGCGCCCACGCCAACCGCGGGCTCATGGAGTGCGCAGGGACTCATCGTTTTCAGCAGTCACGATGGTGTAGGGTCCGTGGCCGCGGAGAACGGCACATGTCGAAAGGTGATGCCGGGCAATGCATTCCAGCCACGCGCTGTGCTCTGGCCGGACGGAAAGCATATCATCTATCAGCCGGGCCGTTTCGCACCAATTGCGATCCTCGATCTCGACGGAAAGACACTCGGCACATTGCCGATCAATCCGATCACGTTCGACGTCGCAGCACCTGATTACATCGTTTCTCCAAATAGTGGCGATATTACGGCCATGGACATCCAGCGCGTGGATGTCGGTGCGGCCAAGCTCCTCGGCACCGCGTCGCGACTGGCAAACGGAGTTCGCACGGGCGCAGGAATTCCTACGATCGCGATTGGTGCCGGCGATGCGCTCGCATACCTCCCTGGCACAGGCGACAAGCCCTATCTGCTCTACGACAAGTCAGGCCAGGTCGTCGACACCGTACGTATTGAAGGAACGTGGACGGTTAGTGCGCGTCCGCGCGGCGCAGGTCCACCGCTCGTCGCCGTTGCCGGGCGGACCAAGGGCCTGTGGCTTTACGAAATCGAGAGCGGACGAGCCTCGAAAATCAGCGCGCATGACACCTCGGTCGAAGTCGGAATAGAAGGAATAGTTGGTTTTACAGCTCCCGTTTTTTCACACGACGGCACCCGACTCGCGTTCGCGACACTCGGCAAGAATCGTTGTGGCCTGAGCGAACTGCGACTCGGGAGCACGGAGGCGCGGTCCATCATGAGCGTTCCTGTTTCCGTGGGGTACGAATGTCCCGCTACACTCGACTGGTCGAGCGACGGCACGCGGCTCCTCGTGAGGACTGATACCGCGCTCGCCATCATGGCGCTCGACGGAAAAGTCATCTCACGTATTGCGCGACCGGGCATCATCTGGGACGGGCATTTCTCGCCGGACGGTTCGACGGTCGTGTTCAGCTCCGACGAAACCAGCCGCATCGAGGTCTACATCCAGACCCTTCCGACGGGGCAGCCAAACCGAATTTCCCTCGAGGGTGGACGCTGGCCGGCTTTCACGTCCGATGGGCATCACGTTGTGTACATGTCGCCCTCTGGAACGATCTTCGAGGCGAGCGTGAACGGCGTTACCGCTAGCGGAAAGCCAAGGACCATTCTCACAGCCCCAAGCTGGCGGCGCTCCACCTTCCATGATCGCGGAGTCGGCTTCGCCATGCTCGGTGACGAGGAACGGTTCGTTGTTCGGCAGTCGCCCAGTGGGCAGGCGGTGACGTACGTGCAGCACTGGAGAAGCCCGCTTCGCTGACAGCGCCGAAGGCGCGTGCTGACAGCGTAGCGGGCCAGCCGTTCCGGGCGCTACCTTTGCCAGCCCCACATTTACCCCGCCGCACCCTGTGAGCTGGCCAGTCGAGCAGGACGAACAACCCCTCCGTCAGACCCTCATGGGCGCGACGCTCGAGCTACCGTCGTCAACGCCGGAGCTCATGGACGCACTCCGCCACGACCGGCAGGCGCTCGCGCGCGATGCCATTCTCTGGCAGCGGTGGGTCCGCTATCTCGCGCTCCTCGCGCTCGTCCTCCTCGCGGTCAGCTTCGGCGCCTTCCCACTTGCCGCGATGCTCCAGCCGGTCGCGATCACGGCACTGATCTACGTGCTGGTTGTTGCCGCGACGGCCGAAAAAGTACAGCGCTCCCAATCCATCCACGAATTCCGCATTCCGGCGCTCCTCGTGACGGCGGACATCGCGGCACTCGCCACGATTGTATGGTCAAGTGGAACACCCGCCGAGATGGGCCGCATTCTCATGGGCGGCCTCCTCGTGGTGCAGCTCGCGGTCTTCTACTTCGGCCGGCGACTCGGGTCGTACGCGGCGGTGCTCACGATCGTCGCCTACCTCCTGACGACGCGAATTCTGCCCGACCCAAGGGAATCAGCGCGTTGGTCGCACACGATCTTCAGCCTCGGCGTCTTCGGGCTGGTGAGCGCCGTGCTGGTGGTGGCGTACGGAAATTTCCGCGCGCGGATGAATCGTCTTCGCCTGTTCTGCAAGCTCGTGGAGGAGGGTGATCTCACTCCCTCAATCGATCTCGGCATTGACAAGCGCCCCGATGATCTCACGCTGCTGTCGCAGAGCTTCGACGCCATGCGCTCGCGGCTCGCGGAACAGATCGGCACCGATCCGCTCACGGCATGCCTGAATCGTCGCGCGCTTGAAACGCGCCTGCGCGCCGAGTGGCGCCATGCGAAGCGTCGCGGCTCGACGGTTGCGGTGCTCGCGATCGACATGGATCACTTCAAGCAGATCAATGACACGCGCGGTCACCCGTTCGGTGATCTCGTGTTGCAGGAGCTTGCCGGTATCATGAAGGTCACGGCACGTGATACCGACGCCGTCGCACGTCTCGGTGGTGACGAGTTCGTCATCGTGCTGCCGGACACGGGCTGGCAAGGCGCGCTAACGTTCGCGGAGCGCCTGCGTCGCAAGGTGGATGAGTTCGAATTCGGTGGCGGGACAGGTGACATCAACCTCACCATCTCCGTTGGCGTTGCGCTCGCGCGCGGCACGGATCCCATCTCGCCGGAAATGTTGTTGCAGGAGGCCGATCGTTCTTTGTACAAGGCCAAGAGCGGTGGCCGGAATAGGATTTTCGCGTAAAGCGGTAACCAAGGTTCTACATGATACGGATCGGGACAGCCGGATTCTTCGGAGAACAGCGCTGTTTCTAAAGTCTAAGTTCCTGTAGTTATCCGCCACGTCCGGCAGTCACGATCCGTATAATGTAAAACTTGCAGTTGTTGTTAATACTTTGCGGTTACCAAAGGTTCTACTAAACGTGTAAGTCCATGCAGTTATCCGTTCCATCCGGCAGTCATGATCCGCAGCATGTAAGACTTGCTGTATTTTTCCTCATCAGAGTTTGATGAACACAGAGCTGATCTCCCTCTACGACCTCGAAGCGGCTGCCGCACGGATTGCGCCCGTCGCCGTGCGCACGCCCACGCTGCCATGCGATCCGCTCACCGAATTGCTCGGCGTGCCGACATGGATCAAGCCGGAAATGCTCCAGCGCGGCGGCGCGTTCAAGTTTCGCGGCGCATACAACTTTCTCGCCCAGCTCACGCCAGGTGAACGCGCTCGCGGCGTGATTGCTCCATCGTCAGGCAATCATGCACAGGCGGTAGCACTCGCCGCGAAGTTGTTCGGCTGTAAAGCAGTCGTCGTCATGCCGACCACCGTCACGAACGCCAAGCGATCAGGCGCCGAGCGACTTGGTGCACGCGTTGAATTGGCGGGAACTACAACGCAGGATCGCTACGATCGCGCCGTGGAGTTGATGCACGCCGAAGGCTTCAGCATGGTGCCGCCGTACGATCATCCATGGATCATCGCGGGCCAGGGAACGTCGGGTCTCGAAATCGTCGAAGACGTGCCCGACGTCGACACCGTGCTGGTGCCTGTCGGTGGTGGTGGGCTGAGCGCCGGCGTCGCCACGGCGATCAAGCTCAAGCAGCCGAACGCGCGCATTGTCGCCGTCGAACCGTCAAACGCCAAGAAGCTCTCGAGTGCGCGCGAGGCAGGACGTCCCGTGCGTATCGCAGCGCACGGTGGACTCGCGGACGGGCTGCTCGCAGTAGAAGTTGGTGGCGTGACGTTCGCACATCACCAGCAGTATGTAGATGACATCGTGCATGTCGACGACAATGAGTTGCGTGGCGCAATGCGCTTCCTTCTGGATCGCATGAAGCTCGTCGCGGAGCCGAGTGGTGCGATCACGGTCGCGGCGCTGCTGAGTGGAAATGTGAAGCCGAAGGGCAAGACCGTCGCGGTGCTCAGTGGCGGAAACATCGAGTGGGACGGACTCGTCTCGCTCCTCTCGGGGTCGAATCAATGAACCGTTGTCCGGCCTGCGGTACTCAATACGCGGACGAAGCGCGCTTCTGCACCAAGGACGGAACGAAGCTGCTTGCGGCGCCGGGTGCAGCAGGCGCAGGCGGCGCGCCATCCGGGCGCAGCACCGCAATCGGACGTCCCGAACAGCCCAAGGCCGCGTCGGCGATGAATCTCGTCGGCCAGGTACTCGACGGACGCTATCAGATCGTGAAGAAGGTTGGTGAGGGCGGCATGTCGTTCGTCTATCTCGCGACGGACACTGCGACTCCTGATCGCTACGCCATCAAGGTGCTCTCCGCCGCACTCTCGGCGGACCAGAACGCCATGCAGCGCCTGAAGCGCGAAGCGGCACTTGGCATGCGGCTCGCGCATAACAACGTGTGTCACATCATCCGCATGGGTGAGACGCAGGATGGCCTGGTCTACGTGGTGATGCCGTTCGTGGAAGGAGAGATTCTCTCCGATCGCAACAATAGAAAGGGAGACCTGCTGCTCGATGAGGTGGCGCGGTTCGTCACCGATATCTCGAACGGATTGCATGTCGCACACGAGCTCAAGATCGTGCACCGCGATCTCAAGCCCGAGAATATCATGATCTGCAAGGACGAAGGCGGAGTCGAGCGCGCCGTGGTGATGGACTTCGGACTCGCAAAGGAGCGTCGTGCCGACGCCGAGCTTCAGAAGCTCACGGCAACGGGCATCATTCTCGGCACGCCGGAGTTCATGAGTCCCGAGCAGTTACGCGGTAAGCCGCTCGACCCGCGCACCGATGTGTATTCGCTCGCGCTCATGACGTTCGAGATGTTGACGGGCAAGTTGCCGTTTCAGGGGCGCACGCAGCAGGAGATGATGATCGCGCGCCTGCGGAATGAGCCGATCGCTATTCGCGCGTCGCGCCCCGAGCTCGACATACCAGAATCCGTGGAGAAGGTGTTGCTGAAGGGTATGCAACGAAATCCTGATGACCGGTACACGACCGCTCCCGAGTTCGCAACCGCGTTTGCGCAGGCGGCGTCGGGTGGCAAGGAGCGGAGCGCGTTGGGTCGTCTCTTCGGGAGATGAAGGTGAAAGGGCAAGGGTGCAGATTCCTCGACTTCGCGCTGCGCGCTCCGCTCGGAATGACACATCCACTGGTGTCATTCCGAGCGAAGTCGAGGAATCTGCACCTCACGCTGTTAGCGCTGTTTGCAGCGTTACCAGTGAGCGCACAGCAGGCCTACCAGCCCGGCATCGACGTCCGCAACTACGACATCAGCATCGAACTGCCGGACACCGGCTCGTTCATTCGCGGTGACGTCACGCTCGCGCTCACCCACGCGAAGACCACACAGCGCCTCCAGCTCGATCTGGTTGATTGGCTCAATGTGAGTCGCGTCGACGTCGATGGTCGCGTTGTTGCTGCCACGCACACGAACGGCAAGATCGACATTCCCCTCGACGGCACCGGCGACAGCGTTCGCGTTCACGTTGTGTACGACGGTGCAGTGCGCGATGGCCTCGTCGTCATGAAAGACGACAAGGGCCGCTGGACCTACTTCGGCGACAACTGGCCTGATCGCGCGCGGCACTGGATTCCATCCGTCGATCACCCGAGCGACAAAGCCACCGTGTCGTGGCGCGTTGTTGCGGCGCCGAGTGTGACGGTCGTTGGCAATGGTGAGTTGCTTGGCACCAAGTCAGTCACCGTCGCCGGAAAGACGCGCAAGGAAACACGGTGGCGCGAGAATCGGCCAATTTCCGTCTACCTGATGGTGATCGCTGCGGGCCCGCTCGAGCGGTACGACGTCCGCGAGCCCGATTGCCACTACGGCGACGAAGGCCAGTGTGTGCGGCAGAGCGTGTACGTCATGCCAGAGAACCGGCGCTGGCTGCCCGGTGTGTTCTCGGCGGTTGGGCCGATCGTGTCGCTCTACGAACGGCTGATTGGTCCCTTCCCATATGAGAAGCTGGCGCATCTCCAGTCGTCGACACGCTTTGGCGGAATGGAGAACGC
>JBBQHJ010000211.1:0-8639 GCA_038323865.1 Gemmatimonadales bacterium
CGCGCGACGTCGAGCGCTTCCGGAAGGCTCAGGTGCGACGGGTGGGGCCGCCGAAACAGCGCGTTGATCACCAGCACGCGCGCGCCGCGCAGCATGGCCAGTGTTTCGTCTGGAACTGTCTTCGCATCGGTGACATACGCGAGCGGCCCGATGCGATAGCCATACACCGTCATGAACGGTCCGTGCGGCACCGGCACCGCGACGACATCAGTGCCGCCGATGTGCACCGTTTCGCCCGGTGCAATGACAATGGCCCGGCCCTGCGGCTTGGACGTTCCCGGCAACGGCTTGATGGCATCGTCGAAGATGTATTCGAACTTCTTTGCGAGCGAGGAAAGCGTATCCTCGGATCCGTACATCGGAAGATGCGTGTCGCGCCGTGCGGTGATGGCGCGCAGATCGTCGATGCCATGCGTGTGATCGGCATGGCCGTGCGTGAAGAGCACCGCGTCCACTTGTTCGATCTCCGCTTGGATCAACTGCAACCGGAGTTCGGGCGGCGTATCGATCAGGATGTTGGCGCCATCGTCCGTCTCCACCATGGCGCCAACGCGCGTTCGCCGGTCGCGTGGATCGCGCGAATGACACACGGCGCAACCGCAACCGAGTTGCGGCACACCAAAGCTCGTTCCCGTGCCGAGGAACGTCAGCTTCACACGGTTTCCACTTTCATGAGATTGGTCGTACCCGGAACGTCGAACGGAACGCCGGCAGTCACGACCACGCGATCACCCTCCCGCGCGAGTCCACGCTCGCGCACAGCCGCAAGCGCGAGCTTGACCATGTCCCAATACGTATCGCAATGCGGCACGAGGCATGGAATGACACCCCACACGAGTGCGAGTTGCTTGAACGTACGCTCCTGATCTGTCAGCACGAGAATCGGAACGCTAGGCCGGTGCGACGCCACCACGCGTGCAGAAAAACCGCTCTTGGTGAAGACGATCAGCGCATTGGCGCCGAGGCTGCGAACGGCCGACGTTGCCGCAGCGGCAATGGCGTGCTCCGTGGAGAGCGCCGCTTCATGCGACTGTCGCTGCTCGGATGCGCGCGCCGGCGGATGCTTCTCGATTTCGGTGATGATGCGCGTCATGGCCTCGACCGCGAGGCGCGGATACTGGCCCGCGGCCGTCTCGGCGGAGAGCATCACGGCATCGGTGCCATCCAGAATCGCGTTGGCAACATCGCTGGCCTCGGCGCGCGTTGGCCGCGGATGCGTGATCATGGATTCGAGCATCTGCGTCGCCGTGATAACAGGGCGACCGAGGTGATTGCACAACTGGATGATGCGCTTCTGTGCGATCGGGACTTCCTCGAACGGAAGCTCCACACCGAGATCGCCGCGGGCAACCATGATGGCATCGCTCGAACGGATGATGCTCTCGATGTTCTCGAGCGCGGAATCCTTCTCGATCTTGGCGACGACGAGCATGTCCTTGGGAATCTTCTCGCGCAGCTGCGCGATGTCGGCGGCGCTCCGGACAAAGCTGAGCGCGAGATATTCGAGCCGATGGTCAACCGCGAACTGGACGTCGGCCCAATCCTTCTCCGTGATACTTGGCGCGCTCACCGCGACACCGGGCAAGTTCATGCCCTTGTGGCTGCGAATCTGTCCGCCGTGCAGCACCCGACATGTGACGGTCGACGCGGTGCAGTCGAGCACGACGAGTTCGATCAAGCCGTCGTCAACGAGAATGCGATCACCAACCTTTACGTCGTCGCACAGGCGATCGTACGTGGTTGGAAACTGGTCACCGGTTGCATGCTCACCCGCAGTGAGGACGATGTCTTCACCGTCCCTCACTTCCCGCGGCTGCGCGAGATCACCAATGCGAATGCGCGGGCCCTGGAGATCACCGAGAATGGCGACGGGGCGATTGAGCTCGCGGGCCACCTCGCGAATCATCGCGACTGTCGTGGCGTGCTGCTCGTGCGTTCCGTGCGAAAAATTCAGTCGGGCGACACTCAGCCCTGCTTCCATCAGGCTGCGAAGCGTTTCGCGCGTACTGGAGGCAGGGCCGAGGGTACAGACGATCTTGGTTCTAGGGTAAGCCACTGTGTGTTCGTTAAATGGTCGAACGGTGTGCCAGCTATACCGCGAGTGTGCTCTTCTTCTTGTCGAGTCCCGCGGTGAGTGAATCGAAGGACTTCTGGAAGCT
The DNA here is from genome assembly GCA_038323865.1 of Gemmatimonadales bacterium. Taxonomy (GTDB): domain Bacteria; phylum Gemmatimonadota; class Gemmatimonadetes; order Gemmatimonadales; family Gemmatimonadaceae; genus AG11. The sequence continues at coordinate 2,160 of JBBQHJ010000211.1, forward strand.
CGCGAGCCCGTCCGAGAGGAGCTTGTCCGTCACGTTCTGCATGTCCACGCCCACCGACGCGAGATCCGTCATCACGCGCTCGGCGCTTCCGAAGTCGGCGTCAACACTGCGACGCGTTTCCCCGTGATCGCGGAACGCATCAATAGTTGCGGGCGGCATGGTGTTCACCGTGTCCGGGCCAATCAGCTCTTCGACATACATCACGTCGCGATACTCTGGATTCTTGGTGCTCGTACTCGCCCAGAGCGGACGCTGGAGGCGCGCGCCCTTGGCCTTGAGCGGCTGCCAGCGTGGCGAGGAGAATTCATCGAGAAAGAGCTTGTAGGCGAGCTGCGCGTTCGCAATTGCCGCTTTGCCGCGCAGGGACTTCGCGCGATCGGCGTCAGCGCCGGTCACGGCGTTCAGTCGCTTGTCGATTTCGCTATCGACACGGCTCACAAAGAACGATGCGACAGACGCAATGCGATCGATTGGCTTACCAGCCGCCGCGCGATCCTCGAGGCCCGCCATGTAGGCTTCGATCACGCGACGATGCGCTTCGATGGCAAAGAGCAACGTGATGTTGACGTTGATGCCCGCGCCGATGATCGTCCGCACGGCAATCGCACCTTCGTTCGTGCCGGGGACCTTGATCATCACGTTCGGACGATTCACCGTGGCCCACAGCCGCTCGGCCTCGGCGATGGTTTCGCGCGCATTGTTCGCGGCGCCCGGCGAGACTTCGATGGACACGTAGCCGTCGCTGCCGTTGGTCTTCTCGTAGACCGGCATGAAGAGGTCGCAGGCGTCACGAACGTCGGTCGTCTCAACGAGCTCGAAAAGCTCCATTGCCGTTGCGGCATCAGGCGCACCGCGGAGCTGGTCGTCATACGCGCCACCCTCGGCGAGTGCCTTCTCGAAGATCGTCGGATTCGACGTCATGCCGGTGAGCGCATCGTCCGTGATGCGACGGGTCAACTCTCCATTTCGGAGAATTGCGCGATCGATGAAATCCAGCCAGATGGACTGGCCGGCTGCGTTGAGAGCGTGAAGACGATTCTCTGTCATTGCGGTGGTTGCGGTTGTGACTCGTAAGATAACGAAATTCGCGAACCGGTCACCGCGCACCCGTGTAGATGATGCGCCAAATGCGACCGGACTGATCATCCGATGCGACGTAGAGCGAGCCGTCTGGCCCGACGGTGAGACCCGTCGGACGGCGACCCGATGCCTGGAAGCCGGTCGCGAACAATTCGTACGCACCGTCTGCCTTTCCGTTCTTCAGCGGCTGAAAGACAACGTTGTACCCACCCTGCGGCAGCGGCGCGCGATTCCACGAGCCGTGGAATGCGATGAACACACCAGTCTGATATTTCGCCGGGAACATCGCGCCACGATAAAACGTGAGGCCGTTCGGTGCCCAATGCCCCGGGAAGCTCGCCACGTTGCCCTTCATGTTCGCGCAGCGACCGACAGTCTTGCCGTTCCCGCCGTATTCCGGTGCGAGCACTTTCTTCGCGACCTGCCGATCGTAGTAGCAATACGGCCAGCCGAAGTCATCCCCCTTGGTGACGCGGAAGAGTTCTTCGGCCGGCGTTTCCGCACTCTTTGCTTCGTCGAACAGCTTGCCCCACTGCTGTGCGAGGCCATCGCGTCCGTGCTGTGTGACGAACAGCGAGTGATCGGCGGGATCGAATGCCATGCCGACAGCGTTGCGAATCCCGATGCCGAAATGGGTTCCGTCTGTCGGCCTCTGATTGAGCTTGTCCGTCTTGAACGCCCAGATGCCGCCGCGCGAGTCTCGCTCCACGCATGGGTCGTCACCCGCCATTTCGACCTGCCGATCCTGCTTCTGACAGCTGTTCGTTCGCGAGCCGATGTTCACGTACATCGTTCCGTCGTCGGCGAGCGCGAACGTCTTCGCCGAGTGACCGCCTCCTGGGAGTCCGGAGATCAGTGTGTCGGCGGGCCCCGACGGCGTGAGCGAGCCAGGCTGAATGGGAAAGCGCAGGATTGCCGTCGTTGCGTCCGTATAGAGATAGCCGTTACGGATTGCGATCTCGCTCGAGCGAAATCCGCCGGTCCACGGTTGGATGATGTCGGCCTTTCCATCGCCAGACGTGTCACGCAGTGCGACGACACCCGTGCCGAGCGATGACGCGAACAGATCTCCGTTCGGCAACACCACCATGTGTCGGGGCTGCTTCAGCCCTTCGGCGACAACAATCGCGCAGAATCCCTTCGGGAGTGTGAGACCATCGTTGTCTGCAGCGCATTGCGGCTTCGCGAGACGCGCCGCATGCGGCACCGTCGCGGCGACGCCGACGAATGTGAGCGACAGCGCGGCGGCTGATGACACGGCGAGGCGGATAAATCTCATGAAATGACTCCCACAACGAAGAAAGAGGCAGAACGGTGGGGAAAAATCCGCGTCGCCGGCTCCGGAGGCAACGTACGCCGGACTCAACCATTGCCAGAATACTGATTGACGGATGACTTTCGAATGACCCAGCACGGGTTTTTTTGCACTTTAGGCCGCCGCGGCACGAGGTCTGCCATTCACCAACGCTGGCAGAACCCCGCGACGACCCTCGTCGCACCCGCAACCTCGCCCGCGGGGAAATGGAAGATAGGGCGATGTGACGGAGGAAAAGAATGAAGACCCGTAATTTTGCGTTGTGTGCATTCGGCCTTGCTGCCGCCATCTCATTCGGCAGCGCTGAAGCATCGGCGCAGGCACGTTCCCAGACGCGCATCCCGGTTCGGAAAGACGAAAAGCCAGCTGAGATGCCGAAGACGGACACGATTCGAGTCATGATTCACGACACGGTCACCATCCGCGGCCGCACTGATACAGTCGTTCGCACGGTGATGAGCCCGGTGATGCATGACACCACGATGATGATGCTGCCGAAGATGCGCTTGCCGGGTGTGTACTTCGGCCTCGGCGCAGGCGTTGCGATTCCAATGAACGATTGGCGTAACTCGACCAAGGACGGCGCAGCCGTTCAGGGTCAGCTCGGCTGGTTCCCGATGGATGGCGCACTTGGTATCCGCGTTGATGGATTGGCGAATTTCTTCGGCCATCGCGACACGGATTGCCCGGCCTGCCCAAGCCCGAAGCTTTATGAGGGTAACGCTGACCTCGTCTTGCGCTTCCCGCTCGACCAAACGAGTCACCTGAACCCGGTTGTGTATGTGATGGGCGGCGGCGGTCTCGACAAGTTCACCGACTTCCTGCCCTACAAGAACAGCGGAGGCAAAGTTGTCTCGGCCGGCGGTGACACCTACCTGAACTACCCGAGCCTGCCGTTGTCGACCACCTCCACCGCAGCGAACTTCCGCGGCGACAAGACGTTGTTCTTCAACTACAACGCGGGTGCTGGTCTTGACTGGACGGCCTTTGATCTGCACTGGTACGTGGAAACCAAGTACACGACCATCAACACGACCAAGGGCAATTCGCACTACTGGCCCGTTACGCTTGGCCTGAAGTTCTACTAAGAAACATCCGGCCCGAGTCGTGCACTGCGGAGGGTGTGAACTTCACACCCTCCGCAGTGTAGTTTGAGAGAGATGCATAAACTGAATTCACCACTCGCAGCAACTGCTCTCCTGCTCGTCTCGCTCACCGCCACGGCGGGAGCCCAACGTCCCGCTCGCGCAGCTGACAGCGTCGGCGTTCGAGGATTGCCGGGCGACACCCTTTCAGATGCCGGCCACAACTGGTTCGTCGGACTCATGCGCAAGATTGCGCGTAAGAGCGACGACAACGACGTGACCGCTGCGGTCGGCGACACGGCTGTCACCTCCACCACGGCCGAAACGTCCGTGATGACGTTCAAGTCGCGCAAGGACAGCCTCGCTTTTGAAAATGCGCGCACCACGGCCGAGAAGTCGCAAGGCTTTCGCATCATCGTGGATATCTTCGAGAAGCAGCTCCGCGTTGTAGACGGTAACGACACCTTGCGCACGGCTCCCATTGCCACCGCCAAGACCGATGCCCTCGAGTATGGCGGGCGCGTGTGGAAGTTTGCGACACCGCGTGGCGTCCGCACGGTGCTCAGGAAGGATCGCGATCCGATCTGGACTCCGCCCGAATGGCACTTCGCTGAGATCGCCGCCGAGTATGACCTCAAGCTCAAGCAGCTCGAGCGCGGCCGCGCTGTGAAGCTCAAAGACGGCACCAAACTCCTCACCCAGGGCGACGAAGTCGGCATCATGCGCCCGGGCGAAACAGAGTTCGTGCCGATGGCGCTCGACGAACACATCGTGTTCGACAACACGCTCTTCATTCCACCCGCCGGCACCAAGAGCCGCATCATCCAGGGCGAGCTCGGTCACTTCCGTCTCGACATGGGCGATGGCTACATGCTGCACGGTACGCCATTCCAGAAGTCCATCGGCGCGGCAGTCACGCACGGCTGCGTGCGCATGCATGACGAGGACATCGAGTGGCTCTACGAAAACGTGCCCGTCGGAACAAAAGTCTACCTCTACTGAGCCTCAGGGCTCAGTAGAGCGGCTTGGCCAGCCCGCCGGCATCTGCGTAGAACTTCACCTGACCCGGTGCGTGCAGCTTGGTGAGCAGCACGATCTGGCCGGTGTGCATGCCGAAGTGCTCGGTCACGTGATAGATCGCCTCGAAGACGCTCACGTCCCTGCCTTGAATCGTGCGGTGCGACGCGAGATCGTCTTCGGTGAGACGCGCGAGTACAGCGTCTACTTCATCCAGCGTTCCGCGCAGCTTGGCGAACAACGTCTTCGCATCTCCGCCTTCGGTCGCATCGAACTCCGCAGAGCGATGACGATGATCGGGCGCGCCACCAACACTCGAAACAATCCACTGCCGCACATTGCCGTCGAGGTGCAGCAGCAGATTCCCGATGCTGTTCGATGAGGCATCCGAGCGTGCCCAGAGAGCTTCGGGCGGCAGCGCGGTTAGGCAGCGTTCAATTTTGGTTGGGTATTCGTGGCCGAGGTAGTATCTCGACCGTTCGAGGAATGCGTGTGCGAGGTCCATGTATAACGGTAATTCACCTAGTTGCTGCCAGCGAGGCGGCGAAGCCGCCAATGCGGGCTGATAGCGAGCGGGCTGACCGCTGACAGCAAACGGGGCGCCCAATGGCGCCCCGTTTTAGCGTGCTGCTTTCAAGGCTTTATCTCAATCGGCGTCCCAATCGGCACCACGCTCCAGATTTCCTCGATCTCCTCATCCGTGAGTGCAATGCAGCCGTTCGTCCAATCGTTCTGGCGATGCAGCGCTCCGGCTGAGCCCATGCCGTTCGGCAACCCGTGAATCATGATGTCGCCGCCGGGCTCCGTGCCCAATGACTGTGCACGCTGCTTGTGCGCAATGTCGGGATAGGAGATGTGGAGCGCGAGATGGTACTTCGAGAATGGCTGCCGCGAGTCGATGTAGTACACCCCCTCCGGCGTCCGATTGTCGCCTGCGCGCAGCTTGTCACCGCGCGGCTGTCCGCCCAGCGCAACGAGATAGGTGCGGATAATCTTGCCGTCGCGGAAGAGCGTCAGTTGATGGAGACGCTTCTCAACCACAATGCTGTCCACGAGGCCCAATGGCCCCTTGAGCTTGGCAGAGGCGGCAATGGTGACCGCACGCGCAGCTCCGCTGTCGGGAAGCGCGGGAGAGGCAACGAGCAGATTGGCAGAAAAAACGCTGACGAGAAGGGCGTGCAGCATGTCGCGTGATCGGCGGGAGCGTACGATCGGGGAGGGATTGAGCGCGCGGCGAGCCACGCGTTCTCTGTCCAGACGAACGAACCTGCGAATCGTTGCGATCACGTTGAGCCTGCTCAGCGAAAAGTGCGCCGAATCGCCACGGTACGCTCCAGCTCGTCTCGTGTCTGTAAAATCTTATCTCGCAGGTCGTGTGGCAAGGCCGACTTTCGCTTGAGGAAATCGTCGATCTGAGACAGCGCCTCCGGCGAGCGCTGTCCTTCGATAAATGCACCTACCCAGCTACCCAGAAAGAAGATCCGCCGATTCTTCTGGATCCACTGCAGGCTATCCAGCGCCGGAATGAGGTAGCGGCGCGTTGCAACGTCTTGCGCAGGGTCGCTGAATCCGCGGAGACTCGCTGTGACCCAATCCTCGTTGAGCTCGCGATCGCCGAAGTATCGCTGCCAGTACTTCGCCTTGGTCGCCGAATCAGATCGCCCAGCTCCGGCGGCAAATGCGCGGCGCTTTCCTTCCGTGGTCGAATCGCGCTGCACTTCCTCGGCAAGGCGACGCTCGGCGTCCTTCGCGCCGCGCGAGACGAGTGCGCTCACGATCGCCCAACGTGTCGGCGCACGGAGCGGCGCCCCAGCGAGCGCCGTGCTGTCGAGCATGGAATTCAGCGCGGCAATTCCTCGCGGCGTCTGCGCGATGCCAATGAAAGTGTCGAGATTGTTCTTCCGCACACCGTACGACCGCGACTTGTCGTTGAACGCACTCGCGAGGGAATCCTCGAGCTGTGCGACGAGCGCATCGCGCCTG
>JBBQHJ010000212.1:0-8568 GCA_038323865.1 Gemmatimonadales bacterium
CACGATCTCACAGCCGCGAGCAGCGCGCGCAAAGCCTGTGGGCTCGAGGATATCACCGGTCGCGAGCTCGATGCCGACGCGGCTGAGCGCGCCGGCTCGCGCGGCATCACGCACGAGCGCACGCACCTGCCACCCATCGCGCTGGAGTCGTTGCACGACGTGCGTGCCGACGAGCCCCGTCGCACCTGTTACGAGCGCAGTGCGGGAACTCAACTTTCCGTGAATGGCAGTGCGACCACGTCTACCGCCTGATCGCGCACGACCTCGTCGTCAGGCGCGTCCTTCCAGCGTGCTGTCACGGATGTGCCGAGCGTGATCTCGCGCCGCACCATGGCGAGGGCGATGCCGCCCATGCGTGGTGACCGAACGGACGATCGCACGTCGCCGATCTGCAAGCCCGTGGCGTCGTGCAGTGTCGCGCCGGCCGGTGGTGCGTCGAGCACGCTGCCCGAAGCACGAACTCCGCGCAGGTGCTTGTTCACGTGACCGCGGAAATGCACGCGCGCGATAGTTTCCTGTCCCACGTAGCAGCCCTTGGTGTACGAGATGGCGTGAAGCTCATCGAAGTTGGCTTCCTGCGGAATGGTGTTGTCGTCCATGTCGATGCCCCACTCGGGACGACCAGCCTCAACACGTGCAATCTCCCACGCCTGTAACCCACCGGGCGTCGCGCCGGCGCCAACCACTCGCTCCCAGAGCGACGTGAACATCGCTTCGGGCATGATCAACTCATACCCATCAACGGTGAGCTCCGGCGAGTGCACCACGAGCACGCGTTCACCGTCAAGTTCGATTGATACATGCGCGTATGGTGCGAGCGCAGCGAGGGCTGGGCTCTGTATACCGGTGATTGTTGCCACCACCAAGAGCGCGTCGCGGCCGAACACCCCGAGCGTCCTGAGTGCCGTCGTCTCATCGGCATGCGTCGAGATGCGCGGATTGACGAATTTCTTCACCATAGCGGACCATGCTCCCGCAGCGCGCGGCGGTGCATCCGTGAGCACGCTGCCCTCATCGACGAAGATCCGCACGTCGGCAACGATCTTACCCTTGGCCGTCAACGCCGCGGCGTAGCATCCCTGCCCGGGCGCCAGGCTCGTCACGTCGTTCGTCACGAGGCCAGCCACCATCTCTGCGGCGCGTTCACCGTTGAGGCGCACACGGCCGCGGTGACTGCGATCGAATACCACGCTCCCAGAGTGAAGCGCCTCGTACTCAGCGGCGACGCTTCCGTATGCGAGCACCACACTCCGCCCGCCGACATCACCGATCGTTGCTTGCTTCACCGGTAACGTGGTCATGGGCGCTGCTCTGCGGTTTCGACGCCCGCTGCACGCGCGATGTCGTCGAGCGTCACGTCGGCCAACGACCCAATCACGCCATCCGCCTCGAGTGCGACATGCGCAGGCAAACCAGCCGCAACACAGCGAACGCCGGCCGCACGCGCCGCACGAATTGCGTGCGCAGTCGACACCAGCGCAATCGTCCGCTCACTCCGCACTGGGCGCACGCGCGACAGCTGCATCAGGGCCTTTCGATAGGACGTCGCCGATGGCGCACCCTCCAGCACATCGTCGCACGAAACGACCATTGTAACTGCCGCTTCGAGGCCCGAGAGCCGCAACAGGAAGTCAGTTTCGGCGCGCGATGCCGACGTCACGATGGCTGTGCGCGCACTGATGGACAGCCGTTCGGCAAACGTGACCGCACCCGGACGAAGCGTGAGTCCCTTGCCGAGCCGCTCCGCGAATGCACGGCGTGCGCGTATGGCAATGAGCTCAGCAAGGACGACATCATCGCGACCTGCCTCGCGCAACGCGATCTGCGCGGCGGTCGTCACATCGAAGCCCGCGCAGCATTCATTGAAGCGAGCGGGTTCAAAATGCACGCCCTCTTCACGTAGTGCACCGAGCAAAGCATCCCGGCGCGCCTCACACGTGTCCGCGAGAACGCCTTCCCACTCCAGGAGTACAGCGTCAACCATATCGGTAAGTAAGCGGGCGCCGCTTCACCGCGCTACCGTGCGTAGGACTCACCATATGACGCATCGAGCAGGTCAACGGGATGAATGACGTGTGCCGATTGACTAGTTCTCCGTAAGCCCGCGCCGATTTGCATCATGCAGCCTGGATTTCCCGTCGCAACCAGTGACGCCGACGTGGCTTCGACGTTCTTGAGTTTTTCTGCGAGCACGCGATCGCTGGTGTCGGGTTCAACGAGATTGTAAATGCCGGCACTGCCACAGCAATGCTCACTGCCTTCGAGTGGCGTGAGCTGAAGGCCCGGTATTGCGGCGAGCACGTTCAGCGGTGGGTTTGCCACACGCTGCGCGTGGAGCAGATGGCAGGGAGCGTCGTAGGTCACCGAGTGCGGGAGGGCACCGCCCGGGAGCGGACCTGCTGCTGCCAGCAACTCGCTGATGTCGCGCACTTTCGCCGACATCGCATCGGCGCGTGCGCTCCATTCATTGTCATCTGCCAGGAGGTGGCCGTATTCCTTCATCATCGCGCCACAACCGGCGGCATTCACGGCGATGAACTCGGCGCCGGACTGCTCGAACGCCGCGACGTTTCGACGCGCGAGCACACGTGCGCGCTCGGCATCCCCAGCATGCGCGTGCAGCGCGCCGCAACAACCCTGTCCCGCGGCCTCGGTGACGCAATAGCCATTGACCGTGAGCGTGCGCTCCGTCGCGCGATTGGTCTCCGTGAACAGTCCCTCCATCACACATCCTAACAGCACGGCAACGTTGCCTCGTGAACCATCGCCCGTGGCTTGATAAGAGCGGCGCCGGATCGGTGAGCGCGTCGACTCGAGCATGGCCATCGCGAAGCCGATGCGACCCGGAAGCCGTGACAAGATTTTCGAAAGTCCGAGGGCCCGCGTAATCCGTCCGCCCAGCATCGCCAGTGACAACAGCGGGCGCGTCGCAAACGCAAACAGGATGAGTCGCGCGATGAGCGGGTTCGGGCGCACCTTCGTGAGCGTCGCGCGGGTGGCCTCGAGCAGGTGTCCATACGGAACGCCAGACGGACACGCCGTCTCGCAGGCCCGGCATCCGAGGCACCGGTCGATGTGCGTGCGAACATCGCTGTCGTCGATATCGAGCGTGCCTTCAACGAGCGAGCGCATGAGCACGATGCGGCCGCGCGGGCTGTCATTTTCGTCTTCGAGCGTGAGATAGGTCGGGCACGCCTGAAGACAGAAGCCGCAATGCACGCATGCGTCGATGCCGCTGCTCGCCAACGCGAGCGGCGTCCCGGGAATGGCGCACGCTGCGGCGGACCGCGTCTGAATGCTCATACGTCGAGAATACCCGGGTTCAAGACGCGATCGGGATCGAACGCGATGCGTACTCTTTCATCAAGCGCCCTGGTACCGCGCCGAGCTTCCGCTGCTGGCCAGTGGTCGGCCGGAATCCGCTCGAGGGTAACATGAACCTCGCTCGCGGAGACCGCCGGCATGGAGGGCATTGAGCAACGAACAACACCGCGCGTCAGCGTTGCACTGGCAAATCCGCCCACCGGCGTCGCGAGTGCGAGGGCGTACGCCCACGTCGCATCGATGCGCGACGGCTTGGCGCTCGCACGCAAGCTGACAGTCATCGTTTCATGCGCATCGCGAAGCACGTTCCAGATGCCAGTGGTCTGTTCTCGCAATTCTCCCAATACCATCGCCGATGTCAGGGCCGCGTTCACGAGTGGTTCATTTCCACCGAAGCGCATGAGCAGTACAGGGGCAGCACCCAGGCCAATCCGCTGCGCCAATTCAGGCGAAAGCAGCTCCGCGGCAAGCGGCGTGAATTCCGAATCGCGCAACCATCGCCACGCCTTTACAACGTCGTTTGGGTCAACGGTTATCGCGACACTGCGATCAACCTCAGGTCGCGCGCGCATCCGTAGCGTCACCTCGCTGATGACGCCGAGGGTCCCCCACGCGCCGGTGACCAATCGCACGAGATCAAAGCCGGCCACGTTCTTCACCACTTGGCCACCGGCGCGAACTACGTCGCCAGTGCCCGACACAAACTCGCAGCCGAGAATGTGATCGCGCGGCGTACCAAATGCAGAACAGAGTGGCCCATACGACGCCGTCGCGATTGTCGCGCCGATGGTGCCTGGTGCCCTGCCAACGGGATCGAGCGTGAGCCACTGCCCGTGTGCTGCAGCAATACGCTCGATCTCCTCGAGTGGCGTGCCGCCGCGCGCCGAGAGCACAAAGTCTCCCGGCTCGTAGCGCGTGACACCGGTATGAGCCGAGAGGTCGAGCGTAGACAGCGCAGGGCATGGCCGACCGGCATCGAGCCACGTACCGCCCGCGACAATGCGCAACGATTCGGCGCGAGACCGAGCCGCGTGAATCCGCTCGCTAATTGCCGCACTCATTCTAGTGCTGTGCGAACGTTTGCTGCCGCATGCCACTCGGAACAACGGTGAATCGGCACAACCTTTCCGGGATTCGATCGCTGGTCGGGATCGAACACGGAGCGGAGCGAACACATGGCGTGCATGGTTGGCGCGGTGAACAACGCGTCCATGTACGGCAACTTGTCCAAGCCGACGCCGTGCTCGCCGGTGATAGTGCCACCGGCATCAATGCAGGCTTGCATCACACGCGTCATGGCGCTGTGCACACGAGCCGCCTCAGCGGGATCATCAGCGTTGTAGCCGATGTTCGGATGCAGATTGCCATCGCCCGCGTGAAACACATTGCAGACATTCACGCGGAGCTCCTTCGCAATCGCGCCAATCTCGGCCAACACCGCCGGCAATTTCGTCCGCGGCACCACCGCATCCTGTACCACGAGATGCGGAGAGATGCGTCCCATCGCACCGAAGGCTTTCTTGCGACCCTGCCACAGCCGCGCGCGATCGGCGGGATCCGAGGCGATTCGCACGTCACGCGCACCAGCGTCGCGACAGAACTGTTCAACGCGTGCCACATCTTCCTCGAGTCCAGCCGCCGGACCATCGAGCTCGATCAACAGAATCGCCGCCGCGTCGACGGGATACCCGGCCGCGTAAATCGATGCTTCCACTGCGGCAATCGTGTTGTTGTCCATCATCTCGAGCGCGGCGGCCACAATGCCGGACGCGATAATCGCCGACACAGCATGCGCCGCGCTATCAATGGAATTGAAATCAGCGAGCAGCGTACGAACCGCCTGCGGATTGCGTTCGAGACGCACCGTGGCGTCGAGCACGACCCCAAAGCAACCCTCGGAGCCAATGAATGCGCCGAGCAGATCGTATCCGTCTGACTCACCGTCGGCGCTGCCGAGCGTGACCACGTCACCGTCGGGAAGTACGACGGTGAGCGCGAGCACGTGGTTCAACGTCACGCCGTACTTGAGGCAGTGCGGCCCTCCGGCATTCTCCGCGACATTGCCACCGATGGTGCACGCCGTCTGGCTCGACGGATCCGGCGCGTAGTACAATCCATACTCTCGGGCGGCTGCACTCAGTCGCGCGTTCACGACACCCGGTTCAACGACAGCACGGGCATTGTCCGCGTCGATGGAGACGATGCGCTTGAGGCGATGCAGGCCCAGCAGGACGACGTCATCGGCGAGCGCGCCACCCGAGAGTCCTGTTCCTGCGCCACGCGCCACGAACTTGAGCTTGCCTTCCGCCAGTACGCGCACGATGGCTACGACCTCATCGCGCGTGCCAGGAAGCACGGCAAGCGAGGGGCGCTTCTGATATCCCGGAAGTCCATCCGACTCGTACGTGCGCAATTCGCCGGCACGTGTGAGGACACGATCCTTCCCAACGATTGCCGCGAGGCGATCGCGCAACTGCTCAGTCATGGGCACACGACCCGAAGGGCATCGCGCTTGAGCTCATACTCCAGTGTCGAATCGAGAGACACCACTTCACCATCGAGCGCCACGCGACCGGCATGCTTCCGCGTGATGGTGCACTTGTCGACGATGAAACTATCAAGCTCGGGGCTCTGTGCGGCAGTTTTCACACCACGCGCCACCGCATTCAGGGCAATCGCGAACAACCGCGCCCGCGAGCGGCTACGCACAACAATCACGTGGAGCCCGCGTTTTCCACCGGGGACGCGATTGCCGAGTGTCGGAAGCTGCAACTCACGCTCGCTGACTCCAATGAATACGAGCGGCGAGCGATAGATCCGCCGCTGACCGTCAACCTCGAGTTCCACGGCGATACGTCGCATGGCGAATAGCAGGCGCACCGCGGCAATCGCCGACGCCAGCCGGTAGCCGAAGCGACGCTCGAGAAACTCGCGTGACCGGACGAACTGCACGTACGCACCGACACTGCTCGTGTTCAGGAAAATCTTCCCATTCACCATGCCGACATCAACACCCCGACTGGTGCCGTTCGTGGCCGTGGCGAGCGCCGCCTCCGGCTCGATGCTGATGCCGAGATCGCGGGCGAAGTGATTCAGCGTCCCGCCGGGAAGGATCGCCAACTCTGTGCTACCGGAAATGAGCACCGATGCGGCGGTTCCAATGGTTCCATCGCCGCCGGCCACCAGCACGCGCGGCGTCTGCTCAGCGAGTGCGGCCTCGATAGCGCCCTCGAGCTGCTCCGGCTTGATCTGCTGGACGTCGAAGGTGCCGTTGTCGTCGAGCGCCTTCTTCGCGGCGTCGGCGGTTCCAGATTCGGCGTTGATGAAGGCAGGAATTCGGCGCGGCGCAGCAGTAGTCATGAGAGATGGTTTTGCGTGAGACGCCGGCGAATGCCGCCGAGCCAACGCAGGAGCCCTTGCGTGTCCTGTGCCGAAGGCAATTCGACCGTTGCCTTGCGATCGAGCTTGCCCCACCCGACCACTTGCCCGCGCAGCGCAGCGACGAAGGAGCGCACCACGACCCAATACATCACCTGCCGGTACGCAAAGCGCTGGAGGAAGATCAGCCAGGTGAGCTGCTTGTCCTCTTCCGGCTCCATGAGGAACGCGATCATGGCCGCAAGCCAATCAACGAGCAGAAAAACCGCGTAATAGGTAAAGACCTTTTCGAGATCGCTCAGCGCATACGTGAGCTGGTCGTCGACGCGATGGCTCGAGGCGTTGAACCACACCAGCAAAATGCTGTAGAGAAAAAGCAGGTCGGCGAGCGGCGATATTGCCGGCAGCACGAGCTGGAACAAAAAGACGTTCGGCAGCGCGATCCAGCCAAGTGAGCCGTACTTCGGACGGAAGAAGGCATCCCTGTGCTTCCACGTGCACTGCAGCGTTCCGAACGACCAGCGAAATCGCTGCTTCGCCAATCCACGCAATGTGTCGGGCGCTTCGGTGTACGCGATAGCGCCATCGGCGTAGGCGACGGAATAGCCGGCGCGCCGCATCGCGAGCGTGAGGTCCTGATCCTCCGCCAGGGTGTCCTCCTTGAAGCCGCCCACCTCCTCCACCACTGAGCGGCGCCATGCACCAACGGCACCCGGCACGACAGTGATGCAATCGAGCAGCGAGAATGCGCGCCGGTCGATGTTCTGGCTCGTGACATACTCCAAGGCCTGCCAGCGCGTGACCAGATTGATGCGGTTGCCAACTTTTGCATTGCCTGCGACTGCGGCCACGCGAGGGTTTTGCAGCGGCTGCACCAACTCGGCGACGGTGTCGTCATCGAACACCGTGTCGGCATCGAGGCCGATCACGATCTCGTGCTTCGCGCGAGCAATGCCAAAGTTCAGCGCGCTTGCCTTGCCACCGTTTTCCTTGCGATAGAACGTGACGTGGGGGTGAGACGCATACGCCTCTTCGCAGATCGTAGCGGTGTCGTCCGATGAGCCGTCGTCGACGACCACAATCTCGAGCTCGCCGGCGTAGCGCTGATTGAGAAGCGATGAGATCGTCTGCACGATCACCCGCTCCTCGTTGTACGCCGGCACGATCACACTCACGCCGGGCGTGTACGTAATGGGCGCGGCGCGATCCTGGTGCTGTCTCACCCGCTGGATGATGGCGAGTACGCCGATGATGAGCAGGCGTCCAATACCCAGCACAACGGCGATGGCGAAGATCCAGAACACCCCCGTCTCCACCACGCCGAGCATCAACCAGCCGGCGAGGCGGAGCAGGCGCGTGGCTTCGTTGGTTGGCGGCAGCGGCGGCATCGCATCGAGTCGCGAGACGCCGGCGAGATCGCTCACCAACACCAGCGTGTCGCCGCGTGCGCGCAGCGAATCAATCAGCGGTCCCAGCGCCGCAACGGTGTTGTGTCGGTTGCCGCCGGCGTCGTGCAACAGCACGATGTTGCGCGCCGAGTCCTGAGCAAGGGCGTTGATCTCATTGGGTAGCTCGCGGCGGTGGAGCACGAGCTTCACAATGGAGTCTGCCGGCAGCTCCTTCCAGTCTTCTGCGTCGACGTGGAGTCCAATCGTCCAATAGTTCCGTCGCGACGCAATCCCCACAGGTCCGAGCTCAGCATCCGTGCTCGGCTCGGCATCTCCAAAGTATGGAGGACGAAAGAACGCAACGCGTCGATTGATCACCGCCTCGAGCAACGACGCCGTTGCATCGATCTCGATGCGCGCGCGGCGATCCGCCGTGAGTGCGAGATTCGGATGCGTGTACGTGTGATTCCCGATCTCG
>JBBQHJ010000213.1:0-8557 GCA_038323865.1 Gemmatimonadales bacterium
CGAAGTTGGTCGCGGCAACCATCGAGCCGATCGATGCGCGGAGACTCGGTTCGCCGTTCCGCACGGGACGAACGGGATGGCTTGAAGTCGCACATCGCCTCGAGATTGGGAACTGGTTTTCATTTCAAGCGCGCGAGCGCGTCGAGGGCTACAAGCGCGATGATACGACGCATGCAACGCAAAGTGCGGAAGTGCTGCTGCTCTCGGCACGCGCGCGCGTCAAGAATGTTGGAGTGCTCGTTGGCCGGCAGCAGTTGTCGTGGGCACAGCGCGCCGGACTGGGTCTCTTTCTCGCGAGCGACGCGCCCGCTCTCGATCAGATCTCACTCGCCAGCGATCACCCATTCACGCTCCCCGGTTTTCTCAGCCACGCCGGTGATGTATCCGCAACGGTAGTGCTGGCTGATCTCGGCAAGAGTGCCGTGCGATCACACTCGGAGTTGCTCGCGTACAAAGTGAGCGTGGCGCCTCACTCCGCGGTGGAGATTGGCGGAACGTTCTTCAATCATTTCGGCGGCCAAGGCGGCCGGGCTAGCTCCTTGGGTGAGCGTCTCATCGACTTTCTTCCGATCATCGACGTTTTCCGCAAACACAACTATACGGACACCACGCGTACGCTCGATGTCGACTCCGACAAGGCCCTCGGCATGGATTACCGCGCGCGGCTCGATGGGCTGGGCGGGATCACGCTGGCTGGTGAATTCCTCATCGATGACTTCGATGTCCATCGCCTGAAGTATTTCTTCACGAGCGAAGGCTCGCAGACGCTCGCGGTGATCATTCCGGTGATTGGCGGACCCTACTTCTCTGCTCGGCTCACGGCGAAGCACATGGGGCCGATCACGTACACGCACTATCAGTTGACGAACGGCATGACGACGCACGGGCGTCTGCTCGGTGACGAGCTAGGCCCCGACGCGAAGAGCTTCGGTGTCGCGGTCAAGTACATGCCGTCGCCGGATTTGTGGTTTGACCTCGACGGCCGGAGCACCCAGTACAGCAACGCGACGTACAATTCCTTTTACACCGATGCGGCCCAGACCGACTATCAGGTGCAGAAGGTGTCTTCGTCTCCCAACGAATTGCGTGATGCATTGATCGGTACTGCGGTCATGCGATCGTCGGAAAACCTGATGTTCCGTCTTCGTCTTGCCGGCGAACGCGTTCGCAATCCGTTCTTCTCGAGCGGCCGGCGGTATGACTATCAGGCGCAGTTCGCGATCGAACTGCTCCAGTAACGGGCGTCCTCTGCGCATCGCACTGGTTTGCGATTGGTGCCTGCCTCGCATGGGCGGAATTGAGCTTCACCTGCGAGATCTCGCGCTCGCGCTGAAGCGGCAGGGCCATGACGCAGAGATCATCACCACGACACCCGGCCCAGAAACGATCGAGGGCGTGCGAGTACGTCGCGTAGCCTCGCTTCGACTACCCGTGGTCGGCATGGCTGCGTCGCCCCTGGTTCGCGCGCGGGTGCAGCATGTGCTCGAGCGAGTGTCATTCGATGTTGTGCATGCGCATGCCAGCGTCTTCTCGCCGGTCGCGTACTCAGGCATGCGCGCCGGCGTGGCGCTGGGATTGCCGACCGTGGTGACCTTTCATTCGATGTTGCATCGCAGCGCACGCGTGCTCGCGGCGGCGGATGCGCTGATTGGTTGGTCGCGCAATGTTGTGATCTCTGCCGTAAGCAGCGTGGTGGCGTCGCAACTCGCGGCACGTATGCCAGACGTGGACATCGCGATTCTCGGCAACGGTGTTGATTCGCGATTCTGGGCATCGTCGGGACCACACAGCACGGGGCGTGTGCATTTCGTAAGCGCCATGCGACTCACGCGAAAGAAGCGCGGCCTCGAGTTGATTCGCGCATTCGCCACGGCCCACCAGTTCGTCGCGGGTACACCGGAGCTCACGATGACCATTGCCGGCGACGGCCCCGACCGCGAGGCAATGCACCGTCTGGCCGCCGAGCTTGGAATTGGCGCGCGGGTAACGCTTCCGGGTCATCTCGATCGGGATCAGCTGCGATCACTCTATCGTGACGCCGACGTGTTCGTCCTGCCGAGTGAGCGGGAGTCGTTCGGTATTGCTGCGTTAGAGGCGCGCGCGGCGGGCCTTCCAGTGATCGCGATGCTGGCGACCGGTGCTCGCGACTTCATGGTGCCGGGCCAGAATGGAATGCTCGCGCGGGACCATGCAGAGCTATCGCGATTCATTGCACGCATGGCGCTCGAGCCCGCAACGCGTGCACTGATGCGGGTGAACAATCGACGGCCGCCGATCGACCATGATTGGAGCGCGATCGTCGCCGCGCACCTCGCGATCTACGGCGTTGCGACGGCTCGGCGCGACTCACCCGTAAACGCGAGCCAGACATAGCCCGGCAGCGCCAACGAAACGAAGTAGCAGGCGTGCTGTGCGATCGCCATGGCTGCAGCGCGCTCGGGACTGATGCCAAGTGTGAGATACGCGGCGGTGACGACGCCTTCGTACACGCCGAGGTTGCCGGGAACGATGGGCACGAGCGTCGCGAGGTTGAGCACTGCGAGCACGAGCAACGCACTGGACGGGGAAAGTCCGGCGCCGAATGCGTGTTGCACTGCGAGAATGGCAAGTAGCTCTACGCCGCGCTTGATGAGCGCAATGGTCACGGCCGCAATCGCCAAGCGAGGTTTGCGAAGTGGCTCGAGCGACGTGGCAAATGTCGACAGCCCGGCCCGTACTCGCTCGGGCAACCGTTGCACAAGGGGCCAGCGCTGCGCCTCCACATTCAACGCAATGGCAAGACACAGCGTGCACGCGAGAAAAACTACGACGGCGAGCGTCACGAGCCCGCGCGTCATCCACAACGGCAACGGGTTCGTGAGCGCCGCTCCTGCGATGACGGCGATCTTACCGACGCCAACCAGGAGTTGATCCATCACGGAGACCGAAAACGCTGCCGACGGAGTCAGGCCAATTTGCGTGACCAGCAGCGTCGCTCCAGCAACCTCACCGATCAGGAGCGGTGTTGTGTTCAGCGCCGTTGATGTGAGTGCGACAACACCAAGCATGCGTCGCCACGTTCGTTGTGGTGTGCGTGGCGCTATGAGCGCCCATTGCAGCGCCCAGAGCGGAAGAATCGCGACGTAACACACGCACGCGGCAACCAACCACACGCTTCGCGCTTCAACGAGCGTCTCTCCGAATCGAGCGAGGTCGAGTCGCCTCGCGGCTGCGACTACGAGCACCGTGACGATGGCGAGCGTCGCGATGCGCACGACCCAGCGCCCGCGAGGAAGTCTCACGCCGCGATGCGTGCGAGATCGCGCATGGTGTACATCGTGTCTCCACGTTCCTGAAAAAGCTGCACCACTTCGCGCAGGGCATTCAGGGCAAAGGCGCCCGTTCGAAACCGGCAGTCAATGCGAATGGGTTCGTGTCGAAGATCCACGAACTCCCATGGGTGCACAAACAGGACAACAGGATCAGGAAGCGAAAGGAGCCACCGATCGCGAATGAATCTCGGCAGACGAATGACGGATGACGTCACCGAGGCCGGGATTCGCGTGAGCGGCGCCGGCTCGACACGATCGTGATATGACCGCTTGTAGCGCGCGAGCGACGAGTCGAGTGCGAATCCGTACTCGGGAAGCAGACGAATGAACGTCTCCGGAAAGCGCAGGTAAGGCGCACGGAAGGAGGTGAGGTCGGCGAATTGCCTGAGCAGGTCAGACGAATGCGCGATTTCCCATCGGGCGGTCGTTTCGTCGAGTGTATCGAACGCCGTGTGGGTGACGCCATGGCAGCCGAGTTCATGGCCGGCGTCGACCACGGCCTTCACCATGTCCGGATATTTCTCCGCGACCTCGCCCGTGGTGAAGAACGTGGCGGGAACGGAGTACGTGTCGAACAGGTCGAGCAGGGCGGGCGCGCCCTGCTCGATGCCACGGAATGTCGAGTTGAGCCAGGGCGGACAGTCGGGCTCGAAGTCGACGGTGATTGAGACGCGCGGCACGACGGGTACGGGAGAGTAGGCCCTGTGGGATTCGAACCCACGACCAAAGGATTATGAGTCCCGTGCTCTAACCGCTGAGCTAAGGGCCCGTAACCCGAAAGCTATCGCCCGGCAGGGGCGTCGCCAATTGCTCGCCCCTCTACACCTCGGCTGCGCGTGCCACCAACTTGAGCACATGATTGCCGTCGTCACCGGCTCGTCCGGATTCATCGGGTCGCACCTCGTGGACGCCCTGCTGGAGCAAGGCACAACGGTGCGTGCGCTGGTCCGGCCGGAGAGCAGGGGAGCGCGCAATCCGAAAGTGGCGTATTGGACCGTCGATCCCCTCGATGATCGCTCGGTACGCGAGAGCGCGGCGTGGAAGGGTGTCACGCATGTGTATCACGTTGCGGGCGTGACAAAGCGCCGAACGCTCTCGGAATTTCGATACGGCAACGTGGTGCCCACGGCCAACCTGCTCAGCGCAGCGGCGGGCCAGGAGCTTCGGCTTCGGCGATTCGTGTTCGTGTCATCGCAGGCCGCGGCAGGTCCCGCAAACGATGCCACTTCGCCCGTTCGCGAGGAGGATGCGGCGAGGCCGATTGAAGCATACGGTCAGAGCAAGCTGGAGGCGGAGGAGGCCACGCGCAGGTACGCGAAGAGTATTCCGGTCACTATTGTGCGCCCCGGTGCAGTGTATGGGCCGCGTGATGTTGATTTTCTGAATGTATTTCGCGAAGCCAGACGCCGAATTGCATTTCATGCGGCACCGCGCACGCAGGCAATGTCACTCGTCTACGTCCGCGATCTCGTGCAAGCGCTCATCATGGCGGCCGATTGTCAGGCAGCGGAAGGGCGGACGTATTTCGCCGCCGGTGACCAAGCGGTCACCTGGAGTGATATCTATCAAGCAGTGGCGCGGCAGGCGGGCTCGAGCCCCATTGAAATTCAGCTCCCTGCGCCTGCGCTCGCGCTTGCTGGAAAGGCGGGAAACTTGCTCAGTCTGCTCACAGGGCGACACTTCCTGATGAACACGAACAAGGTTGCACTGTCGCGACCGCGCTGGTGGCTCTGCGACTCGTCGCGCGCACGACGCGAGCTCGGCTGGACGGCAACCACAACCCTCGATGACGGATTGCTCGAGACCTATCAGTGGTACGTGAAAGAGGGATGGCTCAAGTGAACGCGCCTCTGCACGACGACGCTCGGTCACACGGCTGCCGCACGCTTGTGGACGTGTTGGCCTATCGTGCGGCGCAAAACGCCGGGAAGCTCGCTGTGCGCTTTCTGGCGTCAAGCGGCGACGCGGAAGGTGCCATCACCTACGCCGAGTTGTACGCGAAGGCGCAATCATTGGCGCGTGCGCTCATCGAGCATGCGGAACCAGGTGATCGTGCGGTGGTTTTGCTGCCCGCTGGCGTGGACTACGTCGCGACCGTGTTTGCTTGTCAGATCGCGGGACTCGTCTGCGTTCCCGCATACCCGCCGAATCCTCGTCGTCCTGACGGGCGCGTCGCGGGCATCGTTGCGGACTGCAATGCGCGCATAGCCATCGTGTCGTCGGCACTGCATCAGCGCCTGGAGCCGTTGATCGCGTCGTCGCCCGCGTTGGCCGGAGTGACATGGCTCGACGTCGACGCCCTTGATGGCGGCTCACACACACAAGTACCGGAGCTCGTTTCGAGCGACACCCTCGCGTTTCTGCAGTACACGAGTGGATCCACCGGCGTCCCGCGTGGGGTCATGCTCCCACATCGCGCGGTGATGCACAATCTGTCTGTAATCCATCGCGCGTCGCAGCCGCGCGAGGGCGATATGGCCGTGTTCTGGCTGCCGCCGTACCACGACATGGGTTTGATCGGCGCCATTCTTCAGCCGATCTACGCGGGCTACCCGACGACGCTCATGTCGCCGTCGACGTTCTCGCAGCGGCCGGTGCGCTGGCTCGAGGCGATCACGCGCTTTCGTGGGACAACGAGTGCGGCACCGAACTTCGCGTTCGATGCATGCGTTGAGCGCGTCACCGATGCGGAGAAGGCCGCGCTCGATCTGTCGAGCTGGCGCACGGCGATCAACGGAGCCGAGCCGGTTCGCGCCGACACGATGGCACGATTCGCTGCGGCCTTTGCGCGTTGCGGATTTTCGCCGAACGCGTTCCTCCCGAGTTACGGACTCGCTGAGACGACGCTGTTTGCGGCCGGCATTGCACGCGATCAGGCGCCGACAACAATTCGGGCAGACCGTGGACTACTCGAAGCGCGCCTTCTTGGAGTCACCGAGAGCGAGCAGGGAGCGACGCTCATTGCTGTCGGCCCCCCGGCCGAAGAGCTCGAGATCTGTATCGTCGACCCCGTCCGTGGTATTCGTTGCCAGGCAGATGAAGTTGGAGAAATCTGGATCTCCGGCGAGAGCGTTGCGCTCGGGTACTGGGGCCGCGAGGACGATACGAACGAGACCTTCGGCGCGACGCTGGATGATTCGCCACGGAAATATTTGCGCACTGGCGATTTCGGCGTGTTGCATGACGGCGAACTCGTCGTCACTGGCCGCCTGAAGGACCTCGTCATTGTCGGCGGACGCAATTTCTATCCGCAGGACATCGAGCGCGCCTCAGAGGTGAGTCATCCCCACGTTCGCGCGAGCGGCGTGGCCGCGTTCAGCACCGGAGCACTCGGCCGAGAGCGTGTCGTTGTTGTCGCAGAAGTCGTGCGACATCACAAGCCATCGGAGAGCGGTGCGGTGATTGGTGCAATCCGCAATGCTGTTGCCGGAAATCTCGGACTCCGCGTAGATGACGTCGTTTTGATTCGACAGGGTCTTCTGCCGAAGACGTCGAGCGGAAAGTTGCAGCGCCGACTGACGCGCGTTCGCTACGAGTCGGGTGAGCTCGCACTGGCCGGACCGACCAATACCGTGCGCACGGCCTCGGGCATCAGTGACTCGACAAGCAGCGACCGTGCAAGCGAAATGCGAAGTTGGCTTCGCGAATATGCGCGCGAGCGTCTGGATTCACGTGACATGGATGAGCGCCGTGAACTCCGCGCCGAGGTGACGAGCGAATTGGCGTCGCACGGTTTGTTCGGCCTTCAGGCACCGGCGTCCTTCGGTGGTGTGGCGCTCGACAATACCGACGTCCTGCGCGTCATCGAGCAGTTGGCGGCGATCGACCTGACACTCGCGACGTACGTTGGCGGGCACAACTCACTCGGTGTTCGGCCGATTCTTCGTCACGCCGATGCTGCACTTCGCGACGAGTTGGTGCCTGCACTTGCGCGCGGAGAACAGATTGCCGCGCTCGCGCTGACCGAACCGGCGGCGGGATCGAACCCGTGGGCTATTGAATCCGTCGCGCTGCCGTTCGAACGCGGCTGGCGGTTGCACGGCGTGAAATCGTGGATCGGTTCGGCGGGTGTCGCCAACGTGTTCAACGTGTTTGCGCGTGTTCCGGGCGATGATGGCGGCATCACGGCGTTCGTACTGCGCGCTGGAACGCCGGGCCTGCGTATTGGGGATGCCGCGTTGACGATGGGTATGCGCGCAATGCTGCAAAACGCCGTGCATCTCGATGGTGCCGAGGCGCACGCGAATTCGGTGCTTGGGCATGTCGGCGGCGGAATCGAACTGGCTCATGACACCTTCCTGCATGCGCGGTTCGGTGTTGCCGCGATGTGTCTGGGCGGAATCAAGCGAGCCATTCAACTCGCGAATCGGTACGCCACTCGTCGCAAGGTGGCCACGGGTCGCTTGGTCGATCATCCTGCATCGCGCGCGCAGTTGGCGACGATGGCAGCATCAGCAGCGGCGCTCGACGCGTATCTCAGCGTGATCGCGCAGGCGATGGATGCCGGTGCAGCGTTGCCAGAAGACGCGTTCATCATCTGCAAGACCGCTGCTCCTGAACTGCTGTGGGAATCAGCGGATGCTGCGCTGCAAATGCTCGGAGGACGCGGATACATCGAGACCAATCCGGCAAGCCAACTGCTTCGCGACGCGCGACTGCTTCGCATCTTTGAAGGACCCACGGAGCCGCTGCTGGTGCACCTCGGTGCACGCACGCTGAGAGATGCCGCGGCGCAACAGCGGCTGTTCTCGGCGACGCTGAATGCACCCGACATCGGACAACGGCTCGCCAGTGCAGCGGAGCGTGCCATGGAGCGGCTGACACGGCCCGCACCCGGCGCATCGCGAGCAACTGCTCATCAATGGGCCTCGTATGTGACTGGAGCCGCTGTCAGTGCGGGCGCTTTGCTCGCGGGTGCGCGTATCGCTCAGGCGAAAGGGCTGCCCGGATCGGAACTCGCCGTTGGCGTGTTCGAGCAACGATTCGAATCAGCGCTCGCGCGATGCCGAGCGACAGATGCGATGGAGCGCTCCGCGTTCGCGGGTGATTCTCTCGACGCCGCGGTCGCGTGGGCGAATGGTGCCGTTGGAGACGTGGAACAGCGGAGCAATCGCGCACTCGACGCGATGCTGCATCCCGAGTGGACTGAGCCCGCCAAGCGCGTCGTGGGGGCCGCGCCCAACCCGCCCCACCCCGCCAAGCACCCCACAACACCGTGGCACGACATAAATCTTAAGTGGGTAGGG
>JBBQHJ010000214.1:0-8551 GCA_038323865.1 Gemmatimonadales bacterium
ACAGCGACGTCGCAAAGGGATAACACACCACGGCGCCAACGAGAATCAGCGTCACGCCAGACCACTTGATGAGCGTCCACGGCGTATCCGGATACGTCATGGTGGCCCAGACCGCGAGCATGACGGCGAACAGAATCTCAACGGCCACGAGATTCAATAGATACGCGCCGATGAAGTAGTCGGCCTCGCCGCGCTGCAAACGCAGTCCGCACGTCTGGCAGCTCTCGCGCAACTTCGCATAGTTCGCGAAAATTCCACGCGCGCCACAATTCGGGCATCGCCGAAGCAGTGCACGGACGATCATTGTCAGGTTCGACGGACGAACAGCCATCACGGAAAGCTAATGCCAACCTATCTGGAATTCCTCGCCACCCACGTGGAGCACGCCCTCTTCGGCCCGGTGTGACACGCGGATAGGAAAGCTGATCCTTCGCCCCACTCAGGATGACAGTTCGCGACTCGACTTACGACGATGCCGCCAATACACGAGCGCTGCGACCACCAGGATCACTGACACCGCAATGCTGATCTCACCGAGGTAGTCGTCGAGCAGCGGCAGGTTCTTGCCGAATACGAAGCCGAGCGAGCTGAATGTCACAGCCCAGACGAGTCCACCCAGCAGGTTCACCGCGCTGAAGGTGGGAAAGGGCATGTGCGCGACGCCGGCGAGGATACAGCCAAAGATGCGCAGCAGTGCGATGAAGCGGGCAAAGAAAACGGTCTTGGCGCCGTGCCGCTCGAAGTACTGTTCCGTGCGCAACAGCCGTTCGGAGTCCAGTCGAATCAGGTGTCCATAGCGCACGAGCATTCCGCGACCACCGATTCGCCCAACCCAGTATCCGCCCGAGCCGCCAACCACTGCGCCGACCGTCGCGGACAGAATCACCCCAACGATGCTGAGCGATCCCTGCGCAGAAAATGCAGCCGCGGTGACAACTGCTGTCTCGCCAGGGAGTGGAATGCCCAGTCCCTCCAGCGCGACGAACGCAGCGACCGCGAGATATCCGTACTCACGAACAAATTCGGAGAAGAAGGCTAGCATACCACAACAGTAGCGACGCAACAGCCTTTGAACGGCACTCGGCGTGGAGAAAGAGATCAGTGTCCGATGGTGACGTTGGGCGCCCTGTTTCCTATGCTGCTCGGCCGGATGTCGAACACCCCGTTCACAAAGTCGAGGTGCATTCGGGTATGCAGCGCGATGTCGCTGCCAATCACGCCATCGAAATTCACGAACGTCCACCGCCGCTCCGGCGCGACCGGCGTGTTCTTCAGGCCCATCGCATGGTCGCCATCACTCAGCACAACATCGCGCGCGACCCAATCGGTCTTGTGCGTCTCGCTCCCGAGTCCGCTGATCGATCCACGGCGCATCGCAACGCGCGTCTTCGGCAGCTTCCGCAACAACGACGTCGTCACATACGTCCCCTCGGCGCCCGTGTCCAGGCCAAAGAGCAGTGGGCGTCCATCTTCGGCAACGAGTCGCACGACCGGATAGCCAACCCAGTAGAGGTTCCGCACCGCACGTGGATCACGACGCGGCTTCTTGATCGTGATAGTGTTCGCGCCGGCATCCACCACGATGTCGAGCTGGCGAAGAATATCCGTGCCGATTACGCCATCGATCTCGACTGTCTCGGTAACGCCATTCACGACGCGATGATCCATGCGCAGCGCCGTGGCCTCAACCAATGCGGCGCTCAAGCCAAGCGCCTTGATCGGTCCAAACGAAAGCGTATCTATCAGGACAGCGCGCGCGGGAATGTGGCCCGCAACGACACCGAGAGCCAGGGTGTCGTTCGACGCGAGACGCACATTTGCTTCCTGGGCGACGGACGCCGAGATGAGGGTCATGCTCGCGCCGGTGTCGAGCCAGAATTCGTGTGGATGACCATTGATCTGCACCGTCAACACCGGCGTGCCAAATCCACTTCTTCGTAGAGGCAACGTGATGGGTGTGTCGGGAATGTCGAGCTGCGACGGCGGCAGCCCTGCGAGTGCATGTCCCCAACGTTCAACTGCAGCGTAGCGAGCCATCACATCGCCAGACGAGTCGAGCGTATCGGGATCCGGGCCGATGCTCGCGAGTGCTGACCAATCCGATCGCCACGACAGCGCCATTGTCAATCCGATGCGCGCGCGCGATCGCACGTTGGCATCTGTAGCGGTCGCGGTGAGTGCACGAAAAGCAATGGCTGCATCTTCGGGATCGCTCGACATCAACGTCTTGAGTGCGACAGCAAACGTACGCTCGTCAAGCGAACTCGCACTCTTCTCGGCGCTTCGCAGATCGAGCACCGAGATGTCGTCCCAGAAATCGAGCAGCGCCGACTCTCGCTGCTTGAGCGACCAGTGTCCTGCTTGGAGCTTCATCGTCGGACTCTCGTCGACCGTGTCGGGCACGACGCCGATTGCGCGGCCTTCGACAATTTCGCTGGCAGGCGGGAGCGATGGCCCCGTATGACACGCGAGTGCAGCGGCGACGAGAAGTATCAGCGGCGGACGTCGCATTACATCACGGAGTAGTTGAGCGGGCAAGTGCGAAGCGGACGAGCAACACGCGCCCCGGTGCAGGTTCGTAGAACTTGCCGCCGGTGGCGTTGACGCTGATGCTCCCTACGGTATTCACGCCCGCCAGGTTTTGCACCGCGACCACCGCGGCCAACCGTGCGCTGGACAGTGCGACATCTCGACTCAATGCCAGGCCGAAAATGGCGCGACCAGGTGCCTGCGCTGAGTTGGCATCGTCCACATCGAGCGGACTCGCGAGATCGGCGGTCGCCGAGAGCGTGGCGCCAGCAACGCGAAGGGCGGCAGTCGTCATGAGCGCCTGTTCGGGTACACCGGGAATGCGGTTGCCCGCATATGACCTAGTGCCGACGACATAACTCACGTAGCGAAAGCGCGAGTAGGTGTATGCGGTGTGGAGCGTGACGTCGCCAAGTGCAGCGTCGAGTCCAACTTCACCGCCGCGACGTACCGTGCGACCGGCGTTGCGAAAGTATCGGCGACCATTCCCGTTCGGAATGTCAAACGGAACCAGTTCATCCCTCGCGCGAGCTTCAAAGACTGCGACATCCCAGCGTATGGGTAAGCTCAGCACGAATCCCTTGGTGCCAACCTCGAACGAGACCGTGCGCTGCGGTTGAAGATCCGGATTGATGCCGGCCGAACCGTCCTGCTTGTTGCCGAGTTCCGTGGTTGTTGGCGTCTCGAAGCTGGAGGAAATGTTGGCATAGAGAGACGCAAGCGGCGCCGCGCGCCACACGAGCCCAACGGATGGGCTTACGGCGTTGAGTGTCCGATCGCCCGAATCATCCGGATTTGTCGCGGTGATCAAACGGTCGCGCAAGCGAAAGTGAATGGCATCGGTACGTACGCCGGCGGAGGCGAGCAGCGCGCGCGTGAATGCATATTCGCCGCGAACGAATGGACCAACGCTGCCAACCAGCTCACGCTGATTCTTGCGAAGTGCACCGCGCTCGGTAGCAATACCCGTGCATGTGGCGCCGATGCAGTTGTCGTACTCCTGCCGGTCGTCATTGAGCCACTGCGCATCTGCGCCGGCGGCAAGACGAATGGCATTCATGTGGCTGTCGAAGCGAAGCGATGCCCCGCCAGTGGAACGCTTGACCTCGACGATGGACTGAGTGAGCGGATTGTCGAGTGTGCGCACACTTCCGAATACGGTTGCGTCGACGTTGACGGCGTCGGTGAGGGCGCGTGCCAATACCAGCGAGAGATCGCCTTGGCGCACGATCTTGCCAGCCCCTTTGCGAACAGAGAGTGGATCGGCTTGACGCGGATTGTCGTCAAACTGTGCGCGCGTCAGTGCGCCCGGACTCTGGGCGAGCGAGACATCAGTCAGTCTCGCGGCGAGGGTGAGTGGCGCAGCGACGTCTTCACTGCCGCCAAACACCGCGCGAACTGCGGCTCGTGTCGACCGTTGCTCGGAATAATCGCGAAAGCCATGTCCGGTGCTTCTCGTGATCGAAGAGGACACGCCGATGCCATCGAACGAACCGCTCGCGCCCGTTGCGGCAATGAGCGGCAGGGTATTGCCTCCCACCACTCGAGCGTAGGGCACGAAGCCAACCGACGGGCGCATGGACTTCACGTCGACCACCCCGCCGGCCGCGTTCCCATATAAGGAAGAGGCGCTGCCCCGAACTACGTCCACGCGCTCAGCTCCCTCGAGGTCGAGCACGTCGACTGGGGTCTGGCCATCGGGAAGGGTGACCGGTACTCCGTCCTGGAGGACGCGAACTCCGCGGACACCGAACGCCGAGCGCGCACCAAACCCGCGGATGCTGACGCGAGGGTCCTGGGCGGGATTCTGTCGGTTGGCCAGAGCCACTCCAGGCGTCGCAAAGAGAAGCTCATCGATTCCTGCGCGCCGGAGGGCCGCGAGTGAATCCGGCTTTACCTGCGTCACACCATATGGAAGTACCAGCGGCGACCTCGGCCCCTCACGCGTGGCCGTGACCCGAACCGTTGGCAGGGCCGCGCGCGCTGAGTCCTGCGAGAGAGCGGCTGCGGGAGCAAGGAATATCAGGAGGGAACAGCGACGGAGCATGAGGAACAGTATGGGTCAGCGCGCCGTCACTGCAATACGTCCTTAGGCGGCGCTCTTTGCGTGCTGGCGCACGGCCAGCGTGAGGACCACCGTGCCGAATGCGGCGAGGGCGCCCAGTGGTCGCATGACGTCGGACAGCGTAGCGCCCTTCAGCATCACGCTCCGCATGACCCCGATGAAATGCTTGACGGGGTTCACCTCAGCCAGCCACTGCGCCCAGTCGGGCATCGACCGAATCGGTGTGAACAGTCCACTCATCAGCAAGTACACCATGATGATGAAGAACGTCACAAACATCGCCTGCTGCTGGGTCGCGGCGAGGGTTGAGACCCAGAGACCCACCCCAAGAGCGGCAACGAGGTAGATCCCGGCAGCGAAAAACACGAGAGAAATACTCCCCCGCATGGGCACATGGAACACGAACCGGGCGACGAGGAGGCCGAGGGTCAGCTCGAGGAGCGCGATCAGCCACAGTGGGATCAGCTTGGCGGCAATGAAGGTCCCGCGCGACAGCGGCGTGACATTGAGCTGATCGAGTGTGCCCACCTCCTTCTCGCGAACGATGTTCATGGCCGTCAGCAACGTGGCAACCACGGTCACCAACTGGACGAGGATTCCCGGCACCATGTAGTCGCGATAGCGCAACGTATCGTTATACCAGCCGCGCGTACGGACATCGATTACCGGAGCAATTCGTCTGCTCGGTTGCTGCGCTGCGAGCTCCGCCGCATACGAAGCAATAATCTGTGCAGCATACGCCTGCGTCACGCCAGCCGCCGCTCCATCCTCGGCATTGAGAATCAGCTGTACATGCGCAACACCATCGCGCACAATGTCGCGCTCGAAACCAGCCGGCAGGCTGACGATGAGTCCGGCCCGCCGGCCGAGCATCGCATCGTTGGCAAGGTCCATTGATGGCGACGCATCGGCCACGACGAACCGTCCAGACGCACGGAGTCGATCGACCACGGCACGCGACATTGGCGATGCATCGCGATCGACGACATACATTGTCGCACTCTTGACCTCGAACGTTGCCGCGTTGGAGAGCAGCAACAATTGCATGATCGGCATGATGAGCGTGAGCCGCAGCATGAACTTGTCGCGAAAGATCTGAAGAAACTCCTTCACCAACAAAAATTTCAGGGCTCGCATTCTACGCGAGCCTCGGCGTGAACGATTTCACGGCTGCGCCGATGAGCACGAGTGCCATGACCGCAAGCACGAGCGTCTCGTGCCAGAGATAGCTCAAGCCCACACCCTTGAGCATGATGCCCCGCGCCACAACGATGAACCATCGTGCGGGCACAAAGTTGGTGAGCGGCGAGAGCCAAACAGGCATGCTGGCAATGGGAAAGATCATTCCCGAGAGCAGCGTGCTCGGAAGCAATGTGCCGAGCATCGCGGCCATCATGGCGCCACGCTGTGAGTTGGTGCGCGCGGCCACCAGCACGCCAAGCGCGAGCGATACGATTGCGTACAACACACTCTCGGCCAACAACAAGCCAATGCTTCCGCGAAACGGCACGTGGAAAACGGCCCACGCAGCGAGAAGTGCGGTCAATACATTCGCAAAGGCCAGCACGAGGTACGGGATCACCTTGCCGATGATGATATGCCACGGCCGCAGTGGCGACACGAGAAGAACTTCAAGCGTGCCCTGCTCCTTCTCGCGCGAGAGTGAGATCGCAGTCATCAGCGCCGAGACGAGCGTGAGCACAAGGGCAATCAATCCGGGGACGAAGAGGTTGACACTCTCGAGTGTCGGGTTGAAGCGCATGCGTGTGTCGGTGACGATGGTCGGCTTGGACGGACGCACACCGACGCTCGGTCCATAGCTCGCGATCACCGCACCCACGTAGTTCTTGATGACCGTCCCGGTGTTTGGGTCTGACGCATCCACAACGACGAGTGCTCGCGCTGTATCGATCGCGTTGAGGTGTGCGGCGAGATCTGGTTCGAGCATCACGACGACGTCGGCGTCGCCACGGCGAAACAATGCTTCTGCGTCGGCGCTTCGTCTCAGTTCTCCGACCACGCGAAAGCGATCGGTCGCGTGAAAGCGACTGATCAGTCCGCGCGTTACGTAGTCAGGCGAAGGAACGACGAATGCCACGCGCACGTTCCGCACGTCGCTGCGCAGCGCGAAGCCGAACAGCACGACCTGCACGAGCGGCATCAGGAGCAGGATCGTGAGCGTCTGCCGGTCGCGCAGAATGTGCCGAAGCTCCTTGACCAGGAAAGCCCGAAGCGCCGCGATGTTCATGCAGTGGCCTGCGCACCGCGCGCGAGTTGAACGAACACATCGTCAACGCTGTCAACCCCGTGCTCGGCCTTGAGCTCCGCCGGCGTGCCGAGTCCCGCGATGCGGCCGTCCACCATGATCGAAATGCGATCGCAGTACTCGGCTTCATCCATGTAGTGTGTTGTGACGAAGACAGTCGTACCGCGCTTGGCAGCCGCGTAGATGAGCTCCCAGAACTGCCGCCGCGTGATCGGATCAACACCGCCAGTTGGCTCGTCGAGAAAGACAATTCGCGGCTCGTGCAGCAGCGCCACGGAGAAGGCCAGCTTCTGCTTCCAACCGAGTGGCAGCTTGACGACGAGATCATCCGCACTCGATGTGAGGCCGAGTGAATCGAGCAGTGCGCTGGAGCGATCGCGAATGGCGTCGTCGCTCAATCCGTAGATGCCGCCGTAGAGGCGGATGTTTTCACGGACGGTGAGATCGGGATAGAGGCTGAACTTCTGGCTCATGTAACCGATGTTGCGGCGAATCTGATCGCGCTGCGTGTGCACATCGAACCCAGCCACATGGGCTTCGCCATCGGACGGCGCGAGCAGGCCAATCAACATGCGAATGGCCGTGGTTTTCCCCGCGCCGTTGGCACCGAGGAAGCCGAATACTTCGCCTGCCCTCACGTCGAAGGTGATACGATCCACGGCCACGAACGATCCGAATCGACGCGTGAGTCCGCGCGCATCGATGGCGACGTCGGAGCTTGTCACGCCGCGCTCGCCGTTGGGGACATGAGCGACATGAAACTGTCTTCGATGCCCGCTTGAATGGGGGTAACCGTGGCGTTGGCATGGCCGTTGGAGGCGAGCCACTTCTCGACATCGCGCGCTACTTCGGCAGCGCCGACGTTCGTGCGTTCGTCTGCGAAATGCAGCACGTCGCCGAAGAGATAGACCGAGTGCACGCTCGGATGATGGCGCAGATCCTGGAGCATCTGATACCGATCCGGGCCTGCGACGCTGACGAGTGGGCGATCGAATTGACTGCTCAATGCGGCCGGCGTATCGATGCCGAGCACACGACCGCCATGCAATAGTGCAATGCGATCGCAGCGGAGTGCTTCGTCCATGTACGGTGTCGACGCGATGATTGGCAGACCCGTGGAGCGAAGCCGCTCGAGTTGATCCCAGAACTCGCGACGCGAGACGGCGTCGACACCTGTTGTGGGCTCATCCAGAAAGAGAAGCTGCGGGCGATGCACAAGCGCGCACGAGAGCGCGAGCTTCTGCTTCATTCCGCCGGACAGGGCATCCGCGCGGCGATCCTTGAAGCGCTCGATCTGTTTGTAAATTGGCGCGATGAGATCGTAACCCTCGTCCACCGTTGTTCCGAATACCGCTGCAAAGAACGAAAGATTTTCGATGACGCTCAGGTCGGGGTAGAGCGAGAAGCCGCCGGGCATGTAACCGACCCGCGTTCGTACCTCCCACAGATCCTTCGTGGTATCGAAGCCGAGTACGTGCGCGGAGCCGCTGTCGGGAAGAAGCAGTGATGTGAGAATGCGAAACAGAGTGGTCTTTCCAGCGCCATCGGGGCCGACCAAGCAAAACAAGTCATCTGGAGCTACATCTTGTGAAATGCAATCGACTGCGGTGAAGTCGCCGAACTTCTTTGTGACATCGCGAACATCAACCACCGAGGTGATTTACCAGATCCAGTGCTCTAAAGTCGGAGAT
>JBBQHJ010000215.1:0-8474 GCA_038323865.1 Gemmatimonadales bacterium
CGCACCCGTGCCGGTGCCGCCGCCCATGCCGCAGGTGATGAACACGAGGTCCGCGCCACCGACGGCCTTGGCCATCTCGTCGCGACTCTCCTCGATGGCCTGCTTGCCGACTTCGGGCCGCGCTCCGGCGCCGAGGCCCCGCGTGAGCTTCTTGCCGATTTGAATCTTGAGGTCGGACTTGGAACTCAGCAGCGCCTGCGCATCGGTGTTGACCGAGATGAACTCCACACCTTCAAGGTGCTCGTCGATCATGCGGTTGACGGCGTTTCCGCCACCACCGCCTACACCGACGACCTTCATGCGAGCGTTCTGCGCCGCGCTCTCTTCGAATTCGAAGATCATAGCCTCTGAGGGATCCAACCAGGAAGGCGCAACCACACGGGCCATTGCATCATCGTACAACCCGGAAGCGATGGGGCAATATAATAGTCCGACTGCTTCGGGCCAGCCCTATTTCTGCTGCTGTTTTGAAGACGAATCAAGTCGAGAAACAGCACACAATTCGTCAGCTCGGCTTATCCACAAATTTTGCTTGCTGATCACTTTTATGACCTGCTCCGGGCTGGTCATGTCTAAGCATCCACGGCGCACGCAGATGGCGCAGATGGCGCGCAGATGAACGCAGATACTGCACGAGCTTCATAGCGCGGCGAACGTCCTCGCACTGCGACACGCATCACATGCTTTTTGTTTCTTGAAAAAAAGAAATAAAAGGCCAGACCCGTCGAGAGGAGTCCGGCCTGTTCAAGGAGACACATGCAGTCATCTGCGTCCATCTGCGTTCCATCTGCGCCATCTGTGTCCGCGGTTCTTGCTCGCGGCGCACCGACAGCGAAGGACTAGAAGAAGTCCTGCAGCCAGAACTTCACCCGATCCACCATCTTGTCCACGCCGCTCCCACCAAGCTTGAGCCGCTTGGCCGACGCCGAGGCTCCGCCGAGTGCCATGCGATGCGCTCCGTACTGCGCGAGCCCGACGACCGTGGCGAATTGAGGGGCGTCCACGGAATCAGACAGCCCGGAAATCGCCTCCGCCGGTGATCCCACACGCACGCCCGTTCCGAAGACGTCCGACGCCAACTCCGCTGAGCCCTGCATCGACGCCGCACCACCGGTGAGCACTACCCCCGCGGCGAGTTTGTTCGCAAAACCTGCCGTCGCTACTTCACGCTGCACGAGATCGAAGATCTCATCCATCCGCTGGTGGATGATGTGCGCGAGAAGCTCGCGTGGAATCTGCCGATCACCCTGCGCCACTGTGCTTGGTAGCTGGATGATGTCACTCGGATCCACGAGCGCCTCATACGCGCAGCCGTGACGATCCTTCAATCGCTCGGCGTCGGCCTGCGTGACGCCAAGTCCATGGACGATATCTGATGTCACATTATTGCCACCAAAGGCAATTGTCCCCAAATGGCGGATCTTGCCCTCGTGAAATACCGCGAGATCGGTTGTGCCCGCTCCCATCTCCACGAGTGCAACACCGAGTTCCTTTTCGTCTTCAGTGAGGACAGCGAGGGCCGAAGCGAGAGGTTCCAGAACGAGCTCGCGCACCTTGTAGCCGGCGCGCTCGACGCTCTTCCGCAGGTTGATCGCCGGCGACGACCCGATCGTGACGAGATACATCTCCGTCTCGAGACGCGTGCCGCTCATGCCGATGGGATCGCGAATGCCGTGATCCTTGTCGACCGAATATTCCTGTGGAATGGCGTGCAGCAGCTCACGATCCTGAGGAATCGCCTGCGCACGGGCAACTTCATTCGCGCGGTCGACGTCGGACTTGCCGATCTCGTCATTGCTCACGGCGACAATGCCCTTCGACGTCATGGCGCGCACATGTTCGCCTGCAATACCGCAGTACACCTCGCTGATTTCGCAGCCAGACATACGCTCGGCGTCCTGAAGCGCTTTGCGAATGGAGCGCGTGGTCTCCTCGATGTCGGCAATGATGCCGCGGCGCATGCCGGTGGTCCGTGCCTGTCCCACACCGAGCACTTTGACGGTGGGGTGCTTGGGCAGGTCGCCGACGACTTCGGCGATGATGGCCGTGGTCTTGGCGGATCCGATGTCCAGTCCAGCGACGAGGCGGTCCGAGTTCATGGAAGTCTGGCGATCACTTGGTCGCGGTAGCGGAGGTCGAGCTCAGCGGGATGCAGTTGACGCTTTACAAGGTCATGCTCGACGGGTTCGATGTCGCTTAGACGCGCGAGCGTCACGTTCGTCATTGCCCGCACCTGGAACGTTGGCAGCTTGAAGATCAATTCTTCACGCCCCACACGCACCACTGAGCTGATTTGCGAATACATCTGCGGCGCGTCACGCTGCAACGTGCCTAGCAAATGATACAACCCGGTATCGCGTGGTGTAGTGGTCACCACCGGGGCGTCGATCGGCGTGCGACTCGGATCGAGCGGCAACAGGCGTCCGTTTTCGTCGACGGCCGTCAGCCCCGCAGGCATGGGCACGAGCGCGACAGGACGTCGCTCCGTGATGGAAACCACCAGCGTACCCGGGAGTTTCCGTGTGACCACCGCCTTGGCGATCTGCGGATGCGCCTGAATGCGCGCCTGCAGCGGCTCGAGCGGCTCCCACACGGAATGTGTGGTGTCCTGCGCGAGACGACTCAGCACTTCGCTCACGGGCGTGTACTTGGCGCCGAGCACTTCGACCTTTCGCACGCGGAAGAATGCGAGCTTGCTCAGCGCCTTCGGGCCCCAGTATGGCGACGATCCGATACCCGCGAGAACCAACACCGCGAGCGCAAGCCGAAGCCGGACGACGAGCTTCGATTTCCCCGTTGGCTCGGCCGCGGTCTTCTCCGTCACTTTGTGTTCTGAAGACGAGCGAGCAACTCCGCGCCGGAGCGCGTGACATCGCCGGCGCCCATGGTGACCACGAGATCGTTCGGCTGCACGATCGACACCAGCGCGTCGGTGAGCGCGGCGCGGGGTCCGGTCCACACAGGTGCCTTGCCCTGCTCTCGCATGATATCCGCAATCAATGCGCTCGTCACACCGGGCATTGGCTGTTCGCGGGCAGGATAGATGTCGAGCAGGCAGACGACATCGGCCATTCCAAGCGCATCGGCAAACTCACGCGCGAAGTCGCGTGTGCGCGAGAAGAGATGCGGCTGGAAGGCGACAACAAGCCGACGCTCCGGAGCAGCCGCGCGCGACGCCTCGATGGTTGCGCGGACTTCCGTAGGATGGTGCGCGTAATCGTCCACAATCAACGCACCATTCACCTCGCCGAGTAGCTGGTACCGACGCTCTACGCCCTTGAAAGCGGCAATTCCAGGAGCCATTGCATCGATGGTGGCACCGAGCCCTAAACCGACGGCGAGGGCGGCCAGGGCATTGCGGATGTTGTGGTCGCCCGGCACCGCGACCCTTGCTTCGCCGAGCGGCTTCTCGTCGTACACCACGGTGAAGCGGGAGCCGAGCCCGTCGTGCACGATGGATTCGGCGCGGAGTCGAGCGTCCGGCGAGGTCAGCCCATACCGAATGACTTCGGACGTCGGCGGCGTGTGGAGACGATTCGCCTCAGTGTCATCCGCACAGAGCACGATGTAGCGTGCACCGCGGATGTACTGTGCGAACGTGCGACGCAGATCTTCGATGTCGTCGTAAATGTCGAGGTGATCGGCCTCGAGGTTCGTCACAACGGCGACGGTCGGTGTGAGCGCGAGAAAGGAGCGATCGTATTCGTCCGCCTCGACGACGAACCAGTCCGGAGCGCCAGCGCGGAGATTTCCATTCCACGCGCCAACACGTGCACCGACATAGCCCGTAGGATTGTAGCCTGCGGCGGCAAGGGCTTCGGTGCACAGCACAGTCGTGGTGCTCTTGCCGTGTGTGCCCGCCACTCCAACAAGTGTTGCATTGCGCGTTGCCTCGCCGAGCGCCTCGGCGCGTCGAATCACCGGGAGACCCAGTGCGCGCGCGCGTTCGAGTTCGGGATGATGCTTGGGCATCGCGCTGGTGACAACGAGTGCGCGTGCATTCTCGACGTGCGCTGGATCGTGCCCGTTCGACACACTGATTCCCCGCGCCACCAGATCCGCTGCGTTCTCGGCGTGCGCATCACAGCCGCTGACGTTCAATCCACGCAACACAAACAGCTCCGCGAGCGCGCTCATGCCTGCGCCGGCGATGCCAACGAAGTGGATGGGACGCTTGTCGGTGGAGTCGAGGAGGGTCATCTGCCTGAAATTTACTTGTCGTCCTGAGCGAAGCGAGGGACTACGTACGTCGTGAGGTACGGTGCCCATCGCTGCGCTCAGGGCGACAGGCTAAGCGCCCCCATTGTCGTCCTGAGCGAAGCGAGGGACCTGCTTTCACCCGCGCAACGCAAGAATGCGCCGAGCAATCGTCTCCGCCGCTTGAGGACGCGCGCGCTTCGCCGCGTTCGCGCGAAGCGACTCCATCTCGGCAGGGTTATCCAGCAACCGCTTCACGGTGGCTTCTAGCCGGTCGACAGTGAACTCCGATTGCGGAACGAAGATCGCCGCGCCGGCCTCCTGGAGTGTACGCGCATTCACCGTCTGGTGATCAGCGGCCGCCGTCGGCAGCGGAATCAGGATTCCCGGTATCTGCCAGGCAAATAGCTCTGCCGTGGTCATGGCACCCGCGCGCGCAATCGCGATGTCCGTTGCCGCATACGCGTTCGCAATCGGCGAGAGATACTCACGCACAACCACACGCCCACCATTTAGCGACGCGAATTCACTGTACGAAGCCTTGCCCGTCATCCAGATGAGATGCAGCCCTTCGGGCAAGCCGCGCTTCACCCACTCCGCGATCACGAGATTGATCGCGCGAGATCCCTGGCTTCCACCGTAGACCAGCAACACCTGACCGCCGCGTTCCGGGAATCCCCATGTGCGCCGAGCAGCTGCGCGATCGGGCAGCGGTGTCGGTGGTGGTTCGATGGGCGCACCGGTGTCGATGTGCTGCGAGGTAGAGCCACCGATGATGCGACCGGCTTCCGGAAATGCGAGGTAGTACTCGCGGGTCCACCGGCGAAATCCACGTGCGGTGAGGCCCGGATGACTGTCGCCTGCCTGCTGGACGATCGGAATGTTCTTCGCCGCGCCGTATGCCTGCGCGAGTCCAGCGGCGTATCCGCCCGTACCGACAATCAGCTGTGGACGCTCGAGTTTCGAGAGCGCGCTCCATGCGCTGAATGCACCGCGCAGTGTCTTCCAGTTCTCCCACGGCTTGGTGCGATAGAGCGGATGCAGATCGAGTAGCAGATGTGGGAATTCAGTTGTCGGTAGCACGGTGCGCTCGATACCGCGTTGTGCGCCAATGAAAAATGGCTTCACAGTGGGATCGAGCTTCACGAGCGTGCGCGCGATCGCAAGGCCAGGATAGAGGTGGCCGCCTGTTCCGCCGCCGGCGAACCATACCTTCATCTGTTGTCGTCCTGAGCGAAGCGAGGGACCTGCTTGTTACGCAGGTCCAAAAGCAGATCCTTCGGCGGCGCCTCAGGATGACAGCTCATCGCACAGACATCGGATCCGTCGCGCCATGCCCGATCACGCGCTCCTTGTCGCTGCCGATGTTCACAAGAATGCCCGTCATCAACATCGACAACACGATGTTGGAGCGCCCGTAGGAAACGAACGGCAGCGTGAGCCCGGTTGTCGGCAACAATCCCACCACCACGCCAATGTGCAGATACGCCGTGAGCACGGTGACGAAGGTGAGCCCCACTGCCACCAACTGAAGAAACGGCGAGCGGGCCTTCCGCGCGATGCGAAACCCGAGCAACGCGTAGAACGCGAACGCCAGTGTCATTGCGGCGAGACCAACAAAGCCCCACTCCTCGCCGATGTTGCTGGCAATGAAGTCGCTGTACGGAAATGGAAGGAAGCCGTACTGCTGCCGTCCCTGTCCGAAGCCAACACCGAATGGTCCGCCAGAGCCCACCGCAATCAACGACTGCTTGAGCTGATAGTTTACCTGCGACGCCTGGCTCTGATCGAGAAAGCCCATGATGCGGAGCAACGCATACTGGAGCTTCTGGATCTTCGTCCATAGCACGGGAATGGACAGTGCAAACAGCGTCACGAAATGCGCGATGCGAACGCCACCCGCGAACAACAACACCGCAAGCATCAGCGTGTACAGCATGGAGACCGAGAGATCCGGCTCCAGCGCTGCAAGCACATCAAGTACACCAATGACGACGAAGAACGGCAAGACGCCCTTCGTGAGCCGCTTGAGCTGATCACCCTTTTTCACGATCAACATCGACGTCCAGATGATCACCCCGAGCTTTCCAAACTCGCTTGGCTGGAGCGACGTTCCGAAGAGAAAGCGCTTCGACCCGTTCACACGCGGTGCAATCGAGGGCGGAAGCACGAGCACGAGAAACAGCGTGATGATTGTGGCCCACATGATCGGCCACGCGTATGCGTGCAGCTTCTCGGCGTCAACTTTCGCGGCGATCACGAACACGACAACGCCAGCGAGCACGCCGCTCGTCTGCCGCGCCACGTAATACCAGCTGTTGTGGTTCTCCTGCTCGGCAATGATCGCACTCGCGCTGTACAAGACGGCGAGTCCGAAGACGAGCACGAGTACCATGATGAGTAAAAGCCCACGGGCTTCCGGACCCATGCGCCACCGCTCGCGAACATGCTCCGTCGCGATGGCACGCGGCATTGCTGCAGCCGTCATGCCTTCGATCCCATCTCCGCAGCAAGCTGCTTGAACACGCGCCCACGCTCCTCGTAATTGTCGAACATGTCGTAGCTCGAGCACGCCGGCGACAACAGGATCACATCGCCCGCTGCGGCGAACGAACGTGCCGCGGTCAGCACTTCCTCGAATGACGAACCGAGTCGCTCAACCGGCACAGCGCCGTTCACATCCTTCTCGATAGTTGCAGCGGCCTCGCCATACGCAATCACCCGCTTCACCGTGCGACGCAGCTCATCGGTAAGCGCCGAGTAGGGTTCACCCTTGTGGCGTCCGCCGAGGAGCAGGATTGTGGGCTTCTTCATTCCCTTCAGCGCCACGAGTGTCGATGCGATGTTCGTGGACTTCGAGTCATTGATCCACTCGACGTCGGCATAGCGGCCCGCCGGCTCGATGCGATGCTCCAACGCGCGGAAACTGCGCAGCGCCTCGGCGATCTGACTTCTTCCCTTGTCGGTCCAGTGCGATTCGTCGGCCCCCATCACCGCGAGTGCCGCGGCCAACGCATTGGCGACATTGTGATCACCGAGCAGCGCGAGTTCCGACCGCTTGATCAGCGGCTTGCCCAGGACGACGAGTGAGTCCGACGCGCGATCATAGTAGGCTTCCGATGCGCCCGCACCGAGCGTGAAGCGCAGATGCCGTCCCGCAGCGCCGCGCGCCATTGCTTGCACCGCATCGTCGTCCGCGTTGGTGACCCACACCGAGCGCTCGTTCGCGTTGCGAAAGAGCATTGCCTTGTCGGCGTAATAGCTGTCCACGCCCTCGTACCGGTCGAGATGATTCGCCGAAAGATTCGTGACGATGCCGGCCGTTGGCGAAATGCTCGGCGTGTCGTGCAGCTGAAACGACGACGTCTCCAGCGCGATCCAGTCCGGCTGCTTGGCTTTCAGTGCGACGTCCGCCAACGGAGTGCCGATGTTGCCCGCCGCCACGGAGTCGTATCCCAGTCCCTTGAGCAGCGCGTTCACGAGCGAGGTTGTTGTCGTCTTGCCATTCGTGCCAGTGATCGCGACGTATCGCTGCCCGGGCAGGAATTGCAATGCGATCTCGATGTCGCCGACGACCGGCACATGTGCAGCACGCGCCGCGGCAAGCGGCGGCGCATTCGGTGGGACCCCGGGGCTCGCGACGACAAGCGCACTCTTGCGAATACGCTCGAGATCGTGACCACCATGCTCGACGACCACGCCCAGCGGTTCGAGTGCGAGTGTCGCGCGAAGCACGGCATGTCCGGAGGCTGCGTCGCTGGCGTAGACGTCAGCGCCAGCGCGACGAAGCAGCTCGGCGACCGCGCACCCGCTGCGCGCGAGTCCGACAACGCTGATCTCGCCGCGCGTCCACCCCGCCGGCAGTGCTTCAGTGAGGGAACGAATCGGCATGTCAGCGAACCTTGAGGGTCAGGAAGGCGCCGAATGCGCCCATGATGGCGATGATCCAGAAGCGCACAACCACCTGCTGTTCGCTCCAGCCTTTCACTTCGAAGTGATGATGCAATGGCGCTCGCAACAGCACGCGATTCTTCTGCGCGTACTCCAGGCCGTAGCGTGTGCGCCGGTACTTGAACACGAAACGCTGCGCCAAAACGGAAATTGTCTCCGCAAAGAATACGAAACCGACGAAGAGCAGCAGGAACTCGGACTTGAGCAGGATCGCCACGGCGCCCAATGCGCCACCGAGCGCGAGCGCGCCGGTGTCGCCCATGAAGACTTGCGCTGGGTATGTATTGAACCAGAGGAATCCGACCAACGCGCCGGCCATCGCCACG
>JBBQHJ010000216.1:0-8433 GCA_038323865.1 Gemmatimonadales bacterium
GAAGATGTCAAAGTCTTGATACTCTTTCGTCGCACCGTCCGCTCGTTGAACTAGTGCTGCGGCGGCACTCATCACCGACACCAAGGCGGCGGGCGCGAACGCCGCCTGCCTCTCCATTCTGATATCTGCGACGGAAGCATCTGTCCCCGCAGCAATGGAGTGTGCGTCTGTATCCAGTTTGACAAGCTCGGCTACCCGTGAGCCGAGGACGCGCAACTTGAGGCGTTCCCTCGCGAGGTGCACGTCGAGTGCGGCGCGCTTGCCGTTATGGTGACAGTCCATCGCCGAACGCGGAATGTCGAATATCGCCTGCGAGCCCAACACTCCCCGGTCAAGGCGCCAGAACCCGTGAAAATATCGACGCGCCCACGAGAGTCTCGCATCAAGCTCCGCAGCGAAATGTTCGACTTCCGCTGCTCTTCCCGCATTGAGGTGCTCAATCGTCTCGTCTGCGAGCGTATTGATGTCTCGCGCTACCCACTCCGCAACGTCTATGACGAGCTGTACCGGCTCGAGTGCAGAAACCTCGGTCGCGTGCTCCACGAGCGCGACAGCGTGCACGTCGTCCGCAAGCATGCCGTGCGCGATGCGCATAAGCACTGACATGCCGTGGCTTTGGCGAATACTTTCGTCGGGTCGTAGCGCTTGTTGTTCCAGCGCGTCGCGCGTCGAAACGCTGGCGACGGCTCCTTCGATGGAACGTTCGAGCGCTTGGTCTAACTCGGACCGGGCTGGCGGAGCGAATGCGGGGTGGAAGTACCGATACGGTGGAGCCCCCGGTGCGCGTCGAGGCTGACGCACCCGTAATATTTCGCCTTCGTCAGCCATCTCGTTCAGCAGATCACGAATGCCGCGTTGTGAGCTGACTGAACCCTCATCGGTCAAGCGCGCGACAACGTCCTCGAACGCAAGTCCTGGAGGGGTCGATGCCAGAATGTCTAGAAGACGCGCCCTTAGCGCGGATTGTTTAGGCGCCACGTACGCACGTCCTCCGCCAAGTTAGGAGTTGGCGCCCCTTCACGAGTGCGGCGACGACGAATGGTCACCAATGACGAGTGGCGGATAATGTCGGCGCCGGATGAGATGACAGCACTTCCCTTTGCAAGCTTGGGAATGCGACTCAGCAATGCATCCGGCACGTCGCCCATGGTCCCACTGACAAGACGTAGGTCGTCGCGGTCCAGCGCGAACACCAGGCGAGTATTGCACGTCAGCAGAACCTGTTTGTCGAGTGAGGCAGGGCTCTGCGAGATCAGTATGATCCCAATTCCGTCGTGGCGCGCAGTGCGTACCATCTCCCTGATGACCGACGTGCTCGGGGTGCTCTCGCCTCCGGCAGGGAGGAATAGATGCGCTTCGTCGAGCACGAAGATGAACGGAGGTATTAGCTGCCGCCGGCGTAGTGTCTGAAGCACTCGCGCAGCGGAACCGACGATAAGGTTGCGTTCTTGTTGGGTAAGCGGACCGACGAACACGTTGGTCAGCGGATGACCGGCGATGCTTTCCAACACCGCGTCGGCCGTTTCGGTCAAGATTCGGCTGCGTCGCACGGCAGCTTCAACTCGTTGAACCGCGCGAGCGGCAACCTTCTCCTGACCGAACGCGACGCCGGCGCTCGTGATCTCGTCCGAGAGTCGCTGAATGCCGGGAAGACGCTGCTGAGCTGCGAGCGCCGTAGTGGCCTCGCCGTACACCCTGTCGTATCCCATGGCGATCAGTTCCTGCTGCTCCTTCGTGATGTTCGGCGTGAAGGAAAGGAATTCGGTCAAGCCGATCACCGAGAACGGAACCTTCAACTGACGCCCACCCTCGAGAGTGCGTCCGTTGAGATCCTCCGCCGCGTTGACCAAGTCTCCCAAGACG
Organism: Gemmatimonadales bacterium; assembly: GCA_038323865.1. Taxonomy (GTDB): domain Bacteria; phylum Gemmatimonadota; class Gemmatimonadetes; order Gemmatimonadales; family Gemmatimonadaceae; genus AG11. The sequence continues at coordinate 1,864 of JBBQHJ010000216.1, forward strand.
TCGAAGGCGACGACGGGGATGCCTTGCCGCGCCAGTTCCTCGACGACGACGCCGACCGCATAGCTCTTCCCCACGCCGGTTTTCCCCAGCACTGCGATGTGGCGCGCCAATGCCTCCATCGGCAGGACGAACGGTACCGCGCCTCCGCCGCTGACGAGTTCTCCGAGCAGCAGCCCGCTGTCAGGGTCTTCCGGCATGCTCAACAGCCACGACAGGCGACTCGACGGGATCTCGTAGACCGACATGCCCGTCTCAGGCAGATGCGTGGGTTCCGAGAGTACAAACTCACCGCCGTTGTCCCGGCGGATCTCTCCGAGCAGTTCCAGCGTCATGACGCGCGTGACGTGCGGAGCTCGCTCGCCCGGCCGGGGGTTCCGCGCTCCGATTCGGTACGCACTGTTTTGCTGAAGCGTGACCGGGTCGGCGCGTGGGTTCTCTTCCTGGCCGCTGGTAATTCGCGCGTAGTGTAGCGCGTCATCGCCCGCGCGCTCGATCAGCGCATATGTGCCCAGCGCTGGCCGGCGGTCAGCCTCAAGATGGAACGGCGCTTCGTCGAACGTCGGCGATCCACTGAACGGCGACGAGGAAGTTGTCCCCAGACGGCCTTGGTCCGTGACGCCGAACTGCGTGGCTAGCTGGCTTGGCAATGCGTGGGATAGTGTGTGTAATTCCTGCAACAAAGGAGAATTAAGGTATTTGACCGTATGGTAGAGGGCAACTTCAGTAATTGATGACGGGCGGTAGCATGCCTACGCCCGCGATCTTCCCCGCAACGACCGGGTTCTCCACAAAAACATTGCACATTTGAGGAAATGACCATTAATTGTCTGCAATAACCCCGCTGCAGGCGAGTTATTGCATGTTGCTGCGGGCGATCACTACGATAGTCAGGCGGACTCTGCCGGGCGGGCGACATGACGGACGCTATCACGGGCGTATTTGACGGCGATCACGAACCGAACCCACAGCTGAACCGTGCCCTCGCGGCAATGGAGTGCGCGCTACGGCCTGCGCAGCTCGCCGCTGCGTGCGACGGCAGCGCCGAGATCCGCACCAACGCGTGTGCGGGTTCTGGCAAGACACGCACGCTGGCGTATCGGATCGCGTGGCTGTTGGCACGAGGCGCCACGCCGTCGAGCGTCGTCGCCTTCACGTTCACCGAGAAGGCCGCGGAGGGACTCAAGTTCGCCGTCAGCAGGGCACTCGTTGACTGCGGCCTCGATCCGGCGCTGGCCGGCGCCATGTTCATTGGCACCATCCACGGCTTCTGTCAGCACGTGCTCGGCGACGCAGAGGCTCGCTACCGCCAGTTCACCGTGCTCGACGAGAACAGGCTGATCCTCTTTCTCATTTCCAGGCGGAATCGGCTAGGGCTCAAGGCGCTCCAGACGGAGCGGGGCTCCAGGTACTTCGAGGCCATCAAGGGCGTCTCGGGAGCGTGGAAGACGATGAACGACGAGCTGCTCGCCGTAGAGCAGGTGGCCGAGAGGGACGTAGGGTTGGGCGCCGTCCTGGGTAGCCTCCGTGACCTCCTCAAGCGCGACCAGTACATCGACTTCTCGCTGATGATCCGTGAGGTCGTTGACCGACTGCGTGCCGGGGACGCCGGTACCGAACGCGCCGTCTCTCCGATCCTGCATTTGCTCGTCGATGAGTACCAGGACGTTAATCCCGCTCAGGAAGCGTTGATTCGTGAGCTTCATCGCCGATCCAAAACATTGTTCGTGGTGGGCGACGACGACCAGGCCATCTACGGATGGCGTGGTGCCGACGTCGGGAACATCATCGACTTTCCCGAGCGCTACCCTGGCTGTGCCCAGCACACGCTGTCGCACAACTTCCGCAGCACGGCACCCATCGTCGAGACGGCAGCCGCCTTTGCGGAGGCCGAGCTGGGCGCCACGCGCATTCCGAAGCATCCCACCGCTCACAATCCACCGGGTCCCCGACAGCTCGGGTGCCTGTGGTTCGACGACCGTGAGTCGGAGGCTGCATGGGTAGCGGACCGCATCGCGGCTCTGCTCGGCACCGCCTATCAGGAAGGTGACGAGACGCGAGGCCTGACGCCAGGCGACTTCCTCGTCGTCATGCGGTCGACGCGTACCTCCGAGCAGGACGAGAGCGCACGCCACGGTGCTTTCACTCGCGCACTCTCCGAGCGTGGCATCCCGTTCACGCTCGAGGCGGGTGGCGGCGTGATGGACCGGCCTCAGGTCGCTGCGTTGCGTGCCGCGTTCGAACTCCTCCGCCACGGCATGCCGAACCGCGCCGATGCGCGCGCCGTCTTCGACGCCAGCATCCTTCCCGCCTACCCGGCTGCGGACTTCGGTCGCTTTGCATTGGTGGTGACGCAGTGGGGACGCCTCATCCACGCGCCAATCGCACCAGGCTCTGTTCGCCGCCGCATTTTCCCCCAGCAGTTCGTGCACGAGCTGTTGGAGTCGTTTTCCTTCGCGTCCACTCCGTTCGACGCTGGCGTGATGCGGGACGTCGGCATGTTCAGCCGCATCATGCAGGACGTCGAGACCGTGTACGTGAGCATCGACTCCGCGATCCGCTTTCAGGAGGTATTGAACTTTCTGGACAACATTGCCGGCACCGGCTACGACCTGGGCACCGACGACTTGCTACGTCGTCCTGACGCAGTGACGGTCGCCACCGTGCACAAGATGAAGGGGCTTGAGTTCCCTGCGGTGTTCATCGTTGACGTAGAGGCACAGCGCTTTCCCGGGAAGAAATACGACTACGATGGCTGGCTGCCTGACACGCTGATCGAAGGCGCCCTCGCGCGTGGCGCGTACCGCAGCTCTGAGGAAGAGGAGGCCCGCCTCTTCTACGTCGCCATGACGCGCGCTGAGCGCTACCTCTACGTGAGCGGCGCCGCGCTGCTTCCGGGAGGTGCGCGCCGCCGGCGTCCTTCGCCGTTTGCACTGCGCATCACGCATGCTGACGTCGAGCGCGACACGACCGTGGTACCCGTCGGCTTGGCGGCCTTCCCGCCAACGCGCCGGCGCGGCGAGGAGGCTCTGCCCACCAGCTACTCGGACACGCGGTATTACTTGGCATGTCCGTACAACTTCAAGCTCCGGAAGATCGACGGATTCAGTCCGCCGATCCAGGAGATGATGGGCTATGGGCAGACGGTCCACGCTGCCGTCTGTCAGGTGCACGACCGCTTTCCGGACGTCGCGCCGACGCCCGCAGAGGCACGCGCTATCGCCGAAGATGTGTTCCATCTCCAGCACGTGCATCCGAGCGGCAACCCGGAAACGCGACCGGGCGGATACGAGAATGCCCGCAAAAGCGCCGGCAACATCGTCGCGGCGTACGTCGAGCAATTCACCGAAGACTTCACGCAGCGTCGGCGGGTCGAAGCTCCCTTCGAGTTGAACATCGAGCGCGGCGTGGTGTCCGGGTCCATCGACCTGCTGCTCAAGGAGGACGCAGACGGGCGCGTGGTGGAGGCAGGCGTCTTGGACTTCAAGGCGATGAAGGGCGGCGCCACGCCCGAGGCGAATGACCGCGATCTCGTCTGGACGGATCTCGCACTGCAGGTTCAGCTCTACGCGAAGGCCGCACGTGAAGTGCTCGGCGAAGCGGCGGCGAACGGATCGGTGCATCTCCTCAAGGACAACCAGCGCATTGCCGTCCCCGTGACCGAGGAGGCCATCGACGCGGCCGTGGCGAACATCGAGTTCGCCGTGGACGGCATTCTCGCTCGAGATTTCCCGATGCGGCCGGAGCCGACGAAGTGCTCTCGCTGTGATTTTCAAAAGCTTTGTCCGAAGCGGATGCAGGCGTTCGACCGCGGCGTTCAGCCTCCCAACATCCACGTGCCGGCTGAGGGTGGTGGTGTTCGCACGCTTCCCGTCCTCGCCTTTCAGGTCGGCGAGGCTGCGCCGGACGTGGGGGCGGCGTGAGCACCGTCATCACCAAGGCCATGGGGGACTCTGCGAAGAGCCTCGTCAACATCATCGGTGATTTTCGGCAAGGCGAGACCATCGACAAAGAGCACGTGCTTCGGTGGACGGTACAGTTCGGGTCGCACGCACCAGTCATCCTTTCAGAGACGAATGCGATAATGGATGAGCGCTACTATACACGCGAGTCCGTCGTGACATTTCTCCGAAGGGCCTTGCAGAGCATGGCGAAGCGCTATTGCGATGGAGCCATCGCGCAGTTCCTTCGCGAGACAGCCTTTCTCGACCTTCAGGGTCCGGGCAAGAGCCAGGCGACTTCGAAGCACTGGGTGACACCAACTCCGACCGTGAACCGGTGGCGGTGGAAAGCTCTTGGCCTGACGTACCAGACATGCGAAATGCGAACGGCGGCGGCGAGCGCGGCGTCGGCGACTGCGTGCATCTTCGAACCAGTCAGCCCAAGCTCGACGTTCATACCGAGGTCGAAGTAGAGTTCGCGATAGAGCTCCGTCGTCTGTCGCAGTGCATCGGCCAGGTCGTTTGTGTCCACTTCCAGCAGCGACGTGTTTGCGTCCGCGATGCTCGCCGCCAGCTCGGCCGCCGCGCGCGCGACGCGCCGTCGCGCGGAGGTCGGGTACGGGGCGAGTATTCGTACTGCTTCGTATGATCGTTGGTCGAGCAGGTGAGACAACCGGTCGTTCTTCGGAGAGGACGATGCCACGAGCGCGCGTTGACGTTCTGGCATCGACGACTCGCCGTGCACGCGGTCGAGCGAATACGGACCCTCTTCACCTGTCAGGAGCCGGTCGAGCTGTGCAAAAGTCTCCGCAGGTATTGCCTCGTACGGAAGTACGCCGAGTGCCTCGAGGTCTGAGTTACGAGGGTAGTGATGTTCGGCGAGCGTGTGGACGACGCGTGCACGGCGATTTCTGCGGACCAGTTCCCGCACGGCTTCGAACAGAAACGCCTTCGACATCCCCGTCGTGTCGACAACGGTGGTGTCCGGAAGTGTCGCGCATACCTCGAGCAACGTTTCGAGCGAATTGACTTCCGTGACCGCAACGCCGCTCGCGCGCACCATGTCTTCGATGTCGCGTCCCTGCTCGTCGCCTGTGTATCGCACGGCCACGATCCGCTGAGGCCGGACAGCTTCGAGCACGCGACGCGCGGATTCGAGCGCTCGCTCCTCGAAGCCGAAGGCGAGAATGACTGCACCTGTCTCGGCGGTCTGCCACTCCTCCAGCGAGGAAACCGTGGCCTTCACAGGCACGGTGGGCGCGAGCGACGCCACAGGCGACGCAGTGTCGGACACTGACTCGGTAAGCAGCGTCAATTGCTCTGACCTTGCAGTAGCGGCGGCCGCAGGTGTCGGCGGCACAGGCGCCGTTGTGACGACCGGCTCTTCTTCGTCCTCCGGCTGCGCTACCGAACTCCGTGCTTCACTCTCCATGAGGATCGACTTCGCCTGCGAGGGCTCGAAGAGGAAGCGCCGCAGCTTGTCACCCGACAACTCGAAGCGATCACGGTCCGAGAGACCGATGTAGCTGTGCAGACCCAACATCTTCCGGTACGACAGCTTGAACTGAAACACCGGGTCGTCATCCCGGGTCTTCGTCCGCGGCGTTCCGCCGTCGTACACGAATACACCAGCATCCAGCAGCTCGAAGATGCGCTCCACGGTTGTCTGACTGTCCACACCAGGTTCAACGCGTACGTAGAGTTTCGTGTACTGCCGCATGCCACGTCCTTCATCCTCACCTGCACGGGCCGACAACTGGAGCAGTTCGCTGGCCGCCTGCGCGAAGGCGATGGCAAGTTCTTTGTGTTGTGTCTGTCGTCGGTTCAACACGTGCATCAGACCGGCCGCATGTTCAAGAAAGCAACTTGTCTGGATCTTCGCCGGGATTGGCAGCGAGCGCGGGTCACCGCGCTGGATGATCTTCTCGTAGAGCTTTACGACATCACCCAAATCGCCGACGCAAACGGCGAGCAGCGCGCGGACGCCCCAGTACACTTCCTTTCTCGAGTTGGACGTCGCCGAAGAGCTGACGATGTCTCGTGCGATGTCGACAAGACTGCGCTCCCCGAGCACCTTCCGCGGTGAGACACTCGACCACTCGTCGTTCAACTGCTTTGCGCGGCGAGAAAGGATGTCGGTGATAAAGGTGACGCGCGCCTCAATGGATCCCTGCTGTAGGATGCGGTAGACCTCGTTCCCGAGGTTGACCTCCTCGTAGTCACGGTTCGGATCGGCAGGCGCGATTCCCCCGGGCGAGAAGAGCGTCCGCTGCACGGCTTGCGCCTCCGTGGTGATGCGAAACGCGCACGTCGGTTGCTGGAACAACAGGCTCGAGATGACATGGTGAACCATCTCGATTGGCAGATAGCGCGATGAGACGTCATCCAGCAGAAACAACACGTATGCACCGGAAAACACGGGAGACGCGGCGCGAAGCACTCCGGCGAGGTGCGCAAATGCCTCTGCGGGCGAAGTTCGCAGGCGGCAACTGAACGTCTGATCCGCGAGTCCGAGCTGGATCTCAGACAACATCTGGTCCAACTGCTGCGTCGTCTGTGCAACGAGCGGCGCGGGGAGCTCTATTACCTGCAGCGCATCGAGGAGAAGTCGCTCGATTGGGCCGTTAAGGGC